>DXCX01000015.1 GCA_019115785.1 Candidatus Intestinimonas merdavium | reverse complement strand
CCGGACTTCCGTCCGGCGCGAACTCATTTAGTTTAGCAGATACGCAAGCGTTTGTCAAGCACTTTTTTCAGCCCTCAGAGATTTTACTCTCTTCATCGTTCTGTTTCAGTGCCTCTCGCAAGGCGCTCAGTTAATATACCAAATCATCCCCCCCATTGTCAACACCTTTTTTCAAATTTTTTTACTTTTCTTTCTTTTGTTTTTACTGCGGCAAAATACAACTATATCTATCTCATTTCTTCCTCTTTACACCCCAAGATATAGGTCTATACCAAAGGGGCTAGGAGGGCGGTGTCCCTCTCTCCTCCTTTCTCCTCTTCAGGTATTCACCCAGCAGTGCGGCAAATGGTATAGCAAAGCCCAACACCAGCTGCCCCGCCGGAGCCAGCCATGCGTCCAGCGCCCGGGCAGCAAAATCATCCGGAAAAAGGAACAGTGCGCCCAGGAAGGCCAAGGTGGCGGCGATGACCGGCGTTCTCCTCACCCAGTTTGGTTTTGCCACCACTGCTGCCATGGCCTTGATGGCAAATAGTAGGGTACCCATCCATACAAAGTCGCTTAAGATCCAGAAGGCCATCACGATAGACTCCACCCGCTGAAAGGCGCCATCCATTCCTACCCCCCGCGCCATCTCAAAAAAAGGCACCTCTACTCGGGCGCACAGCCGTGCCCCCAGCTGGGCCACTGCGCCAAGCTGTAGGAGTGTAATGGCCACGCAGGTGCCGAGAAGCCACCGGCGGCCCAATCTGGCATCTCCCTCCCTGGGAGACACCTGTCCGGCCAAAAAGCCCCCCAGAACACCGCCGGAGAGAACTCCCACCGGCACCAGGGTGGCCGCTGCGGCCGCAGGGAGGTCCTGGGTCCATACCGGGAGCACCCGGCGAGGCCGGGCATCCAGGAGAGAGAATCCCACCACCAGGGTCAGGATCGGCGCCAGGACCAGAAAACAGATCTCGGCGCTCCGGGCAAATGCACACAGCTTCCGCCGCGCCATCCACACGGTCACCCCCAGCAACACCAGCAAAAAGACGGCTGGAGATGCCCCCCGGTAGCCGGCGGTCACCATCCGACCGGCATAGAGCCTTCCCTCCAAGCTCAGGAGAAAGAGGGCCCACAACATATATATTATTGTAATGGTCCGGCCCACTGTCACACCAAATGCCCGACAGAGGCCGCCGGAGAGCCCCCCTGCCCCTTTGGATAAGGTATAGGTGGCCCAACCGGCCCCGAGCAGGGGCGGAAAGGCCAGCAGTCCAGTGAGCCAAGCGCTCTTATCCGCCACTGCGGCGGTGAGTACCGGCAGCGCTCGAACCGCCGGGGTCAAAAGCCCGGTAAACAGCATCCCGTAGAGCTGCCGGGCGGAGATCTGATCTCCCTCCATAGGGCGTCTCCTTTCTGATCAGCTTCTGGCCACAGTGGCCTCCACCTCCACTTCCAGAGTCAGGCGGGGAAACGCCTGCCACCACTGCTCCTCCATGGCGGCCTGTTTCCAGGGCACCGCCAGCGCCACCCGGTCCAGCAGGTGGATGGCGTCGGCCCGCAGACTCTGAAACTGATCCATGGCAGCCTCCATGGCCGCTCCGGCCAGCCGGGAAAGCTCCTCCTCCAGTGCCAACCGATCCTCCTCCCCCAGCCGGGCGGCGGTACCGGAGAGCTCCACTGCCTGTGTCTCAAGCGCGCAGGCCACCCGCAATCCCACAATGGTCTCCCCTTCAAAAACGGTGCGGAAGGTGGTCTTTACCCCGGTGATCTTTAGGGCGGTATACCCTTGGTCCGGGCCGGAGAGCTCCAGTACCTGACCCTTTCCCATTCCCCGCAGCAAATCCGCCCCAAAGGCGGCAGCCTGATCGGTAAAGCCCTGGAGAACTCCATCCCGGATGACGGCGTAGCCCGCCGCCTCCAGCACATATTCCCCCTGGGCCCCCTGTCCATCCTCAGCCTCCCGGCGCTCTAGAGCGGGGAGCAGGGTGGCGCCGTTCTCCAGCAGGTCAGTGAGGGCACCACGGGCCATCTGGGGCCGGGGCCCACCCAGCAGCTCAGCGTTTCGGGACATGGCGGAGAGCCGCTCGGGCAAGCTCTCCCCCTCTCCGGCCTCCAGCAGCAGTTGGGCGGCCTCTGTCCCCTTTACCACCCACAGCTCCGCCTCCAGCCGCAGCTCCGGGTCCCGGGCCATGTGTCCCAGCAGGGGCTCCAGACCACGCCGGGCCTCCTCTTCCCCCACCAGCACCTGTTCCACATCACCGAAGAAGACAAAATCCTCCCCACGCTGCCCCATATCGGCGCAGGCGGCGGAGATGGTACCCGCCTGTGCTGAGAGCACCAGGGGGTCCTGGTCTCCCGACCGGGCACCGCTGGCGGCGGTGACCGTCACCGTCTCCCCTACTCCGGCGTCCACTCCCAATACCTCCATGAGCACCGTTTTGTCGATCTGGTGGGCGTAGGGCAGGGCTGAACATCCCGTCAGGAGGGCACACAGCGCCAGGCAGATGAGAGTCACATATCTCATGATAATCTCCTCTCTAGGAAAACGGATCTGCGCCTTGATTGCGGCGGTTTCGGGTGCGAAGCGCGGCCTCCCGGAGCTTGACAAAGGGAAGGGGACGGCGGAGGACGGCGTAAACAGCCCTCCGGCTCCCATCGTTTGCGGCGAATGGTGATAGATAGGCCACCCCGAAGGACTCCAGAGAGGCAAGGTGGCAGATCAGCAGAAGTCCCCCCATGGCCACGCCAAACATGCCGGCCAGAGCGGCCAAGGCAGCGAAGGCAAAACGCCAGAGCCGCAGGGCGGCGGCAAAGTCCTGGGAGGGCATGGTGTAGCCGGCGATACCGGCGGCTGCCACCACGATGAGGACCACCGGGGAGACGATGCGGGCCTCCACGGCAGCGGAGCCCACCACCAGTCCTCCCAGAATGGAGACGGTCTGTCCGATGGAGCTGGGGAGCCGGAGCCCGGCCTCCTGAATGACCTCAAAGGCCACCAGCATCATGAGCACCTCAAAGATGGTGGTGAATGGTACGTCCTGCTTGGCGGCCACAATGGCCAGGGCCAGCCGGGTGGGAAGCAGCTCCAGGTGGAAGGTGACGGCGGCAATATAGAGGGCAGGGAGAAAGAGGGTGGTGAGCATACACAGGTATCGAATCACCAGCAGGGCCGAGGCCGCCATCCAGCTCAGGGCCTTGTCCTGAGGTGTGCGGAAAAACTGGCTCAGGCCGGCGGGGAGCAGCCAGCCCATGGGCTGGCCGTCCACCAGCACTCCCACCCGGCCCTCCAGGATGCCGGCGGAAAAGCGGTCGGGCCGCTCGGTGGATAGGATGGTGGGAAACGCTGTACGCACATCCCCGGTGAGATACTCCTCCAGACTGGCAGGGGAGATGAGTCCGTCGATGTCCATATCGGCCAGCCGTCCCTCCACGGCGGCCACCGTCTCCGGGTTGGCAATGCCCTCAATCCACGCCAGGTCCACAGGCGTCACGGTCTGCCGCCCCACCAGCAGCTCCTTGATGCGCAGGCCCGGCGCACGGACCCGGCGGCGAAGAATCGAGGTGTTGGTACGGACGGATTCCACAAAGGAATCCCGGGGTCCTTTCAGGGGCGGCTCATTCTCCGATGGGGAAATCGAGCGTTTTTCCTCGGTCTGGACCAGGAAGGACAGGACCTTCTGCGTCTGTGGGAAAAAGAGCAGGCACCAGCCGTTGATCAGGTCGAAGACCCCCTGGTCGGCGGTGGTCCGCTCCTCTACAATGAGGTTATAGAGGGCGCCGGCCTGGATACGGGTCACCGCCTCGGCCTCACCGCACTTCCCCAGCATTTCGTCCTGGGCCAATGGCCGCAGGATATAGTCACTGATCCGCTCCATTTTCACCATACCGGAGAGATAGCACAGGGTGGCCCTGCGGGCCGGATCGCCCCCCAGGGCCACCTGCCGCTTGGCGAAGTCCACGCAGTCTGTGAAAACCCGCTCCAGGTTCTCTACCGTCAACGGACCGGAAATCCGGGGCTCTTGACGGGGATGAGGCGGCACCTTCTCCTCTTTTTTCTCCCTCCTGTCCCGTCGGAACACGGCCATCCCTCCTTTCGCCCCTAGTGTGCCCCGGCATTTCCCATTTTATCCTTTTCCTTTGGGGGAAAATGGTCCCCAAGGGTTGATTTTTCCCGGGAAACGGCTATACTTTTACCGTATCGCCGGGCTTGACCGGCTTTGCGGTGAACAGCGGAGGTTTTTCTCTGGGAAAGATCGTGGAAAAGGAGCGGCTATGGAAGCAAAAGATTTTTACGTCAACGCCACAAAAAAGCTCATCATCGAGGTGGATGGCAAGACCTATGCCCGTCACGCCATTCAAATCCCCTTTGTCAATGTGGGCGACGACTACGATGCTCTGGTCCGCCAGTATGTGGTCCCGGTGTGGCAGCCGGGGGACATTGTGTCGGTGAGTGAGAAGATCGTCTCCCTGTGCCAGAAGCGGGTGGTCTACGCCGAGGACGTAAAGCCCGGGCTGTTGGCCAATATCCTCTGCCGCTGTGTGGTGCAGACCAAGGCGGGCCCCGGCGCCGGCGTCCCCTATAAAATGCAGTTTGCCATCAACCAGTGCGGCGCTCCCAAGATCCTGTGGGCCGCCTTCCGGGCCGCCATCGACAAGCTCCGGGGAATCCATGGTACGTTTTATAAGATCGCCGGCGATGAGGTTTACGGCCTGGACGGCTTCTTCGGCCACGACATTGAGGAGTATGCCCAGATGGGCATCCGTATCCCCGCCGACCCCGACGGCGTGTGTGACAAGGTGCTCAAGGAGACCGGCGTGGTTTCCATGATCGTGGACGCCAACGCTCTGGCCCAGGAGATCCTGGGTAAGTGCTCGGCTTTAAAGGACTGGCCCGACGAGAAGCTCTCCAAGCTCATTGGTGACAACCCCGCCGGTCAGGTCCGTCAGCTCACCCCATTCATCCTCATCCGTGAGGTCCCCAGGGAGGATGCCGCCGCACTGGAGGCCAAGGCGCAGGCAGACATCGCCTCCCGTGAGGCCGCCGAGCAGGGCTAACCATATCTCACCGCCGCCCACCCGGGCGGCGGTCTTTCGTTTGTGGCCTGAAAATTTCCTTTTTCCTAATTTCTCTTGTCATCGCCCGGGAAATAGGCTATACTGGGACAAGACAGGCTGCGCGGCAGCCACATGGTTTAAAGTGGATCGGAGATGACAATATGGAATTGAAAAATTTCGACGCGATCCTGGAGCGCGTACCCAAGATGTCCCGTCCCATGCGGGTGATCCTGGCCGGTTCCGACGGTGAGAACATGCTCAAGGGCCTCTTTGCCGCACAGGAAAAGGGTCTGGTTCAGCCGGTGCTGGTGGGCGACCGCGCCCGGACCATTACAGTTCTGGAGCAATTTGGTCTGGAGAAGGAGCCCTACACCATGGTGGACACCCCTCCCGGACACAATATGACCCAGATGGCCATCGACATCATCAACTCCGGGGATGGCGATGTGCTCATGCGCGGCAACATCCCCACCCGCGACTTCCTGATGCCGGTGCTGGACGGCAAGAATGGCCTGCGGACCGAGCGGCTTATGAGTCACGTCTCTCTGGCCTCTCTGCCTGAGTACCCCAAGCTGCTGGCCCTGAGCGACATGACCGTCATCATTAAGCCCAACATGACCCAGAAGAAGGCCATCATCAAAAATACCGCCGACGCTCTGAAGGCCTTCGGCTACGAGAACCCCAAGCTGGCCCTGCTGAGCCTGGTGGAGCAGGTGACCTTCCACATGCAGGACACCGTGGAGGCCCAGCGTCTGGTCGCCGAGCAGAAGCAGAAGCCCTTTGCCGACTGCGAGCTGTGGGGCCCCATTGCCTACGACCTCATTCTGAGCAAGGAGGCCGCCCGTTTGAAGCACTACGACTGTCCCTGGAGCGGCGGCGGCTTCGACGGCATCATTGCCCCCGACCTCTCCACCGCCAATACGCTGGTGAAGAGCTGGCTCATCCATGCCCATGCTGTCACCTGCGGCGCCGTGGTGGGCGCCAAGGTACCCATTGCCCTCACCAGCCGCAGCGCCAATGCGGATGAGACCTATCTGTCCCTGGTGTTCTGCGCTGTGCTGGACGCCTGGCGGAAGAAGAACAAGGCCGAACAGGGCTGAGCGTCATACCCAATATACACATGGAAAAGGCTGGAGCCGGAGCTCCAGCCTTTTTATTTTCGTCCTCTTCATCCTTTGGCCTCTTGGCCCGCCAGAGCCGAGCACACTTCCCATCCCGCTCAGATGCGGACAGGATGCTGGTCCCTCTTTTTCCCCTGCGCTCTGTGGAGCACTTTATTCAGCTCGCTGGCCACCGCCGGGACAAGGGAGAGGAGCACCACCCATCCCCACGCCTTTGGGGACATGGCCACGGTGCCAAAAACCAGCCGCAGAGGCGGGAAGATCAGGGCGGAGAGTAAAAGGGCCGCCCCCACCAGGAAGGCCCGGACCATGGCCCGGTTGGAGGTCACGCCCAGCTCGGCCACCGTCTTATGGTCGCTGCGCACATCAAAGGCATGGAAGAGCTGACACAGCGTCAGGGTGGCAAAGGCCATGGTGCCGGCCAGGGCACCGCCGTCGGCAGCCATGCCCCAGCCCAGTCCCCAGGCGGCCAGGGTGACCCCTCCCACCAGCAACCCCTGCCAGGCGAGCTGCAGAGAAAACTGTCTGGTAAAGAGGCTGACGTGGGCGGGCCGGGGCCCCTCCTCCATGACCCCTTCCTCCACCGGCTCCACCCCCAGGGCCAGGGCAGGAAGAGAGTCGGTCACCAGGTTGAGCCACAGAAGCTGTACCGGAGTCAGTGGTGTCCGGGGCAAATCCAG
The DNA here is from genome assembly GCA_019115785.1 of Candidatus Intestinimonas merdavium. Classification (GTDB taxonomy): domain Bacteria; phylum Bacillota; class Clostridia; order Oscillospirales; family Oscillospiraceae; genus Intestinimonas; species Intestinimonas merdavium. The sequence goes on along the minus strand of DXCX01000015.1, from coordinate 53,913 downwards.
GGCGGTGGCCAGGGCCACGGCGGCGATCTCCCCAATATTACAGGAGAGCAGGTAGTGAATGGCCTTGCGGATGTTGGCAAAGATGCCCCGCCCCTCCTCCACCGCCTGGACGATGGTGGTAAAGTTGTCGTCGGTGAGCACCATATCGGCGGCTCCCTTCGCCACATCGGTGCCGGAGCGTCCCATGGCGCAGCCAATGTCGGCAGCCTTTAGGGCCGGGGCATCGTTGACCCCATCCCCTGTCATAGCCACCACCCGCCCCCGCTTCTGCCACGCCTTGACAATGCGCATCTTGTGCTCCGGAGTCACCCGGGCGTAGACCGAAAAGCGCTCCACCTCCCGCTCCAGCATATCCTGGGGCATAAAGTCCAGCTCCTCCCCGGTGATGGCCACATCCCCGGGCCGCAGCAGCTCCAGCTGCCGGGCCACGGCCAGAGCGGTAAGCCTATGGTCCCCGGTGATCATCACCGGACGGATCCCGGCGGTGAAGCACCGGGCCACCGCCCCCTTCACCTCCGGCCGGGGCGGGTCCATCATGCCCACCAGCCCCACAAGGGTAAGTCCCCGCTCCAGGCTCTGGGTATCGGTACCCGCCGGCAGGGAGGGCAAATCCCGCCGGGCCACCGCCAGCACCCGGAGGGCCCGCTGGGCCATGGCCTCATTGGCCGCTGCCGCCCGCCGGGCCATGGAGGGGGTAAAGGCCACCTCCCCACTAGTCCCCAGGGCCTTGATGCACAGGGGAAACAGAACATCGGGCGCTCCCTTTACCAACAGGCGGCAGCCACCGCCCTCCGCCGGGTGAAGGGTGCTCATCCGCTTACGGGCGGAGTCAAAGGGGGCCTCCCCCTTTCGGGGGTACCTTCGCTCCAGTTCGGTCTTGTCCAGCCCGGCGGTATGGGCCGCCTCCACGATGGCGCACTCGGTTGGGTCCCCTACCGCCCGGCTTCCGCCTCCGTCCCTGACCAGGGCGGCATCCCCGCACAAGGCACCGGCGGCCAGTACCTCATTTCGATCCCCCCCTGCCGTCCACACCTCCTGAACCGTCATCTTATTCTGGGTCAGAGTCCCCGTCTTGTCCGAGCAGATCACCCCGGCGCAGCCCAGCGTCTCCACCGCCGGCAGTCGGCGGACGATGGCCCCCCGTCTGGCCATCCGCTGCACCCCAAGGGCCAGCACGATGGTCACCACCGCCGGAAGGCCCTCAGGAATGGCGGCCACCGCCAGGGACACGGCAGTGAGGAACATGTCCAAAATGCCCTTTCCCCGCAGGAGCCCCACTCCAAACATCACCGCGCAGATACATAGGCACAAAAAGGACAAAGTCCCTGAAATTTCCGCCATCTTCTTTTGTAAAGGCGTTTCCCCTTCCTTTTGTTCCAACAAGAGACCGGCAATGTGTCCCATTTCGGTATCCATGCCGGTGCCGGTAATGACACAGATTCCACGGCCTCCGGTGATGACAGTGCCGGAAAGGACCATGTTTTTCCGGTCCCCCAGCGGAGTCTCCGGTGGGAGCGCTCCGCAGGCCTCCTTGGTGACAGGGAGGGACTCTCCCGTCATGGCCGACTCATCGGCGGTGAGGCCCGCGGCGGTGAGGACCCGGGCGTCGGCGGGGACCAGATCGCCAGCCTCCAGATGGATAAGGTCTCCGGGCACCAGTTGAGCAGCCTCCACCCGACAGGGTGTTCCGTCCCGTACCGCGTTGGCCATAGGGGCGGACAGGTCCCGGAGGGCTTCCAGGGCCCGCTGGGCGCTGTCCTCCTGGGAGAGGGAGATAACAGCGTTGAGGAGGACGATGCCCAAAATGATGACGGCCTCCACCCAGTCGGAGCCGCCCCCGGCCCACAGTGACAGTCCTGCCGCCCCCAGCAGTACCAATACCATGGGGTCCTTGAGCTGTCCCACCAGCCGCCGTAAAAGTCCCGGCCCCTGCCGGGCTTTGAGCTCATTGCGCCCTCCTGTCTCCAGCCGGTACCCCGCCTCCTTGGCGGAGAGGCCCTTCGTACCGCTGGTCTTCAGCTCCTCCAGCACCGCTCTGGTGCCCATGGCGTACCACGCTTTCATTCTGCGTCCCCTCTTTTCCATATTCTGTATGGACAAGTATACCACCAGTCTAACTCCCTTTTTCCGTGAAGAAAGGCGGACAATAGGAGGCATTTTTTCTCCTGGGACGCATAGGGACCAATGATCCAGGGAAAACACAGGCGCCTCCGTCTCATTTCCCCACGGGGAGAGAGACGGAGGCGCCTGCAAGCATCTGAGGAAAATTATGTCATTCCTCTCAGACCGGTGTGATATTGGTCTGCTCCTCAAATTCCTTGAGGAACCTCTGGAAGGCCTTTGCTTCTTTTTTTTGGCGGATAGAACAGGGCTCCCGGGGCACATCCCGACGGTTATCCGCCAACACCTCCAGAGAAAACAGGAAATCTCCGGCCAGGTCGTACAGCTGGACCCGGCCGGCTTCCCTCTTCACCTGGCTCAGGTCGTCAGGCGTGAAGAGCATGGGCGTTTCGTGACCCAGTGCGCCGCCGGTAAACCGAAGGGGGATCACATAGAGGACCCCCGGCTTAAATGCCACCGCACAGCGTCCATTGTCATCCTCTGTGCTCACAAAACGAGCATAGGCGGTGATCAATCCGGTGCCATCCGGTACCAGGGTCCGGACGACCTGTCGGACTGCTTCCATATCCCGTTCCGCGATGCGCCTCCGTTTGGTCAGGATCTCCTGAAAAATAAATACAAGAATGATGCATACAAAGGCGGTGATCAAATAGATGGTCTTTCCGTCTGGCATTTCGAGTCCTCCCCTTTCTCTTTTGCGTTGAACTGCCGGCCGCTTTTCAGGCTGCGGGGGTCTCCGCGGAGGTGCCAGTCTCAGAGGGGACCTCGCTCTCAGCAGGGGCGGTACTCTGGCTGGGAGCCACCGTCTCGGTGGGCGTGGTGGTCTCAGCGGGGGCACTGTCGGCCTGGCTGGCGGCAGAGATGTCGCTGCGCAGGGTGTTGAGCTCATCGTAGAAAGCCTGCAGATCCAGACTCTCCAGTGTCTCGGAGCGCTCCACCTGCACCTCGTCCATCCACTGGTCGATCTGATCCTGCATCTTTATCTGAGCGTACTTGTCGTAGCCGGCCTCGTTGTCGGCGGAAAGCCGGAGGATGATGTGGTAGCCGTACTGGCTCTGGACAGGCTGACTGATCTCGCCCTCGCCCAGGGCCTTGGTACCCTCGTAGAACTCATCCACCATCTCTCCGGGGCCAAAGGTATAGCCGTCGGTGCCGCCGTTGACGTTGCCGGAGGAATCCACATCGTCGGTGTACTCGGTCATGAGCTGGTCAAAGAGGGTCATGGGGTCCTCAGCGGCCAGGAGCTGGTCGTAGATCTCCTGGGCCTGGGCCTGGGCGGCGGCCATACCGTCATCGGTAACATTGCCGTCTGCATCCGTGGTGGGCTCAGCCTTGATGAGGATGTGCTTGGCGTGGTAAACGCCCGCCTCGTCCAGCTTGCCGGTGTCGGGGGCGTCAGTGCCCTCAGCGCCAAAAAGTCCTTCCATCAGGTTGTTATAGAGGAAGCTGGCCTGATTGATGCGAAAGAAGCCCTCCTGAGACAGGCCCATGTAGGAGATAAGGCGGACCAGCTCGGTGTCCACCTGGTCGCCCTGGGTCTGGATGTCCAGACCGGCCTGCTGGGCCATGGACTCCTTCATGGTCTGGAGCTGTTCATCATAGGCAGCCTGATCTTCCTTGTCCCACCCCAGCTTGAGTTCATCCGCCTTGTTCTGCATGAGCTGGTAGAGGGTGGCTGTCTCCACGGCGCTGTCCAGGTAGTACTGCCCCAGCGTCTGTCCATCCCCCATATCCATGCTGAGGTCGGTCATGCCCCAAGCGGCATATTGGTCGGCGTAGTTGCTCACCCAGTAGAGAACCTCCTCGGCGGGGACCTCTGCGCCGTCCACAGTGATGAGGGGGGTATCCCTGGCGATACCTGCCGTCTGCATGATGATGTCCTCGGGCACCTCGCTGGGCAGGGGCAGGTCGGCCGGAGCGCCCAGGGTGCTGTTGCAGCCGGCCAAGGCGCCGCTCAGCACGGCGGCAGCCACAGTGGCGCCCAATATTCTGGTGGTAAATTTCATATCGTTCTCTCCTTAACTGCCTGAAATAGACGGGGATAACTATACCACTTCCGCGGTGAAAAAACAATGGGAAAGGAGGTGCGTAAGGGGCTTCTTTCCCCACAGCGGACGGAAAAGGGCCCGCCGCACGAGGCGGCGGGCCCTGGCGGGGCGGGCGTCAGCCATAGGATGCCGTGTCTATCACGTTTTGCATAAATTGAGTCTTCAGGATATGGGTGTCGTCCAAAATTCCCGCCTCCCGGAGGGTGTCCAGGGTCTCCGAAGCGGTGGTCTGAAGGGTGATGCGCACCATATAGCTCCCCTTCTCCGGATCACTCCATTCGTAGGTGATCTGCAAGTCGGTGTAGTAGCAGTTCTCCAGCCGTTCCATATCCTCCAGCAGATACCGGCGGCCCAAGTCCCCACGCCCAATGTCATCCTTGATGGCTTGAATGAGCTCCTCCCGCCAACCAACGGGAATGGGATAGGTCTCATACTGATTCTGTTCCGTGTTGTACACATCCAGGGAGATCCCGGTGAGGCGCAGGGTGCCCTCGGCAAGCAGCTCCTCCCGCTCGGTGGGGAAGTACTGCTTCAGGATGACCTCCGGTCGGTTGAGGATGGCGTCCAGCCTTCCGGCGGCAGAGGCGGGATCGGCCAGACTTTCTGTGTCATAGTGGATGTCGTAGCTGCGCTGCATCACATCTCCGCCGATCAGCGTATAGGTGAGCTCAACACGGCTGCTGCCGGCGGTCTGGACATCGATCCGCTGGGCGCCGGCCAGGTATCTCGTCTCGTAATTGGAGCCCAGCTCATCACTTTCATGGATGCTCTGCTCATCTATCATGGCCTGGTGGAGCGCAATGACCGCTTCGATCATCTGGGGGTCGGTGCTGGCAATGGTGTTGTCACCGCTGTCATATGGGGCATTGCTGCCGGGATAGAGACTGACCGATACCACCCGATCCGCCTCTGGTACCCGCCGCTCAAAGCCAGTGAGATCCAGCTCCATAACAGCGATGAGGGCGGTGAAGGCCAGACAGAGGGCCACACACCCCTTCCAGCTCCCCCGAAAGACCCAGAATTTCTTCTGGATGAGCATTTCGGCCACAAAGTAGCCCGCGGCGCCCCACACCACCAGGAAACCCAGCAGGGGCCAGCCCCCCTTGGGCAGGCTGTACCGGAAGAACTGGTAGAGGAACTGTCCCACCGAGAGGGCGGCGCAGACGCCCACTCCGTACCGGAAAATGGGTTTGGTCCAGGCGACCGTGACCACATCACCAGCCCCCTCCAGGTGGCGGCGGCGGTAGATATAGAGGGCGGCAGCGGTGAGGACGAGCCCCACCAGGGCGTAGATGAAAATGGTACCCATGCCGTGAAACTGGACCTGTGTCAGACGGTCCCCCTGCGCGGTAACCTCCTGCCATTCATACTCCAAAGCCAGGGCGTCCCCCAACCGGAAAGGGGGGCTCAGCCAGAGGCACAGCTCATTGAGCCGGCCCACATTCACATAGCCGTAGACAAAGGAGGAGAGGACCTGGTTGACCAGGTACAAAAGGCCCACCGCCAGGCCGTTTAGAATGCCGTAGAAGGCGGGGAGGGCCAGGATATGGCCGGTGAACATGGCGAGGAAGGCCGCGAAAGAGAAGAAAAAGAAGCTCAACAGCACCTGGGCCAGAAGCCAAACCAGCAGTCCCCGCAGGTCCAGAGCCCCCAGGCCCAGCTCGGAGAGAAGGGTGACGAGGAAGACGGCGGCGGCCGGGAGTACCAGGAAGGAGAGCCCCGAAAGGTAGTTGGTGAGGAAGAGGTCCTCCCGGCGCAGGGGCAGGGCGTGAAAGAAGGCCACACTGCGGCTGTTGTACAGGTAGGAGAAGACCGCCATGGCAGCCAGAAGGGCGAAGCACAGGGTAGTCATCATGGTGGAGGAGGCGGCCAGCTCCCGGACGGTGCTCTGGGCAAAATACTGGGCAAAGGACAGGCCGCTGATGGTGCCGGAGCTCTGGGCGTTGAGGAGGAGGTTCATAGGCATCCCCACCATCCAGCCCAGGCCGTACACTACCCAGATGGGCCAGAATCGGGCCATATTCTTTTTCCACAGGGCGGGATAAAACCGCCGGATCCTCTCAGAGGATGATGTCGCGGACCGCATAGTCCTCACCTCCCAGCTCATAGATGAAGATTTCCTCCAGGGTAAGGGGCAGGGCCTCCAGCAGGATGGGAGCATATACCGCCAGGCGGTTGGTAACGTCGGTGGCGTTTCCCCGGACGATGAGGGTGTGGATACGTCCCACCTGAGAGACGTGGAGGACCTCCAGGTCCTCAGGGAGCTTGGGCATGGTCTTCTCCTGAAAGACCACCTGCATCTTGACCAGGTTCTCCTGGAGATCGGTAAGGCTCCGCTCGATGAGTACCTTTCCGTGGGAGAGGATGCCCACCCGGTCGCACACATCCTCCAGCTCCCGGAGGTTGTGGGAGGAGACCAGCACCGTGGTGCCCTCCTGGGCCACGTCGGCCATGATGAGACTCCACACCTGGCGGCGCATCACCGGGTCCAGGCCGTCCACCGGCTCATCCAGCACCAGCACCTCCGGCCGGCAGCACAGGGAGAGCCAGAAGGCGGCCTGCTTCTGCATGCCCTTCGAGAGCCGGCGCATGGGCCGCCGCTCATCCACCTGGGAAAAGAGCTCCTTCAGCGTCTGATAGCGGCCCTGATCAAATTTGGGATAAAAGCCCCTTAGGAATTTGGCCATGTCCCGGGTGGAGGCCGAAAGAAAGTAGTAAAGCTCGTCGGGAATGGAGGCCACCCGGGCCTTGGCCGCCGGATTTTCGTAAATAGTCTCCCCTTCCAGCAGCACCTCGCCGGAGTCCTGCCGGTAAATACCGGTGATGTGCCGCAGCAGGGTGGATTTGCCCGCTCCGTTGGGCCCCACCAGGCCGTAAACCGAGCCCTTTGGTACCGTCATGGTCAGCCCATCCAGGGCCCGGAATCCGTCAAAGGTTTTGACCACATTCCTCGCCTCAATCATGTCTCTTCCTCTCCCTTCGTCCCCGCCGCGGATACACGCGCTGCCAGCTCCTGAGGGGTCATACCCAGAAACAGCAGCTCATTGACCGTCTCGTCGAGCTGTTTGAGCAGGGTCTCCCGCCGCTCGCCGGTGCCGCCCATTCCCTTGGCGGCAAAAACCCCCCGGCCCGCCTCGGCCCGGAGATAGCCCTCCTTCTCCAGGGCCTCATAGGCCCGCTGGATGGTGTTGGGGTTAATGGCCAGGGAGGCCGCCAGGGCCCGTACCGACGGGAACTGGTCCCCCTGCTGGATAGCACCGGTGACCACCAGGTGTCGAAGGCCGTCCTTGACCTGTAGATAGATGGGCCGGGCGTCCCGATAGTTGAGTTGGATCACGCCGCGTCCTCCTTTCCTCCCCGGCGCGGGGAAGTGTATGAATTTCCTTGGTACAGTTAGTATACATGCCCGGGGCGAAAGATGTCTTAAAAATTTATAACAATTTTCCGACTTCCTGCCACTTTCTTCGCCTGGACATTGGGGGTGGAGAAGCCTATAATAAGGAATGAGGGGGACCGCCACCGTGTCCCCCGCCATTCGCGATCAAAGGAGGGCAAGGTGATTCCCATGCACAATTCAAACTACGATTCCTTTCTCCGCTGCGTCCAAGATCTGCTGGACACCCCGGAGGTCCGTTCCATGCGGCAGTACCCCCACCACCCCCGCACCACCTGCTATGAGCACTCGGTGTGCGTGGCCTACGTCTCCTACCGCCTGGCCCGCCGTTGGGGCCTGGATTACCGCGCCGCCGCCCGGGCGGGGCTGCTCCACGACCTCTACCTCTACAACTCTCGGAAAAAGCCGTCCTACTACGGCAACCAGTGCTTTACCCACCCCGTGGTGGCTCTGAAGAACGCCTGGGCGCTGTGCGGCAGTCTGACCCCCATGGAGGAGAACATCATTGTCTCCCACATGTGGCCACTGGCCCGCAAGATGCCCCGGTATAAGGAATCCCTGGTGGTCAACCTGGCCGATAAGCTGTGCGCCACCGCTGAAGTGGTGGGGCTCCGGCGGTTTTCCCGCCGGGTGGCCCAGCGGGCTTGGCACTTCCAGGATTCCCCTGCTGCCGCGTGAACCGCAACGGCACCTGTCCCCTCCCCCGAGGTCGGACAGGTGCCGTTGTGCGCTTTCGGAGCCGGACAGCCCACCCCCTCTATAGGGGCAATCCCCATTTTTCCGGCGTTTTGACGGAAAATGATACCTCTAAACCATATTTGGTACTACCAATCGCTCTTCCTTGAAAAAATTTGCGGTTAGGAGTGCAAAATACATACCAATCTGATATAATGGTCACGCGCAGGCGGACGGTATGCCCGACCGCCCTGATCCGAACTCTTTTCGGGGAGGCTTTGATATGGGATCTATGGGAGCCATTGTGTTCCTGCCCCGGGAGGATGACACGCCCTCCCTTATGCTGCAAAATATCCTTTTTGACCCGGCCTGCACCTGGCTGTCAGCAGCGCTGGAGCGCGCTGGTGTAAAGCGGTTCCTGGTGGTTTGTCACGGCGATGACCAGGCCGCCGCCGAGACCTGTTTCCCCGCTGGAACGGAATTTGTCACCGAGGGCGCCGGTGATGCCGCCGGTCGGCTATCCGCCTTCCTCTCCAGCCTGGAGGGCTCCGTACTGGTCTTCACCCGTCCCGTCTTCCTGGACGATCAGGGGGCCGGCCGGCTCACCGGCCGCTTTGGGGCGGACCTGCCTCGGGGCGAAGACTCTGGTGTGTATCGGGTGGACGCCCAGGCCCTCCTGGCTGCCGCTGAGGCCGGCGAGGATTTTGTCACCGCCGTTCGTGCCCAGGGCGGTACCTTTGGCCTGGTCTCCGGGAGCTATCAGGGGCTCCTCTCCCTGGCCCACTGCGCCGCTACCTGGGACAGCGCCCAGTATTTTGCCCGCCACGCCTCCATCGCCCGGCTCTCCGAGGAGTTGTCCACCAGCCCCGTCCGCTTTATTGACAAGGAGAGCGCCTATATTGGCCCACGGGTCCAGGTAGGGGGCGGCACCGTGATCCTTCCCGGCACCATCCTGCGTGGTCAGACCGTCATTGGCCGGGAGTGCGAGATCGGCCCGAACACCATGATCCGGGACTGCGCCATTGGAAACCGGGTGACGGTGAATGCCTCTCAGCTCAACGAGTCCACCGTGGACGACGGCGCCAACGTAGGCCCCTTTGCCTATGTTCGCCCCCACTGCCACGTAGGCAAGGACGTCAAGGTAGGCGACTTTGTGGAGCTCAAGAACTCCACCATCGGCGACGGCACCAAGATCTCCCATCTCACCTATGTGGGGGATACCGACGCCGGCGCCCATATCAATTTTGGCTGCGGCACGGTGACGGTGAATTACGACGGCACCGCCAAGTTCCGTACCACCATCGGCGACAACGCCTTCATCGGCTGCAACACCAATCTGGTGGCCCCAGTGAAGATTGGGGAGGGCGCCTACACGGCGGCGGGGAGCACCGTCACCGAAGACGTACCCGCCGATAGCCTGTGTATTGCCCGCAGTCCCCAGACCATCAAGGTCCAGTGGGCGGCCAAGCGCCGCCGGGCCAAGAGCAAAAATAAGTGACATCCAGGCATCGCGCCTGTGGCAGCAAAAAAGGAAAGAAAAAATAACATTTTGTGAGGGATGCTGAAATGATCGCACACGGCAAGGACATCAAGATCTTCGCTGGCAACTCCAATCCCAAGCTGGCATTGGACATCTGCAAGAAGTTGGGCACCCAGCTGGGCAACGCCGAGGTGGGCACCTTCTCTGACGGAGAAAAATCCGTGTCCATCTACGAGACCGTACGCGGCTCTGACGTCTTCGTGGTCCAGTCCACCTGCTCCCCCGTCAATGACAATCTGATGGAGCTTCTCATTATGATCGACGCCATGCGTCGGGCTTCTGCCGGACGGGTCACCGCCGTGATCCCCTACTTTGGTTATGCCCGTCAGGATCGCAAGACCAAGCCCCGGGACCCCATCTCTGCCAAGCTGGTGGCCAATCTCATCACCCGGGCCGGCGCCGACCGGGTGCTGACCATGGACCTCCATGCCAACCAGATCCAGGGCTTTTTTGACATCCCTGTGGACAATCTGCTGGGCTCCCCCATTTTTGTGCGCCATTTTATACAGAAGTACGCCGACTGCCACGATGAGGTCATGGTGGTCTCTCCCGATGTGGGCTCCGTGGCTCGGGCCCGGGCCTTTGCCCAGAAGCTGGATATGCCTTTGGCCATCGTGGATAAGCGCCGTCAGAAGGCCAACTCCTCCGAAGTCATGAACATCATCGGCGATGTCCGCGACAAGCGGGTCATTCTGCTGGACGACATGGTGGACACCGGCGGGTCTCTCTGCGGGGCGGCCAAGGCTCTGGTGGAGATTGGCGGCGCCAAGTCGGTCACCGCCTGCGCCTCCCACGGCGTCCTCTCCGGCCCGGCTGTTCAGCGTATTGAGGAGAGCGTTCTGGACGAGGTCATCTTCCTCGACACCATTCCCGTGCGTCCCGACGTGAAGTGTGCTAAGATCAAGTATCTCTCCGTCGCTGAGATGTTTGCCGAGGCCATTGAGCGCATCTACGAGGAGATCTCTGTCTCCAAGCTCTTTAACTAACCGGAATCCCAAACAGACTGGCAAGCCAGGGGCAGAGCGGACGCTCTGCCCCCTTTGGCCGTTTACCTTCTTTTTCAATGCTGCGACCTGTGCGAGGTGTGTTATGTTTTTCAATCAAAAGAACGGTGGTGTGGACTGGCTGCTGGTATGTCTGGGCAACCCCGGAGACCAGTATGAGAATACCCGCCACAATGTGGGCTTTCAGGTGGCCGACGCCGTGGCCGAGCGCCACAACGTGCCCATCCAGCGCCTGAAGTTCCGCGCCCTCACCAACACCATCACCGTGGGGGAGAAAAAGGTCCTGCTCATGAAGCCGGTGACCTATATGAACCTGTCCGGAGAGGCCGTCCATGAGGCCGCCTCCTTCTACAAGGTGCCGCCGGAGCGTATCCTGGTGGTCTCTGACGAGGTGGCCCTGGCGCCGGGCAAGATCCGGGTCCGCCGCTCCGGCTCCGCCGGAGGACACAACGGCTTGAAGAATATCATCGCCCATCTGGGCACCGACCAGTTTCCCCGTATCCGGGTCGGGGTGGGGCAGAAGCCCCATCCTGACTATGACATGGCCGACTGGGTCCTGGGCAAATTCCAGGGGGAGGATAAAAAAGCGGTGGAGGAGGCGGTCAAAAGAGCTGCCGACGCTGCTGAATGCCTCATCCAGGAGGGTGTGGACAAGGCCATGAACCGCTATAACGGCTGAGCTGTCTCCGGTTGTACCACCCCCCGTTTTCTCTCCACTCACACCTCCCAAAGGAGCACCGCCATGAAAGAGCTTGTTCGCATCCTGGACCAAGTCCCAGAATTTAGCTCACTGCTCACCGCCCTGGATTCGGGTGCCTGCCCGGCGGCCGTGTCCGGCCTGGCGGCAGTCCACCGCGCCCACTTTGCCGCCGGACTTCGGGCCAAGGCCGGCCGGCGGGTGGTGGTGGTGTGCGCCGACGAAGGGGAGGCCCAGCGCTTTGCTGAGGACCTCCATGCCTTTACCGGGGAGCAGGTCCTCACCCTGCCCAGCCGGGAATTCACCTTTCACGACGCCGCTGTGGTCTCCCGCCAGTGGGAGCACCGCCGGCTCTCCGCCCTCCGGGCTCTGGCCATGGGAGAAACCGACCTGGTGGTCACCACCCCGGAGGCGCTCCTCCAGCGGACTCTGCCGAGCGCCCTTCTCCTCCAAACCGTACGCACCCTGCGTGTGGGGGAGGTCCACGACCTCACGGAGCTGGCCGAGACCCTCACCGCCGCCGGCTATGTCCGGTGCGATCAGGTGGAGGGCGTGGGCCAGTTTGCCCTTCGGGGCGGCATTTTGGATCTTTTTTCCCCCGCCTGCGACCAGCCCATCCGCTGTGAGTTCTTTGGGGATGAGATCGACGCTATGGGTACCTTTGACCCCGCCACCCAGCGCCGGGTGGAAAACCGGCAGATCTGTGACATCCTGCCTGTGGTCGAGGTGCTGCCTCAGCTCTCCCCTGGCGGCTTTTCCGGCCTCGCCGAGGCTCTGGAGCGCCTCATTTCCCAGGAAAAAACCGCCAAGGGGGACCACAATCCCCTTATCGCCACCCTCTCCCAAGACCGGGAGCGGCTCTCCCAGGGACTCTCCTTCCCCGCCATGGACCGCTATCTCTCCCTTGTCTACCCGGAGCTGGCCACGGCTGCCGACTATCTGCCGGAGGACGCAGTGGTCTGTCTTTCCGAGAGTCCCCGGGTGGCCGAGCGGGCCAGGAACTACCTCTGGCGGATGGAGGAGGACGTGAAGACCCTGCTGGAATCCGGGCTGGTGGCCGGCTCCCTGGCCCGGTTCACCCGGACCTTTGAGGAGCTCATGGACCGGCTGTCTGACTGGCCTGTAGTCTATCTGGATACCTTCACCTCCAACACCTACCCCCTGCGACCCCGCTCCCTTCTGGATGTGCTCACCAAGCAGCTCCCCTCCTATGGCGCCAGCCTGGAGACTGCCGCCGCTGATCTGGAGCATTATCAAAAGGCCGGCTTTGCCACGGTGGTACTGGCCTCCGCCGAGCGCCGGTGCCTGGACCTCCAGGCCATGCTCCGGGAGCGGAAGGTCCGCACCGCCGTGGACTTTCAGCTCCACGAGCTCCCCGGTCCCGGCAAGGCGGTCATCTGCCTGGGGGGACTCTCCGCCGGCTTTGAGTACCCCGGCGCCAGCGCCGCCGTGCTCACAGAGGGCCGGGCCATCCCTGCCCGGAAGGTGCGGAGCAAAAGGGACTCCAGCCGGCAGAAGCTGGCCTCCTATGCCGACCTCTCTCCCGGAGATCTGGTGGTCCATGAGCACCACGGCATTGGCCGGTATGTCGGTATGGTGAAGATGAGCGCGGACGGGGTCCAGAAGGACTATGTGAAGATCGCCTATGCCGGCTCTGACGTACTCTACGTCCCCGCCACCCAGCTGGATCTGGTGAGCAAATACATCGGCTCCGGCGACGACACCGAGCACAAGAAGCTCAACAAGCTGGGGGGCACCGATTGGGAGAAGACCAAGACCCGGGCCAAAAAGGCGGTCCAGGACCTTGCCAAAGGACTTATCCAGCTCTATGCCCAGCGAGAGCGTCTGCCCGGTCACGCCTTTGCCCCTGACTCCCCCTGGATGCGGGAGTTTGAGGATCAGTTTGAATACACCGAGACTGATGACCAGCTTCGGTGCATTCAGGACATCAAGCGGGATATGGAGACGCCCAAACCTATGGACCGGCTGTTGTGCGGCGACGTGGGTTACGGCAAGACCGAGGTGGCTTTTCGGGCCATCATGAAGTGCGTGTTGGACGGTAAGCAGGCCGCCATTCTGGCCCCCACCACCGTCCTGGCCCGGCAGCACTATCTCTCCGCCCGGCGGCGATTTGCCAAGTTCCCCGTGGAGATCGACGTGGTCTCCCGGTTCCGCACCCCCGCCCAGATGCGCCAGACCCTCATGGACCTGCGGGCCGGTAAGGTGGATCTTCTCATCGGTACCCACCGACTGTTCAACAAGGACGTCCAGTTCAAGGACCTGGGGCTGCTGGTGGTGGATGAGGAGCAGCGCTTCGGCGTTCAGCACAAGGAGAAGCTCAAGGAGCTCTCCAAGCAGGTGGACGTGCTCACCCTCTCGGCCACCCCCATCCCCCGGACGCTCAACATGGCCCTCTCGGGCATCCGGGACATGTCCACTCTGGAGGAGCCCCCTCAGGACCGGCAGCCGGTACAGACCTATGTGCTGGAGCACAACTGGTCGGTGCTCAGCGACGCCATGAGCCGGGAGCTGGAGCGCGGCGGCCAGGTCTACTACCTCCACAACCGGGTGGAGACCATCGACCGCACCGCCGGGCGTATCCAGGCTATGCTCCCGGAGGCCAGGGTAGCGGTGGCCCACGGCAAGATGACACAGGAGGCCATCAACGATGTCATGAGCCAGATGACCGACGGCGAGGTGGACATTCTGGTGTGTACCACCATCATCGAAACCGGCATTGACATCCCCAACGCCAATACCCTTATCATCGAGGACGCCGACAAAATGGGTCTGGCCCAGCTTCACCAGCTCCGGGGCCGGGTGGGCCGCTCCGCCCGCCGTGCCTTTGCCTATATGACCTATCGCAAGGGCAAGGTGCTCACTGAAATCCAGACCAAGCGCCTGGCTGCCATCCGGGAATTTGCCGAGTTTGGTTCCGGCTTTAAAATCGCCATGCGGGATCTGGAGATCCGGGGGGCAGGCAACGTGCTGGGACCTGAGCAGTCCGGTTTCCTGGTCAGTGTGGGCTACGACATGTACCTCAAGCTCTTGGAAGAGGCCGTTTTGGAGGAAAAAGGGGAGCTGCCCCAGCTTCCCGCCGAGTGCGCCGCCGATCTTACTGTGGCCGCCTCCATTCCTGACAAGTACGTCCCCTCCCCCGAGCAGCGCATGGATCTCTATCGCCGCATTGCCCGTATTCGCAGCGAATCCGACGCCGATGATCTGGTGGATGAGCTCATGGACCGCTATGGCGACCCGCCCCGAACGGTGAACAATCTGATCTCGGTGGCCCTCCTCCGGGCCGCCGCCGCCGGGTGCGGTATCTCCGAGATCGCCCAGAAGGGGGAGCGCCTCCTATTCGTCCTCTCCCAGGTGGATTTCGGGAAGGTCTCCGCCCTGTGCGGCTCGACTGCCTACCGGGGCCGGCTTCTCTTTTCCGCGGGAGAAAAGCCCCATCTGGCCCTCAAGCTCAAAAAGGGAGAGGACCCTCTGAAGCTCTCCTCCAAGCTGGTAGAGGATTATCATGCTCAGGGGTGATCTCCTCCTTACCCAGCATCGTTTGGCCCTGCGCTCTTTCCCGGAGCGCAGGGCCTTTTTCTAATTGGTAGGACCACTCAGCGGTTCAAAAGACAACCGGCAATCGTGATACAAATATGCGTTCCGCTACATAGAACGCCCCTGTCCCGCAATTTTTAAAATGAGAGAAAATACCGCCATCGCGCACTTATTTGTGAAGTTCGTCTCACCTTGCGGTTGCATTTTTGGAAACAATCATATATAATACTCCCCAGAAGCAGGTGGATGGGAAAACACAGGCTAACTAAAAAATTACTTAATTTGGAGGTCAGATACCCATGAGAGATGTCTACATTGTGAATTGCTGCCGTACCGCTGTTGGTTCCTTTGGTGGAAGTCTGAAGGACACCCCCGCTGTGGACATGGGCGCTGTCGTCGTGAAGGAGGCCCTGAAGCGGGCCAATGTGGCTCCTGAGAACGTGGACGAGGTCATCTTCGGCGGCGTGCTCACCGCTGGCCTGGGGCAGAACATCGCCCGTCAGGTCATGGTCAAGGCCGGTATCCCCTACAGTGTTCCCGCCTTCACCGTCAACATGGTGTGCGGCTCCGGTATGAAGTCTGTCATGGAGGCCGCCCGGGCCATCATCTGTGGCGACGCTGACGTCATCGTAGCCGGCGGCACGGAGAGCATGTCTCAGGCTCCCTTCACCCTTCCTGATGAGCGCTGGGGCGCCCGCATGGGTGACAAGAAGGTGGTCGATACCATGATCAAGGACGGCCTGTGGGACGCCTACAACAACTACCACATGGGCACCACCGCTGAGAACATCTGTGACATCTGGGGCATTACCCGTCAGGAGCTGGACGAGTTCGCCGCCTCTTCCCAGCAGAAGGCCTGCGCCGCTGTGGAGTCCGGCCGCTTCAACGATGAGATCGTGCCCGTGATGATCAAGAAGAAGAAGGAAATGGTTGAGTTCAAGGTGGACGAGTATCCCAAGGCCGGCACCACCGTGGAGTCCGTCTCCAAGCTGAAGGGCGCCTTCCCCGTTGGGCCTGATGGCGTGGAGGACCAGGTGGTCCACACCTTCCAGCCCACCCAGATTCACGAGGCTGACGCCAAGAAGCACGTTCAGCGCGTCACCGCCGCCAACGCCTCCGGTCTGAACGACGGCGCCGCCGCCATCATTGTGGCTTCCGGCGAGGCTGTGGAGAAGTACGGCCTGAAGCCCATGGCCAAACTCATCGGCTGGGGCCAGGGCGGCGTCGATCCCAAGATCATGGGCGTGGGCCCCGTGCCCGCTTCCCGGAACGCCATGGCCAAGGCTGGCGTGACCATTGACGACATCGACCTCATCGAGGCCAACGAGGCCTTTGCCGCTCAGTCTGTGGCCGTGGGCCGTGAGCTGGGCTTCGATCTGAACAAGCTGAACGTGAACGGCGGCGCCATCGCCATCGGCCACCCCATTGGCTGCTCCGGCGCCCGCATCATTGTCACCCTGCTCCACGAGATGGCCAAGCGTCCCGAGGCCAAGAAGGGCCTGGCCACCCTGTGCATCGGCGGCGGCATGGGCGTTGCCACCATCTTTGAGAAGTGCTGATTTTTCCGGGTCCACACGAGAAGATGTGACCCATGGACTATCAAAAGCTATATGAAGAGAAGCTGACCACCGCCGCCGAGGCGGTCAAGGTGGTCAAGTCCGGCGACTGGGTGGAATATGGCTGGTGTACCAACCACCCGGTGGCCCTGGACAAGGCTTTGGCTGAGCGGAAAGATGAGCTCACGGATGTGAAGGTCCGGGGCGGTGTTACCATGTGGATGCCAGAAATCGCAAAGGCAGAAGATGCCGCTGAGCATTTCGTCTGGAATTCCTGGCATATGAGCGGCATTGACCGCAAGATCGTGACCAAAGGCATGGGCTACTTCAGCCCTCTGCGCTACTCGGAGCTGCCCCGGTTTTACCGGGACGGTCTCCCGGTGGACGTGGCCATGCTTCAGGTCACCCCCATGGACGCCCACGGCAACTTCAACTTCGGGCTCGTGACCTCCCACATTGCCGACATGCTGGCCCAAGCCAAGGTCATCATTGTGGAGGTCAATCAGAATCTGCCCTGGGGCATTGGTCTTACTGGCAGCGAGATTAACATTAAGGACGTGGACATGGTGGTGGAGGGTGACAATCCCCCGGTGGCCCAGTTGGGCGCCGGCGGCCCCCCCACCGATGTGGACCGGGCCGTAGCCGAACTCATTGTGCCGGAGATCCCCAACGGGGCCTGTCTCCAGCTGGGTATCGGCGGTATGCCCAACACCATCGGCGCTATGATCGCCCAGTCCGATCTGAAGGATCTGGGCGTCCACACCGAGATGTACGTGGATGCCTTCGTGGACATCGCCAAGGCGGGCAAGATCACCGGCGCCCGCAAGAATCTGGACAAGGGCCGGCAGGTATATGCCTTTGCCGCCGGCACCCAGAAGCTCTACGACTACATCGACCACAACCCGGAGGTCCTGGGCGCCCCGGTGGATTACACCAATGATGTGCGGGTCATCGCTCAGCTGGACAATTTTATCTCCATCAACAACGCCATTGATTTGGACCTCTTTGGTCAGGTCAACGCCGAGAGCGCCGGCATCAAGCACATTTCCGGCACCGGCGGTCAGTTGGATTTTGTGATGGGCGCATACCTGTCCAAGGGCGGCAAGAGCTTCATCTGCATGTCCTCCACCGTCACCGGCAAGGACGGCAGCCTGAAGAGCCGCATCGTACCCACCCTGACCACCGGTACCATCACCACCGATCCCCGATCCACCGTCCAGTACCTGGTTACCGAGTACGGCATGGTGAATCTGAAGGGGATCACCACCTGGGAGCGGGCGGAGAAGATCATCTCCATCGCCCACCCGGATTTCCGGGAGCAGCTCATCCAGGACGCCGAGAAGATGGGCATCTGGCGCAGGAGCAACCGGATCTGAGGCCGTGTAGGAACGGCCCTTTGCCAAAAGGATTAAGCTACCGCCCCGGACCACAGGTCCGGGGCGGTCAGCCTGTCGAGCATAAAATGGGGGCGCCATCGGCGCCCCCATTTTATGCTGTATTTTTCTTTTTGCAGGAAAGTATCACTTCCCCACCACTTTGTGGCATTCATTGACGGCCCGTTCCACGGCATTGAGGATATTCTGGTAGCCGGTACAGCGGCATAGGTGGCCCGAAATAAGCTTCCGAAGCTCCTCCCGGGTGTACTGTTTGCCTGAGCCCACGATCTCCACCGCCGACATGATAATACCGGGCGTGCAGAAGCCGCACTGGACGGCGGCCTCCTCCACAAAGGCCTTTTGAATGGGGTTCAGCTCCCCATTTTCCCCCTGTAACCCCTCTACAGTGAGGATGCGCTTGCCCTCACACCAGGCGGTGAGGTAGATGCAGGAGTCGATGGCCACCCCGTCCACCAGGACGGTGCAGGCGCCGCACTCCCCCACCTCGCAGCCCCGCTTCACGCTGGTGAGGCCCAGCCGGTCCCGGAGGGTGTCCAGCAGAGATTCCCGCAGGTCGTAGCCCACCTCCACCGGCTTACCGTTGACGGTGCAGTGCAGAATTTCCATCATACCTGAGCACCCCCCTTCCGTGCCGCCTCCAAAAGGGCGCGGCCGGAGAGTTCCTTCACCAGCTGGACCCGGAACTCCTTGGAGGCACGCCAACTGGTTCTGGGGTTGATGTCCTGAAGGGCCAGGTCCCCGATCTTTCCGGCGGCCTCGTCCACAGGGAGACCACGGACCCCATCTTCGGCGGTGTGAGAGCGAATGGGTGTGGGGGCGGCCACGCCAAAGGCCAGACGGACATCCTCGCAGACGCCCTTGTCTTCCGACAGTCTCACCAGGCAGCTTACCCCCAGTGTGGCGATGTCCATGGCATTGCGCTGGGCATATTTGATATAGTGGCCGCTCCACCCTTCAAAGTTCTCCTTGGGGATGACAATGCGGCACAGCAGCTCGGCGGGCTGAAGGTCCACCTTGCCCACCCCCTTGTACCACCCTTCGATGGGGACCACCCGCCAGCCGCCGGGGCCCTGGACGTGCATCCGGGCCCCAAAGGCCATGAGGGTGGAGGCGGTGTCGGCGGAGGTAACGCCGTTGCACACGTTGCCGCCAATGGTACCCACCGCCCGGAGCTGAGGCCCTCCGGCCATGTCGGCGGCCTCTCCCAGTACGGGAACATGGGTCCGAATGAGGGGATCATAGGTCACATTGTGGAAGGTGGTGAGAGGGCCAATGGCCAGATCGCCGCCCTCCAGCACCTTTACTCCGGCCAGTTCGTCATCCAGGCCGTGGATGGACACCAGCCGGCAGCCCGCCAGTTTACCCTCCCGAATTTTGATCAGTACGTCGGAGCCCCCGGCAATGACCACCGCCTGGGGGTCCCGTTCCAAGGCGGCGATGGCGTCGGCCACCGAGGCCGCCCGATGAATGGATGTGAGATCATACATGGCTCACTCCCCCTTTCCAATGAGTCCGGCGGCGGTAAATGCCTCCACCATGCGCTGTGGATTCATGGGCAGGCGGTGGATGGCCACGCCGGTGGCCTGGAGCACGGCGTTCCGGACGGCTCCCGCCACCGGAATGGCGGGGGGCTCTCCCAGGGCCTTGTTGCCAAAGGGCCCGGAGGGATCATCGGTCTCCACGAAGAGGGCGTGGAGCTCCGGATGATCCATGGCGGTGGGCAGCTTGTAGTCCAGAAGATTTCCATTGAGGAGGCGGCCCTTGGCGTCATACTTCATCTCCTCACTCAGGGCGTAGCCCAGTCCCATGCTCATGCCGCCGTGGACCTGAGCCTCAGCCAGCCTGGGATTGATGAGCTTGCCGGAGTCGTGGACGTTGACGATACGCAGGACCTTGATCTTGCCCACAGGAATATCCACCTCCACCTCGGCAAAGCAGGCGCCAAAGGCAAAGGTGTTGTTCTTGCACTGGATGCTCTCCTCGGCAGTGATGTGCTCACAATGCTTCAAGGAATAGAAGGCCTCCATGGCCAGGTCGGCCAGGCTGAGCACCGCCTCACCGCTGACCGTGCTCACCACATCCCGGCCCCGAATATCCAGGTTGCCCTGGTCCAGATTGGTGAGCTCGGCGGCATAGGTGAGAAGCTTTTCCCGAAAAGACTCCCCCGCCTTCTTGATGGCCTTGCCGGTGACATAGGTCTGCCGGGAGGCATAGGCGCCAGTGTCGAAGGGGGCGGTGTCGGTGTCCTGGAAGGAGACGATATGCACATCCTCCGTGGGGATACCGATGGCTTCGGCACACATCTGGGAAAAGACGGTGTCGCCGCCCTGTCCGATCTCGGTGGCCCCCAACTGGAGCTGAACGGTGCCGTCCTGGTTGAGGACCACCCGGGCAGAGGCCGTCTCCAGGGAGATGGGCCACACGCCGGTCTTGTAGGAGAAGACGGCCATACCGATGCCCCGGCGGACCGGTCCCGTCTGCGGCTTGGCGTACTCGGCCCGCAGCTTCTCCCAGTCCATAAAGTCGGCCCCCTTGCGGATGCACTCGGCAAGGCCGGTGGAGTGGCAGGTGATGCCGTTGGTGGGGTCCACATACCCCAGGGGCATAATGTTTTTGAGCCGGAAGTCCAGCGGGTCCCAGCCCATCTCCCGGGCAATGTCATCCATGAAGCACTCCCCGGCAAAGTTGCACTGGGGAATGCCATAGCCCCGCATGGCGCCGGTGGAGCCTAGGTTGGTGTATACGGTGTAGGCATCGGACCGGTGGGCCAGGGCGTCGGGGTAGGTCTGGCGGAAGCCGGTGACGGCATTGGCCACGATGGAGTGGCCATGGGAGGCATATCCACCTTGATTGCTCACCGCCCGGCAGGTACGGGCCATCAGGCGCATGGTGGACGGGTCCACAGCGGCCGTTACGTCAAAGTGGATAGCGTGACGAGAGCGGGTATTCTGGAAGGTCTCCTCTCGGGTGAGCTCCAGCTTCACCTTCCGCCCGCCCACCTGGGTCGTGATCCAGGCGTTGAGGGGCTCGTAAAGGACCTCCTGCTTGTTGCCGAAGCCGCCGCCGATGTAGGGCTTGATCACACGGATCTGGCCCCAGCCGATGCCCAGTGCCTGGCCGATGACCCGTCGGACGATGTGGGGAATCTGGGTGGAGGAGACCACCACAATCCGCTCCCCCTCCATCCAGGCGTAGGAGACGGGGTTCTCAATGTGACAGTGCTGGACAGCCTGGGTGTCGATATGGGCCTCAAAATGGCGGTAGGCGGGGTCGGCAAATACCTCGTCCACCCCCTTTCCCCCCGCGCCGGGGGTGAGGACATCAAAGCAGGTGTGGCGCAGGATGTTGTCCGGGTGCTCGTCATGGATGGCCACCGCCCCCGGGGCCATCGCCTCCTCAGGGTCGGTGTAGACAGGATATTCCTCATAGGTAACCTGAATGGCCTTGAGGGCCCGCTCGGCAGCGATCTCGTCCTCGGCCACCACCACGGCGATGTCATCGCCATAGATACGCACCCGCTGGCTCAGGAGCTTCCGGTCGGCCACATCCTGATGGGCCTCCTCCACGCTCCAGGGGTGGCCTGGGGTAGGGTACTGAATATCCGGGGCGTCAAAGCAGGTGAGGATCTTCACCACGCCGGGCACCTTCTGGGCCTCGGTGAGGTCCATACCGGTCACTACGCCGTTGGCGATGGTGCTATGTAGGATCTTGGCCACCAGGACCCCCTGGCCCCGGAGATCATCGGTATATCTGGCCCGGCCGGTCACCTTGTCCAAGGCATCCACCCGGTGGATACTTCTTCCAATTTCCACAAAAGTACACCTCCTATCATGGGCATTATATCTTATTTCCACCAAAAAGGAAAGAGGAAAGGCAGATCTACCCTCCCTCTTTGAAAGTTTTATGCGATTGTGGTACCCGCCTGGCCGCGGAGGGCCTCCTCGGCATGTGCGAGATCGGTGATGACACAGCGCCGGCCGGACGCAGACTTGGCAAAGGCCGCGCCGGCGGCCACCTTGGGGCGCATGGAGCCGGGTGGGAACTCCCCCCGGGACAGGTACGTCTCGGCTACCGGAACCGTCATGTGGGTGAGCCAGCGCTGGTTGGGCTTTCCATAGTGGATGGCCACTCCGGCCACCCCTGTGAGAATAAGGAGGACCTGGGCGTTCAGCTCCCGGGCCAGTAGGGCGGCGGTAAAATCCTTGTCCACCACAGCCCCTACCCCTTTGAGGGCGTTCCCCACGGCGGCCACGGGGATACCGCCTCCGCCGCCGGCTACCACCACACTGCCTCCGTCCAGCAGGGTGCGGATGCTCTCCAGCTCCACCACCCGCTTGGGCTGGGGAGAGGCCACCGCACGCCGCCAGCCCCGGCCGGCGTCCTCCATCACCGGATTTCCCCGGCACTCCATCTCCCGGGCCTCTGCCTCTGTGAGGAAGGGGCCGATGGGCTTATCCGGGTGGTCAAAGGCGGGGTCTGCCGGGTCCACCTCCACCTGCGTGAGAAGGGTGACCACCGGTCGGCGGATACCACGGCGGAGGAGCTCCTCTCCCAGAGCATTCTGGAGGTCATAGCCAATGTAGCCCTGGGCCATGGCGGTACATACGGACAGCGGCGCCATGGGATGCTCAGGGTCCCGCCGGGCAAGGCCGGTCATGGCTGCGCTGATGAGCCCGATCTGGGGACCGCTGCCATGGACCAGCACAATCTGGTCACCCCCCTGGATCAGTCCGCCCAGGACCCGGGCCGTCTCCCCCGCCGCCCGGCGCTGCTCCGGAAGGGTCTCCCCCAGAGCATTTCCACCGATGGCTGCCACGATCCGTCTGGCCATATCAACGCCTCCCCTCCCGTTCTTATCCCCATCATACCACGCCCCGCTGGCATGTCAATGTTTTTTCGGCCACCTGTCAAAGTTGAGCCTTTCCCCTTGATTTCTCCCCTTGGTATGTTATGATGGAGCTATCCAGCGGCGGTCGGGACGGCCGGCGGCCGCCCATGATGAAGGAGGCTTTGCCATGATCGACCTGACCCTCCACCCCGATGCCCTGGCCCGGAATATCCAGAAGGCCCGGGAAAACAAGGTGGTCATTCCCACCTATCAGCAGATGAAGCACCCGGAGACCATCCCCGGCAAGATCCAGGACCGTCTGCGCCACGTAGGCCTTTGGGATGTGGACCCCCTCAACCTCTTCCGCATCACCTGGAAGAATGAGGCCAAGACCACCGGCGGCCTCTACCAGGCGGTGCCCAACTACATCGAGCTGCCCCCCTCCCTCACCGGTGTCCCCGCCCGCATCGTCTGCCTGGTGGGCAAGTGGTTCCCCACAGGTTGCCATAAGGTGGGCGCCTCTTACGGCTGCCTGGTGCCCCGGCTGGTCACCGGTCAGTTTGACGCCACCGCCGACCACGCCGTCTGGCCCTCCACCGGCAACTACTGCCGGGGCGGCGCTTTCAACTCCAAGCTCCTGGGGGTGGACTCGGTGGCCATTCTGCCCGAGGGCATGAGCCGGGAGCGGTTTGACTGGCTCAAGTCCATTGCCGGCCAGGTCATTGCCACCCCCGGGTGTGAGTCCAACGTGAAAGAGATCTTCGACAAGGCCAACGAGCTCAAGCGCCAGCCCCACATGATGGTCTTCAATCAATTTGAGGAGATGGGCAACCACCTCTGGCATTATCAGGTCACCGGAGACGCCATTGCCACCGTTTTTGAGCATTTAAAAGGGACCGGCGACCGCCTGGCGGGAGCCTGCTTCACCTCCGGCTCCGCCGGTACCATCGGCTGCGGCGACTACCTCAAAGAGGTCTACCCCACCATGAAGCTGGCGGTGGGTGAGGCCCTCCAGTGCCCCACCCTCCTCAACAACGGCTTCGGCGGCCACCGCATCGAGGGCATTGGCGACAAGCACGTGCCCTGGATCCACGATGTGAAGAATACCGACATGGTCATCGCCATTGACGATGAGGACTCCCAGCGGCTGCTGCGTCTTTTCAATGACCCGGCGGGCCGCACCTATCTGAAGGAGGAGGCCGGAGTGGACGGCGGCATCCTGGAAAAACTTTCCTGGCTTGGCATCAGCGGTATTGCCAATGTGCTCTGCTGCATCAAGATGGCCAAGTACTATGAGTTCACCGGGAAAGACCTTGTCTTCACCGTCCTCACTGATTCCGCCGACATGTACGGCTCCCGCATCCAGGAGCTGGTCCAGACGTACGGCCCCTACGACGCCAAGGCCGCGGCGGTGGATCACAGTCTCCACATGCTGGGGCTGCGCACCGACTCCATGGAGGAGCTCACCTACCCCGCCCGGAAGCGGGTCCACAACCTCAAGTACTACACCTGGGTGGAGCAGCAGGGCCGCACCGTGGAGGAGTTGGACGCCCTCTGGTACGACACCGAGCACACCTGGGACGCCGTCCACCGTCAGGCCGACGCCCTGGACGAGCTCATCAACGGCTTCAACGAGGAGAGCGGGGTTCTGAAGAGCCTGTAAGGAGGTGCCCCATGAAATACGTCCTGGGGGCCAGGTGCATCCGCTGCGGCGCGGAGTATGAGGCCCTTCCAACGATAACAACATGTAAATGCGGCGGAATTTTAGACATTCAGTATAACTATTCCGCCATCCGTGACCACTTTTCTCCCGCC
The DNA here is from genome assembly GCA_019115785.1 of Candidatus Intestinimonas merdavium. Lineage (GTDB taxonomy): Bacteria > Bacillota > Clostridia > Oscillospirales > Oscillospiraceae > Intestinimonas > Intestinimonas merdavium. Next base: position 29,283 of record DXCX01000015.1, on the reverse strand, counting down.
GACCTGTCCCAGTGCCGGGACTATTCCATGTGGCGGTACCGGCCCTTCCTGCCGGTGGAGGAGGACTCCCCAGCTCCCCCTCTGCGGGTGGGCTGGTCCCCCCTCTATCGAGCCCAGCGGCTGGCTGGGGTCCTGGGGCTGAGGGAGCTCTACATCAAGGATGACGGTCAGAATCCCACCGCCTCCCTGAAGGACAGGGCCTCCGCCATGGCGGTGGTCAAGGCCCTGGAGGCAGGGGCGGACACCATTGCCTGTTCCTCCACCGGAAATGCCGCCTCCTCCCTGGCCGGGAATGCGGCGGCAGCGGGGCTGTCCACCTACATCTTTGTCCCCAGCCGGGCCCCCAAGGGCAAGGTGGCCCAGCTCATGATCTTCGGCGCCACCGTCATCTCTGTGGATGGCTCCTATGAGGACACCTTCACCCTCTCCAAGACCGCCATCGACCGCTGGGGCTGGTACAACCGCAACGCCGCCATCAATCCCTACCTCTCTGAGGGCAAGAAGACGGTGAGCTTTGAGCTCATGGAGCAGCTGGGGTGGCAGGTCCCCGACTATGTGGCCCTCTCCGTGGGGGATGGCTGCACCATCGCCGGCGTGTGGAAGGGGCTGAAGGACCTCCACTCCGCCGGGTTCATTGACCGCCTGCCCAGACTGATCTCGGTCCAGGCCGAGGGCTGCTGCCCCCTGAACCGCGCTCTCCTGACCGGCGAGCCCTGGCATCCCATGGAGGAGAATACCCTGGCCGACTCCATCGCTGTGGGCGTGCCCCGGAATGCCGACAAGGCCCTCATGGCTGTTCGGGAATCCCAGGGCATCGCTGTCAACGTCTCCGACGAGGAGATTTTGGCCGCCATGCGGCTTTTGGGCCGGACCCAGGGCGTTTTTGGTGAGCCAGCCGGGGTCACCGGCACCGCCGGGGTCAAGAAGGCTCTGGAGCTGGGGCTTCTCTCCCCCGATGCCACCGTGGTGAGCATTGTCACGGGCAACGGTCTCAAGGACGTGCAAAACGGCATCCGCGCCGCCGGAGAGCCCATGGTGGTCTCCCCCGATCTGGATGCCCTCCTGGCTGCCTTTCACGCTCGAAATATCAACCCTTGACCTGCATTTGCGACTGTTTATCCTCCCCATACTTTTGAAGCTGTAACGAAGTGCCGCGCGCACGGGCTTCCATTTTGACGGCACGGTCAGGATGGGAGCCCGTTTTTTACACATGCTATCAAGGAGGTCATCACTATGTCCATATTGATTCAAAACGGTACCCTGGTGCTGCCTCAGGGGCCCGTCGCCGCCGACCTGCGGATCGAAGGGGACAAAATCGTTGAGATCGGCCCCCACCTGCCGGTGGGCGGGTCCCAGGTGGTGGATGCCGCCGAGAAGCTGGTTTTCCCCGGCTTCATCGACACTCACACCCACTTCGAGATGAACAAGGGGCTGCCCAACGAGACCGCCGACGACTGGCGGACCGGCTCCATGGCCGCCCTGGCCGGGGGCACCACCACCGTGCTGGACTTTGCCGAGCCCCAGCGGGGGGCCTCCCTCCAATCCGCCTTGGAGACCTGGCATCAGCGGGCCGACGGCGTGGCCAGCTGCCACTATGGCTTCCATATGACCATCAAGGACTGGGACCCCCGAATCCGCTCCGAGCTCAGAGCGATGACCACCGCCGGGGTCACCTCCTACAAGGTCTATATGGCCTATGACAACCTGCGCCTGTCCGACGGCGTCATCTACGAGGTGCTGAAAGCCACGGCCGCGGAGGGCGCCGTGGTGGGCTGCCACTGCGAAAACGGCGATCTGGTCACAGCCGGCATTGCCGCCCAGAAAGCGGCGGGGCATCTGGGTACAGAGGCCCACCCCCTCTCCCGCCCCCCTCTGGTGGAGGCCGAGGCGGTCAACCGCTACCTGGCCATTGCCGAGCTGGCCGGGACGCCGGTAAATATCGTCCACCTCTCCACCCGCCGTGGCCTGGAAGCCGTTCGGGCTGCCCGGGCCCGCGGCCAGAAGCTCTATGTGGAGACCTGCCCCCAGTACCTGCTCCTGGATGACAGCCGGTACGGCCTCCCCCATTTTGAGGGGGCCAAGTATGTCTTCTCCCCGCCGGCCCGCAGCCTGGACGACCAGGCCGCGCTGTGGGAGGGTATTGCCACCGGGGACATCGATACCATGGGCACCGACCACTGCTCCTTTGATTTCCACGGGGTGAAGGAGCTGGGTCGGAGGGATTTCTCCAAGATCCCCAACGGCCTGCCGGGGGTGGAACACCGCCCCGCCCTCATGTATCACTTTGGGGTGGGCCAGGGCCGGATGGCCCTCCATGATCTGGTCCGGCTCCTGGCAGAGCAGCCCGCCAAGCTCTTCGGTATGTGGCCGCAAAAAGGCTGCCTGGCCGTGGGCAGCGACGCCGACGTGGTCATTTTTGACCCCGCTCGCACCTGGACCATCACCGCCCAGGAGCAGGTCCAGGCGGTGGACTATACCCCCTACGAGGGCATGACCCTTACCGGCAAGCCCAAGGCCGTCTTCCTCAGCGGTCAGCTGGCCGCCCAGGACGGCAAGGTGGTCCTGGAGGGTCAGGGACAGTTTGTCCACCGCGGACCCAGCCAGTTCTGGCGGTAAGGCCCATGGACATCGCCTGTATCCTGCTGGCCTCCGGCTATGGCCGGCGCTATGGCGGCAACAAGCTCCTCACTCTGTGGGAGGGGGTCCCCCTCTACCGTCGGGCCTTCGCCGCCCTGCCACCCCACCTCTTTTCTCCGGCGGTGGTCGCCAGCCAGTACGGCGAGATCCTCACCGCCGCCGGCAAGGCCGGCTATCTGCCCTTACTAAACTGCCACCCCTGGGAAGGGGTGGCAGCGGGTATTCGTCTGGGGCTCCAGGCGGCCTGGCGGAGTGACGGCGCTCTCTTTGCCGTCTGTGACCAGCCAAATTTAAAAACAAACAGTATTATTAACTTAATAAATTCCTTTTTGAAATCTCCTGAGCGCATTCACGCCCTGGGCTGGCAGGGGAGAAAGGGCAACCCGGTGATCTTTCCCAAGTCCCTCTATTCGGAGCTTATGGCCCTCTCCGGGGATACCGGCGGCAGCGCCGTCATACGGGCCCACCGGGAACTCCTCACCCTCACTGAGGCGGGGGACCCCGCCGAGCTCATGGATGTGGACAGGCCGGGAAAGGGTTAATCCTCCCCTGCTGCCAAACGGAAGACCCGCTCTACATCGGAGCGCTCGGCGTGCCCCTCGTGGACCTTTTGCCCGTCCACATAATAGGTAGGCACATAGTAGTAGTCATAGCTATCGGCCAGAGCCCGCTCTCTGGACTCGTCCACGGTGCGGACGGGGATGCTCTCCCAGGATGGGTGGGCAGCGATGAGTTCCTTTTGGAATTGAAAGGCCAGTTTGCAGTGGGGACAGCCGGGCAGATAGAACAGCAAGATCTCTTTCATATGGTTTTCTCCTTTTTAGCGTGGGGCTTGTGTGCCCCTCTGACCTTCATTATACCCATGTTTGGAGCAGGCGCAAGTCTATGATGAGAAAGGGGGCGTCCCATGACGCCGGAAGCCTATATGACCCGGGCCCTGGAGTTGGCCCAAAGGGCTTTGGATACAGGAGATGTGCCGGTGGGCTGTGTGGTGGCCGATCGGGACGGTAGCATCATTGGGGAGGGCTGGAACCGCCGTGAGGCCAACGGCGACGCCCTGGCTCACGCCGAGGTGGAGGCCATTCGTGGGGCCTGCGCCCGCCGCGGAGGCTGGAATCTCCACGGCTGCTCCCTCTATGTCACCCTGGAGCCCTGCCCCATGTGTGCTGGGGCCATCATCAATGCCCGCATTGATCGGGTCTACTACGGCGCCAAGGAGGAAAAAGCGGGCTGCTGCGGCTCCGTCCTCAATCTCTTTATGGAGGACTTCAACCACCGCCCACGGGTCTATGGCGGCATTTTAAAAGAACCCTGTGCCACCCTGCTGCGGCGTTTTTTTGAGGGGCTTCGGTAATATTTCACAAAATTGTAACATCTATACCCTTCTTTTGTAACAATATTGTTGTACCATTAAAATCAGCAAGAGACGATTCTTCTTTTCATTCTATCCTCCGATCCGGAAAAAGAGCGGCGGTCCTCCCGCCGCTCTTTTTCCATGCTGTCTAGCAGGTGCCCCCGGCGGCATATCTTGACACTTTCCTCTCAGATTACACAAACTTTACAGCCAAAGGAAAAGATTTAATCTTCTTGTAACATTTCAGGATTTGATTGTTAACAACTCTACGGTACTATAATACTCGCAAGAGACAGTTTCTTTTCATTTCATTGTATCCTCTTTCCTTTTGGCAGGGGCCGGACGTCAGGAGCAGGCGTCCGGTTTTTGCTGTTTATGAGCATTTGAAAAAAGTCTTTCGGGCCTACTTGAGAAATGGGCAAAAATAGAGTACAATCATCTTGGTATAACTCCCCAACTGCATGGGGATTTTGTGACAAAAAGGGGTGGCAGATATGGTCGGTCTGAGCGCTGTGAGAATGGGTTACGGCTGGTCCTATTCTTCCGGTTATATTTCTCAACCCCAGCGCGCATCTGGTACGGCGGCAGTGGGGCGGGTGACGCCTGCCCAGACCACGCCGGTGGAACCCGTATCGGAGGCTGTCCCCGTCCAGCGCGGCGTCTCCCAGCGGGAGGTCCAGCTCCCCTCCCCCCGGCAGGGCGCCGACCCGGTGGAGATGGCCGTCCGGGGCCGGATCCAATATGTGGACCCCGATACCCAGGCCCTTGCGGGAGAAGCGGCCGTTCAGGAGTCCAAATCCGCTCAGGAAGTGATGGAGGAGGGCCAATGCCAAACCTGCAAGGAGCGCAAGTATCAGGACGGCTCTAATGATCCCGGTGTCTCCTACCAGACGCCCACCAACATTGACCCCACTCAGGCGGCCTCCGCCGTCCGGGGCCATGAACAGGAGCATGTGGTTCGGGAGCAGGCCAAAGCCAAGCGGGAGGGCCGTGAGGTGGTCAGCCAGTCGGTAACCCTTTATACCGATATCTGTCCCGAGTGCGGCAAGGTCTACATCTCCGGCGGCACCACCCGCACCACCACCCGTGAGGCTCAGGTGGCCCAGCTCTATCAGCAGCAGGAGGAACAGCCCAGCCTCTTTCAGGCCGTGGCATAAGGGGAGAATAGGATGACATTTGAAGCGATGTTTGCCAAGGTCAAGGAACTCCTCTCCGGCGCCGATGTCAGCGGTATCGGGGAGCATCTGGCCTACCAGTTCAATATCACTGGGGAGGCCCAGGGCATCTTCTATGTGGAGGTAAAGGACGGGCTGCTCCATGTGGAGCCCTATTCCTACAACGACCGCGATGCCGCTTTCACCTGCTCGGCGGAAACCCTCTTTAAAATTGCCTCCGGACAGTCCGACCCGGTGGGGGCGGTCTTTCTAGGTAAGCTAAAGGTGGAGGGCAATATCGACAAGGCTCTGAAGCTCAAGTCCCTCCTGCCCTCCGAATCATAATTGTTTTAAAAATCCGCGGCGGATGGTGAACCATCCGCCGCGGATTCTTTCTATCTGTCCTCCCGGAAGTAGGCATTGCCAAGAGACGCGGGCGGTTGGTTCTCTTCCCCTGGCATACCCCATGCCAGGGGGCCCCATTTTTATTTCACATGCTCGGGGCAAATGAATTGCCCCTGCGCCAAGGCCCGAGCGAAGAGCCCGGGCCTTGTGCGCCGCTGACGCGGCGGGTCGCTTCCGCTCCCGCGGGAGAACCAGCGGGGAACGTATCCATTCCCGCTTCCTATCTGTCCTCCCGGAAGTAGGCATTGCCAAGAGACGCGGGCGGTTGGTTCTCCCGCTTTTTACGCATACTCACGGCCACCAGAACGATAACGGTGACTACATAGGGCAGAATCTTATAGAGCTGGCTGGGAAGGAAGGGGATCTGGAGGCGCATATAGAGGATCATAAGGGCGCCGAAGAGAACGGAGCCCCAGATGGCACCCACCGGCCGCCACAGGCAGAAGATGACCAAAGCCACGGCCAGCCAGCCCTCTCCGGAGAGACCCTCGTGGTTCCAGACACAGCCGGCGATGGTCATGATATAGACCATGCCGCCGATGGCGGAGATCCCACCGCCAATGATGGTGGCCAGATACTTATAGCGGGTAATGTTGATGCCGGCAGCATCGGCGGTGGCGGGGGACTCTCCCACAGAGCGCAGGTGGAGTCCCGTCCGGCTGTGGCTCAAAAACCAGGTCATGCCCACGGCGATGACCACGCCCACATAGACGAAGATGTTATAGCCAAAGATCAAAGGTCCCACCACCGGGAGCTGCCGGAGGGCCGCCGGAAAGGGTGACCCGGAGAAGACGTCCTTAAGAGAATTGCTGATGGCCACGTATCCCCCGGCACTCACCCGCATATATTCGCCGATAAACTGTCCGGCGCCGGTGCCAAAGATGGCAAGGGCCAGGCCGGTGACGTTCTGGTTGGCCCGGAGAGAGATGGTCAGGAACGCATAGATGAGCGCCCCAAAGGCCCCGGCTAAGAAGGCAAAGAGGAGGGCGAGCACCACCGCCACGATCCCGTTGGCCCCGGTGCCGGCGGCCTGCTCATAATAGAAGGCCGCTCCCAGACCCAGGGCTCCGCCCATATACATCATGCCCTCAACGCCCAGGTTTAGGTTGCCGCCCTTTTCAGACAGCACCTCGCCCAAGGTTCCAAAGAGGAGAGGGGTTCCGTTGAGGACGGCGGCACTGATGAGGAGCACCAGAAAGCTCTGATTGATGGTCATGCCCCAGCCACCTCCTTGTGGTGACCCCGGAGGATCACCCGGTAATTGATAAAGAACTCACAGCCCAGCATACAGAAGAGGACTACACCGGTGATAATGTCAGAGATGGAGGCGGGAACCTGCATCTGGGTCTGGAGGGTGTCCGCCCCCTTTTCCAATACAGCCAGGAGGACGGAGATACCCACCATGGCAAAGGGGTTGAGCTGGGCCAGCCAGGCCACGGTAATGGCGGTGAAGCCCACTCCGGCGGCCACACCGGAGTGCAGGGTATTATCGGCGCCGGAGGAAACCACAAAGCCCACAATGCCGGAGAGAGTGCCGGAGAGGAACATGGTCCGCATGACAATGTTCCCCACGTTCATTCCGGCGTAGCGGGCAGTATTCTCACTCTCGCCCACCACGGCGATCTCGTAGCCCTGCTTGGTGTATTTCATGTAAAGGTACATAAGCACGGTGAGAACCAGCACGATGATCCAGCCGCAGTGGACTCCCAGCACCTTGGGGAGAACGGCGGCACTGTCGTACTGGGGGATGATCTGGGAGCCGGGCCGCCCCTCCCAGGGACCACCCTGGAGGTAATTGACAATACCGATGGCGATATAGTTCATCATGAGGGTAAAGAGGGTCTCGTTGGTGCCCCAGCGGGTCTTAAAGAAGGCGGGGATCAGGGCCCAGACGCCCCCGAAGAGGGCGCCTGCGATGGCCATGACTACCAGAAGAACCGGACTGGGCAGCTTATCGGCCCAGAAGAGGGCGAAGTACGCCGCCCCCACGGCACCGGCGGTGATCTGCCCCTCGGCGCCAATGTTCCAGAACTTCATTTTAAAGCAGGGCGCGATGGCCAGAGCCGTACCCAGCAAAGGAATGGCAATACGTGCCGTCTGGCGGATGGCCGTCTTTTTGCCCAAAGACCCGGTGAGGATGGTGCCATAGGCCGAGATGGGGTTGTTCCCCACCAGTAGGAAGATGAGTGCCCCGATCAGGACAGCCACCACAAAGGCGGCCACCCGGATGGCCCACATCTGTCCTTGGGACATGCCATCCCGTTTGGCCAGACGGATGAGGGGAGTATTGGCTTCATGCATCTCAGGAATCCTCCTTTCCGCCGCCCACATGGGTCATCAGAAGGCCCACTTCCTCCTTGGTGGCGGTGCGGCCGTCCACCACGCCAGATACCCTTCCTCCGCAGAGGACCAGGATGCGGTCGCACAGCTCCAGCAGCACGTCCAGGTCCTCGCCCACCATGAGTACGGCCACCCCCTTCATCTTCTGCTCATTCAAAAGCCGGTAGATGGTGTAGGAGGAGTTGATGTCCAGGCCCCGGACGGGATAGGCTGTCATGAGCACCGTGGGACTGGAGGCGATCTCCCGGCCCACCAGTACCTTTTGCACGTTGCCGCCGGAGAGGCGGCGCACCGGGGTGTTGACGCCCGGAGTGACGATCTCCAACTCCTGGATGAGCCTTTCCGCCAGGGCTTTGGGGGCCTTCCGGTCCACAAAGGGGCCGGGGTGATCCTTATAGGTTTTGAGCATCATGTTATCCACCATGCCCATGCCCCCCACCAGCCCCATGCCCAGCCGGTCCTCGGGCACAAAGGCCAGGGAGACTCCAATTTTCTGGATCTGTGTAGGGGTCTTCCCCACCAGCTCCTCCCCCGCCTTATCCACCGGAATATGGTTGCCGGCAATATCGCTTTTGGGGTGTGGGGGATAATAGAAGATGTGCCCCGACTCCGCCTTCTGGAGTCCGGCAATGGCCTCCAGAAGCTCCTTCTGCCCCGACCCCGCGATACCGGCGATACCCAGGATCTCCCCTCCCATGGCCTGGAAGGAGACATCGGTGAGGGCGGCCACCCCGTCGCTGCCCTTGCAGTTGAGACCCTTCACCTCCAGTCGCAGGTCGTGGTACTTGGCCTCCGGACGGTCGATGTTCAGACTTACTGCATGGCCCACCATCATCTCGGTCAGCTTCTGGGGATCGGTGTCTGCGGTGGCGACAGTCCCGATGTACCTTCCCTTTCGCAGCACGGCCACCTTGTCCGAAATGGCCATGACCTCGTGAAGCTTATGGGTAATGATTACAATGGCTTTCCCGTCGGCCTTCATGGCCCGGAGAATATCGAAGAGACGGTTGGTCTCCTGAGGGGTGAGGACAGCGGTGGGCTCGTCCAGAATCAGAATGTCCGCACCCCGGTAGAGGACCTTGACAATCTCCACCGTCTGCTTCTCCGACACGGACATGTCATAAATCTTCTTGTCCGGGTCGATACCGAAGCCGTACTTGTCGCTGATTGCCCGGACCTTTTGGGCAATCTCCTTTCGGTCCAGCTTTTTGCCATCGTGGAGGCCCAGGACAATGTTCTCAGCGGCGGTGAAGACATCCACCAGCTTGTAGTGTTGGTGGATCATACCGATGCCATGGTCAAAGGCATCCTTGGGTGAGCGGATGGCCACTGGCTTTCCATCCATAAGGATCTCCCCCTCATCAGGGAGGTAGATCCCAGCCAGCATGTTCATGAGGGTGGTCTTCCCGCTGCCGTTCTCCCCCAGCAGGGAGAGAATCTCCCCCCGGTCAAGGGCCAGGTCGATGTGATCATTGGCCACCACCTTGGCGCCAAAGCGTTTGGTGATGCCGCGCAGCTCAATGGCATGGACAGTTTCCAAGGCTGTCATCCTTTCTCCCGTCTTATCAAGACGGCCATTTGTCGGTTTCATTATATCGGAGCCTGTCGGCGGGGGCAAGTCCCGGGCTCACAAAAAGTGGGAGGACCACCGGGGCGGTCCTCCCTTGTCCTGTAGGATGTCGTGTTGATCAGAAGGCCTCGTTGAGCCATTCAATGCCATCGATGCGAGCAGTAAAGTAGGGAGCGGACTGGAAGTAAGACTCATGGAAGGCGCCGTCAAACACAGCCTCCTCAGCGTCTGCCACAAAGTCTCCGTCAGTGTCGATGGCCATGCAGGTGGTCATCTCGGCGCCATCCACGGTAAAGGTAGAGGTGTCAAAGACCTGGAGCGCACCAGAGCGGATCTGCTCCTCCACCTCAGCCAGCTTCTCAGCAGTGCCGGGGGCGGCAATCTCCTCGTTGAGGGGGGTCATGACCACAGCGCCTTCGTCCATGCCGTGGCACCAATCCTGGTCAAACTCCTGACCGTTGGCCACAGCCTCAATGGCATACTCAAAATAGATGGACCAGTCAATGCGGGTGCCGATCAGGGAGGCCTCGGGGGCGATGGAGATCATATCATTGTTGTAGCCGGTGTGGAAGGCGCCGGCGGCCTGGGCGGCAGTAGCGGGGGTGGTGTTATCGGAGTGCTGGGAGATCATGATGCAGCCCTCGTCACACAGAGCCTGGGCGGCGTTGCCCTCAAGGGTGGCATCGGACCAGGAGCCCACGAAGTTGACCTTCATGGTGACAGAGGGGCACACGCTCTTGGCGCCCAGGTAGTAAGCGGTAAAGCCGGAGATCACTTCGGCAAACGAGTAGGCGCCCACATAGCCGATGACAGCCTGGTCGGCGGTGATCTCGCCGTTGTCGATCAGCTCCTGCATCTTCATACCGGCCACCACACCGGCCAGATAACGGCCCTCATAGATATTGGCGAAGGCGTTGTGGGTATTGGTCAGGTCGTCCACAGCGGAGGCCTGATTGGTGCAGGCAATGAACTGGACATCGGGGTAATCAGGAGCCACCTTCAGCATGTACTCCTCGAAGCCAAAGGAGTTGTTGATGATGAGCTGGCAGCCCTCTTCGGCCAACTCGATGTTGGCCTCTTCGCAAGAGGAGTCCTCACCAATGTTCCACTTCACGCTCCACTCCACGTTGATGCCTTTGGCTGCCAAAGCCTCAGTAGCAGCCTCCTGCCCACGGATAAAATTGTAGGTATAGCCCTGGTCATTTTCATCGCCGATGCAGATCAGACCCACCTTGACCGTCTTTACACCGTCGGTTTCGACGGGGGCAGTCTCGGCGGTATCGGTCCCGGCGGGGGTGGACTCCTCAGCATCGGAGCCGCCGGAGCAGGCGGCCAGACCGAAGATCATAGACCCGGCCAGGAGCATGGCAAGGATGCGCTTCTTCATGTTCATTGTCCTCCTCATATAATTTTGACACCCAAACATACACAAAACGGCTGTCTTCAGCCGGGGTATCCAAGCATACTCGCATACCGCGCGGCAAGACAGCCGAAAGGCGATCCGCTCATCACGGACAAGAGGGGCTTATCCCTCCTCCGGCTGCGGCAGCATGCTGAGAACCTATGTAAAAAGGAATCGGCCTTTGAGACCGGGAGCAGAAACGGCGCTCTCTGTCCCCTCTCTCAATCGCAGAATTCAATACTCCCGTCGTCTCCCATGGACTTGACCCGGGCCAGGGATTCCACGCGGACGCCCATACTGCGGATGAGGTTGCCGCTGGGCTGGAAGGCCTTTTCCACGCAGATGCCCGCCCCCACCAGTTCGGCGCCGGCATCCCGGACCAGTTTGATGAGCCCCTGGAGGGCCGAGCCATTGGCCAGAAAATCGTCAATGAGGAGCACCCGGTCGGTGGGAAGCAGAAATTCCTTGGAGACGATAATATCATACACCTTGCCATGGGTAAAGGATTCCACCTTGGAAGTGTACACATCGCCGGCAATATTCTTGGTCTTGTTCTTCTTGGCAAAGATCACCGGGCAACGAAAAAACTGCGCAGTCACACACGCGATCCCGATCCCCGATGCCTCGATGGTCAAAATCTTGGTGACTCCGCAGTCGCCAAACAAGCGGTAAAATTCCTTGCCAATCTCCTGGAAGAGGGCCACATCCATCTGGTGGTTGAGAAAACTGTCTACCTTGAGTACGTCTCCGCCCTTGATCTTGCCGTCTTTTCGGATGCGTTCTTCCAAAAGTTTCATGCGGCCACTCCTCCATCTTTATGAATTTGGATTCGATTCTATTCTACATGAAAATAACTCACCGTTCAATCACGCAAAATGTCACAAAAAAGCCCATCTTTTCCTTGACCTTTTGACGGATACTACAGCATATAAGTTTCCCTTTTGTGAAATTTTCACAGCCTTGCCTCAGCGGGCACCTGCCTTTTCCAGGCCTATCCATTGTTTTTCCAGTCTTCTCCTGGTAAAATAGAAGGGCATTTCCTCTCCCCTTTCGCTCCCCGTTGAATGGAGGTACTTATCCATGATCCTGCGGCGTTTGTCAGCCCTTCTGCTGTGCGTGATTTTTCTCTGCTCCCTGTCCGCCTCAGCCTTAGCGGTGGAGTTTCCCGATGTTTCTCCCGAGCACTGGGCCTACAACGATATTCAGAGGGCCTCCGACTATGGCCTTATTCAGGGCCTGGAGGACGGCACCTTCCGCCCTGAAGAGCGGCTTAACCGGGCCAGCTTTGTCACCATCCTCCAGAGGATGTTTCATTGGGAGAGCGTGACCCCACCCATCCCATCCTATTCCGACGTCTCTCCAGACGACTGGTGCTACGCCGCCGCCGAAACCGCCCTGGCCCATGGAGTTGCCGAGGCCGGCGATCTCTTCCAGCCCATGGCCTACATCACACGGGAGGATATGGCGGTGATGCTGGTCCGTGCCCTGGGATATGAGACCCTGGCCAGCGACATCGCCCCCACCGCCGTCTCCTTCCCCGATGTCACCGATTACGCCGGACACATTGCCCTGGCCGCCGCCTTTGGTCTCACCACCGGCGTGGAGGTAGACGGTCAGCTCCTTTTCCAGCCCGATTCCTTTGCCACCAGGGGACAGGCCGCCGCCATGCTGGTCCGGGTCTATGAGCGGATGAACTCCAAGGTGGATTTCCTCGCCGGCTTTTACGCCTTTGCCTCCTACTCCCAGATCGCCCTTACCGGCGATATGGACACCGTCTGCTTGGGCTGGGCCCGGATGGAGTGGAGCGAGGGGGTGGGCCCCGTCCTTAACTCCTCCAAAACAAACGGCAATGACTGGGTAAAACCAGTGGATTCCTCCATCGCCACCTCCTATTTCCAGGGCAATGGCACCCCCTACAATTTAAATATTTATGCCGACACGAAGCAAACCGTGGCTCTGGCCGACGGCTCCGCCACCAGCGTGCTGGAAAAAGTTCTTCCCGACGCTGTTGCCCGCAGCCAGGCGGTTGCCGCCATCGCCGCAGCCAGTACCGACTACGCCGGTATCGTCATTGACTTTGAGGGACTGCGTACTGAACTTTTAAAGGATGATTTCATCGCCTTCCTCGCAGAGCTGCGCGCCGCGCTTCCCTCAGACAAGCGTCTCTATGTCTGTGTTCCCCCTGACGACTGGTACAAAGGCTACGATTATCGTGCCATTGGCGAGGTGTGCGACAAGGTCATCCTCATGGCCCACGACTACCAGTGGACCAGTGTCCCGGAGGGCTATGTGGGCACCAAGACCCCCGACTCCCCGGTGACCCCCTTCCCCGATATTTACCGGGCCCTCGCCTCCATTACCAACACCAAGACCGGTGTCCAGGACAAGAGCAAGATTGTCCTCCAGATCTCCTTCGCCTCGGCGGGCTTTGAGGTGGATGCAAACGGATTGCTGGCCGCTACCACCATGTATCACCCCTCCCCTGACACCATCGTGCGGCGACTTGGTCAGCGTGACACCGTGGTAACCTATGATACCAGTGCCCGGAACCCTGCTGCCACCTACACGACTGAAGATGGGATGAAGATTCTTTTGTGGTATGAGGATGCCCGGAGCGCGGCCGACAAGATCACCTTGGCCCGTATGATGGGTATTACCGGCGTCTCGGTGTGGCGACTGGGCAATGTGCCCACCTACAGCGGTCTTCCCAACTACGACGCCTGGTCGGCCATTCTGGCCCAGCGATGACCGTCTTTTTTATCATCCACCACAGGAGCTGAATGAGCATGCACGAGAAAAGCTGGCTGACCTCAAAAAATATCAAGGAATTTCTTTTTATGACCTTTGGTATTACCCTTGTCTCGGCTGGGGTCTATTTCTTTAAGTTTCCCAATCATTTCTCCATCGGAGGGGTCTCCGGTCTGGCCATTGTCCTGGCAGAGCTTATCCCTGTTGCCTGGCTTACGGCTTCGGTCTATAACGGCGTTATCAACCTTCTTTTCCTGCTACTGGGCTTTTTCCTTTTGGATAAGGGCTTTGGTTTCCGCACCGTCTACTGCTCTATTCTCTATTCCCTGGAGGTCCAGCTCTTTGAATGGCTCTGGCCCATGTCGGGGCCCTTGACCGATCAACTCATCCTGGAACTCTTTTTTGCCGTGCTTCTCCCCGCTTTGGGGGCTGGCATCCTCTTCAATTTGGACGCTTCCAGCGGCGGTACCGACATTGCCGCCATGATTCTCAAAAAATTCACCGGGTTGGATGTGGGCATTGCCCTCCTCTGCTCCGATGTGCTCATTGCCGCCTCCGCTCTGGTGGTCTTTGACATTACTGCGGGCCTGTGCTCCCTGCTGGGTCTGGTCCTGAAGTCGGTACTGGTGGATAGTGTCATTGAGTCTCTCAACCGCCACAAGGCCTTTATGATCATCACCTACCAGCCCGAAGTTGTCACACAGTACATCACCGAGACCCTGGGCCGTGGCGCTACCATCTGGTCCGGTCAGGGCGCCTATACACACCAAAATCATCAGGTGGTTCTCACCGTCCTGGCCCGCCACCAGGCGGTACAGCTGCGCCGTCATCTCAAGGAGCACGATCCCCACGCCTTCATGATCGTCACCAACTCCAGCGAGATCTTTGGAAAAGGGTTTCTCCGGGCCTGACATATCAATGAAGAGACCGCCGCCGCTTTTCAAGCCTCAAAGGCTGGGAAAGCGGTGGCGGTTTCTTCTTATCTATAAGGTTAAGTGCTATGCTTCCACACGCAAGTCAAAGAATTCGGCCTGGGCCGCAATATCCGTCTCCGTGGCCACAAAGAATTTCCCCTGGTTGCTGTTAAAGAGAATAGAGAGCTTGGGAATATGCTTGGCGAAGCGCTCCTCAAGCTGGGGTTGGGTGAGAAATTGGTTCTTCTCAAAAACCATCTCGGCATCCCCCTCCACAAAGCGGCTGCCCACGGTACGCCAGAAGTTGGCGCTAAAGATCTCCATCGTGGACATGACAAGGGCCTCCATACCTTTGAGCTGCGACCCGTATACTGCCTCCGCCGCCGCCATCAGGAAGCAGTTCTCCAGACCGGCCAATACGGTGACCTTTTGCTCCCCACGGCGGTAGACCAGCTCCTGGCAGATAGCCGCCCCAAAGGGCTTTCCCGCGTAGTTTGTATCAATGAGCTTAACCTGCACGTCCATGTTGAGGGTGGAGGCAAAGATGGCGTTGAACTCCTGCTCCACCACCTGGGTATTGATTCTGGTAATGCGGGGCTTACCCAAAGTCCCCCGACCCACGATGGCCAGGTCCGCCGTTGAGATGTGCTCTAACAGCCAGCCGATCCCCCGGCCCACAAAGTCCATGACCTCTTCCCGGCTGCACTCCCCTGTCTCCAGTACTCTTTCATAGCTGCTCAGCGTGTTCTCCTTAAACTCATCGTGGAGCTGTTTGTGGAGGGCATAGTCACCATATCCGATTTTCCGCATGTAGGCTTCCTCCCGGATGGCATGCTGGTCAAAGTAGCCTCTCAGGTACCGCACCCCTTCCCGCAGTACAAACAACCGCACCTGGGAATCTTTGATATCTTCAGGATCCCGCACCTTGTCCAGAAGTTTGCTCGCGATTGAAAACAGACGCTTATGGTCACGATCCAATTCCTCGATCCCCATTTCATGCTCCTTGTTCCACTTAATTTCCATGGAGATGTATTCCCCTTTCTCATGGTCACGGGTTGGGTCAGGTCCCTTCCCCTTGTTTTTGTTGTCTATGTCCTATTAACGTTTTTGCCCTTCCATTTATCGCAGAGAAAATTAAAATTTTATAATAATAGTATTCTTTATTATCATAGCATACCTATTGGTTTTTTTGCAATTTATTTTTCCTTTTCAGTCCAACTTTTACCAAATTTTTTCTCTTCGACGGCCTTCCCCTTCCTTCTCCGCCACGTGTGGTAGAATATGGTTATCAGGTGAGGGGGTGCGGCAGAAATGGCACTGTTTCGCAAGCGTGAAGGCCTCTTTGAATCTGGCCGGGTGCTGTGGCTGCCGGTAAATGCTTTGAAGCCCAATCCGGACCAGCCTCGAAGGCAGTTTTCCCAAGATAGTCTGGAAGAGTTGGCAGAGAGCATCAAGGTCCATGGTATTCTTCAGCCCCTTTCGGTTCGCCGTCGGGATGGAGCTTTTGTTCTGGTATCGGGAGAGCGTCGTCTACGGGCGGCCAAATTGGCCGGTCTTTTGGAGGTCCCGTGCATTGTGGTGGAAGTGGATGATACCGCCTCCTCCCTGCTGGCTCTGGTGGAAAACCTCCAGAGACGTGACCTGGACTTTTGGGAAGAGGCACAGGCTCTGGACAAGCTTATCCGCACCTACCACCTCTCTCAGGAGGAGGCCGCCCACCAGATCGGAAAATCTCAATCGGCGGTGGCCAATAAGCTGCGTCTCCTAAAGCTCTCCCCTGACCTGTTGGAACGGCTTCGATCGGCTGGACTTACAGAGCGTCATGCCCGTGCCCTGTTGCGGTTGGAGAATGATTCCGCCCGCAGCGCTGCTCTGGATGAGATCATTGCCGGCAATCTCACCGTGGCCCAAACTGAATCCTATATTGAAACCCTTCTTCATCCCGTCCCTGTGCGTCGAAAGCCCACTTATTTGATTCGGGATGTGCGGCTATTTCTCAACACGGTGAGCCGGGCCATGAAGGTGATGCAGGGTGCGGGCATCCAGGCGCAATACGACCGCAAGGACACGGACGACGCAGTTCTGCTCACCATTCGTATTCCCAAATAATTTCTTACTGCTATTTACGCTACGCAAAATGATTTTTCTTCGGCTTTGACCATTGGTATTTTGTTTTACACCGACCCGCGGTGGCATATCTTTTTCCTCCCCATTTTTCCCAGGTATCTTTGTTTGACAGGATGTTTCACGTGAAACATCCTGCTTTTTTCTATTTATTTCCTGTCGAAAGCCATATGTTTCACGTGAAACACCGATTTCCTGTTGAATTACCTGGAAGGGGGCATTATAATGGTAGAGCATAAATAGATCCTGAAGGAACGAGAAACCGAGGTGTCCTATGGGAAAAACCATCGCCATCGTCAACCAGAAGGGCGGCGTAGGCAAGACAACCACCTGTGTCAATTTAGCGGCCGCCTTGAAGGAACTAGATCAAAGAGTCCTGGTCTGTGATTTTGACCCCCAGGCCAACACCACTTCCGGCTTTGGAGTGGATAAGACCACTGCATCTCCCTCCATCTACGATGTCCTTATTGACGGCGCTGACTGTCGGAAGGCCATCGTAACCACCCAATGGGCCGATGTCATTCCTGCCAACAAATCACTGGCAGGGGCTACAGTTGAGATGATTGGCATCGACCACAGGGAGTACCTGCTCAAAAGCGCTCTGGACCCTTTCCGGTCCGAGTATGACTACATCTTCATCGATTGTCCTCCCTCTTTGGAGTTGCTTACTCTCAATGCCCTGTGTGCCGCCGACACAGTGATGGTACCGGTCCAGTGTGAGTATTACGCCCTGGAGGGACTGAGCGACCTGCTCTCCACCATCCGTATCGTCAAGCGCTCTCTCAATCCCAATATAGATATGGAGGGCGTGGTTCTCACCATGTATGACGGCCGGACCAACTTATCCATGCAGGTGGCCGAGGAGGTCAAGCGACATTTTCCAGGCAAGGTATATGCCACTGTCATACCGCGCAATGTACGTCTCTCCGAGGCTCCCAGTCACGGCAAACCTGTGACCGCATACGACAATCTATCCCGGGGATCTGAGGCCTATCGCTCTCTGGCCAGCGAGCTGTTGGAGAAGCGGGCAGCGACTGTGGGCTAAGTCCCCTTCCTATCTCTGCAAATCAGCACATAAAGGAGTGATCCTATGGCATCAGAACGCGGCCTGGGCAAAGGGCTGGGCAAGGGCTTAGGCGCCCTGTTGGGGGACGCCGCTCTCCAAAATCAAGAGGGAGGATCTGTCTCCCTCCCCATCGCCCAGGTGGAGCCGGGAATGAAACAGCCCCGAAAACGCTTTGACCCTGAGACCTTGGCTGATCTGGCGGAGTCAATCCGCACCCATGGCATTATCCAGCCACTTACTGTCCGCCGCCTTGGCTCCGGCTATTATCAGATTATCGCAGGAGAGCGCCGCTGGCGGGCGGCCAAACTTGCAGGGCTTACCGAAGTGCCCGCCGTCATCATTGAGGCCGATGACCGAAAGGTCATGGAGCTCGGCCTGATCGAGAATCTTCAGCGGGAAGACCTAAACCCAATGGAGGAGGCCCTGGGCTATCAGGCTCTGGTCCAGGAGTATGGACTTACCCAGGAGGAGGCGGCACAACAGGTGGGAAAATCCCGTCCCGCCGTGGCCAATGCGATGAGGCTGCTGGCCCTTCCTGACGCCATCCGCGCTCTTCTGGAAGAGGGAAAGCTCTCTGCCGGACATGGTAGAGCTCTGTTGACCGTGTCAGACAGCACCCTCCAAAAGAAGTTGGCTCAGAAGGTCGTCCTGGAAGGTCTTTCTGTCCGGCAAACGGAAACCATGGCAAAACGCCTGTCCCAGGCTGGTGCGGAAGAAGCCACCGCCCCCAAGCAAGCCGATCCCATGAAACTTTACCGGGATGCTGCTGCCAAAGATCTGTCACAGCGATGGGGACGAAAGGTGTCCATCACTATGGGGGCCAAAAAGGGAAAAGTAGAATTTGAGTTTTACAATGACGAGGACCTGACCGAGCTGTTGGACCGGCTGGAGCAGTCTCAGAAGGGGGGCCCCGTTCTGTGAGTCAAACGCCGGAAGAAAGCCATGTGCAGGAGGATGACTCCATCCCTCTTCAGCATGACGCAGAGCATGAGAAGCCCAGAAACAAACAGCAATCTGTGCTCATTTACCTGGTCATCCTCTTTGCCGCAGCCTTTCTGCTTATGGCCTTAAGCTACTTTATGCAGCGCCGCACCAGTGACGCCACCATTGAGGGCCTTCGGGAATCTGTATCCGCTATGCAGTCAGTGGAGGATATTCAGGCCGAAAACGAAAGCCTAAAACAACAGGTGACTGATTTACAAACACAGCTATCCCAGGCGGAGCGGGAGCTTGAGGACCTTCAGAGCCAGAGAGAGCATCTAACGATGCAGCAGGAACAGCTAATCAGAGCCATGGACCTTTTCTGGCAAATTGACGAGGCCTATGTCCGTGGACGCTATTCCCTGTGCCGGACCCTGATTCAGCAGATGGAGGATAGCACTGCCGGCAGCTCCCTTAGGGAGTATTTACCCACGGAAAGCACCACCGACACCGACCGCTACGCCCCCGCCGATCGCTATCAGGAGATTTATGATGCTGTAACCTGAGTCCCCTTTCTCCAATCATGTTTCACGTGAAACATCCCCCTCCCCTAAAAAACTCGCATGTTATCCGGCAGGACAGGCCGAACAAACCAAGCACTTCCAAATAATATGATTGAGGTGACAAGATTATGCTGGATATTAAATTCGTCCGGGAAAATCCCGAGGCCGTGAAGGAAAACATCAAGAAGAAGTTTCAGGATCAGAAGCTCCCCCTGGTAGACCAGGTCCTGACTCTGGATGCGGAAAATCGGACCACCATTCAGGAGGCCCAGGATCTGCGAACCGCCCGGAACGCCAAGAGTAAGCAGGTTGGCATTCTCATGGGTCAGTCCAAGAAGGACCCCTCCAAGCTGGCCGAAGCAGAGCAGCTCAAGGCGGAAGTAAAGGCTGACGCCGACCGGTTGGCCTATTTGGAGACAAGAGAGACCGAGCTGGCTGAGCAGATCCGTCATATCATGCTCCAGATCCCCAATATCATTGATCCCTCCGTGCCCATTGGTCCCGACGATTCCTGCAACGTGGAGGTCCAGCGCTTCGGCGAGCCGGTCACCCCCGACTTTGAGATCCCCTACCATACCCAGATCATGGAGTCCTTCAACGGTATTGATATGGATGCCGCCGGCCGTGTCTCTGGTAACGGCTTCTACTACCTGATGGGCGATATTGCCCGGCTCCATGAGGCCGTACTGGCCTATGCCCGGGACTTTATGATCGACAAGGGCTTTACCTTCTGTGTCCCCCCCTTCATGATCCACGGTAATGTGGTGGAGGGCGTAATGAGCCAGACTGAGATGGATGCCATGATGTATAAGATCGAAGGGGAAGATCTCTATCTCATCGGCACCTCCGAGCACTCCATGATCGGCAAGTTCATTGACCATATCATTCCGGAGGATTCCCTGCCCCAGACCCTCACCTCCTACTCCCCCTGCTTCCGCAAGGAAAAGGGCGCCCACGGCATTGAGGAGCGGGGCGTCTACCGCATCCACCAGTTTGAAAAGCAGGAGATGGTGGTGGTCTGCAAGCCTGAGGACTCCATGAAGTGGTATGAACAGATGTGGAAGTACTCTGTGGAGCTCTTCCAGTCCATGGACATCCCCGTGCGGCAGCTGGAGTGCTGCTCCGGTGATCTTGCGGATCTGAAGGTAAAGTCCTGCGATATTGAAGCCTGGTCTCCCCGGCAGCAGAAATATTTTGAGGTCTGTTCCTGCTCCAACCTGGGAGATGCCCAGGCCCGCCGTCTGAAGATGCGGGTCAAGGGCGAGAACGGCACCTGCCTCCCCCACACCCTCAACAATACCGTCGTGGCCCCGCCCCGTATGCTCATCGCCTTCCTGGAGAACAACCTCCAGGCCGACGGCACCGTAAAGATTCCCGCAGTCCTACGCCCCTATATGGGCGGCAAGGAGCTCCTGGTACCCAAAAAATGAGCCAGTGAAGCGCCTGTTGCTTATTTTTGATACTCACAGCGGCGGTGAGTGTCCTGACACTTGCCGCCACTACGCACATTGGAACCCTCCCTCTAAGGCGCCAACCATCCAGATACGCAATGAAACATACGGCCTGGAACCACCAAAGGATACCCTTTTTCTTAACGGCTCCAAAATCTGCTCCAAGGAGATGTGGGCTGGTCTGTATACCATGGCCAACCCCTTCCGCCCACGAAAAGAGAGGAAATACCCATGAAAACCCGCCTCTTGCCCTTGTCTCTTGTGCTGACTGCCCTCCTGGTCCTCCCTGCCCGGGCATTTTCCGATGTGCCGGAAAATGCCTGGTATTCCCATGCCGCCCAGCTCTGTGTGGCACAAGGCCTAATGAAGGGCACAGATAATGACACCTTTTCCCCAGACAGGGCGGTAACCCTGGCCGAGGTCATGACAGTGACCGTTCGCCTCCACTATCAGGCCAACGGTGGAACGGGAGATCCCCCCTCCGCCCCCGACAGTTGGGGAACAGGTCTTTTGTCCACACCCACCGGAGCTGTTCTGCTGACCTTTAACACCTGTGACCTAGACCGAGGCCTCACCTACCGTTACGATCAGGAGAATCCGCGGCGGCTCCACCTCTACCTCACCGTTACCCCAGCCGAGTATGCCGCACTCACCCCCGCCGGTGGTCCCGCAATGACGGTGCTCACGCTCAATGGTGTAGACGTGCTCACAGGAGGTCTTGCCCCCACCGCCGATCACTCCAACCGTGTGGAATTTATTGCCGACCAGGGCAGTGATTATACCGCCTTTAACCGGGAGCTCTCCGCCTTTCTCCCCGCCCCCGCTACGGGCCTGTGGTACCGGGATGCCCTGTGGTATGCCCGGGAATACGGTCTTCTGGAAGGGCAGCCCATGGAAGCCGGCTTTGAGGAGCCCGCCACCCGCCAGGACCTGGCCGAATGGCTCTACTCCGCCCTGCCGGAATCAGTACTTACCCCCATCAATACCGTGGAAGAGCTTCCCGACTCTGCCGACCCAGAGGTGTTAACACTGTACCGGGCCGGTATCCTCACCGGTATTGACGACACCGGCCTCTTTGCCCCCGAGCGTACCCTCAGTCGGGCGGAGCTGGCCACCGTACTTGCCAGAGTGGCCGATCCCAGCCTGCGAATCGCCACTGCCACGGATATGGATTCCTGATTTTTCCACAACACACTGGAGGACCTACTTTGAAGCATATGAGAGAAAAAACCGGTGGCTTTTTTGCCGAGTTTCGGAAATTTATTGCACGTGGCAATGTGATGGATATGGCCGTCGGTGTCATCATCGGTGGCGCCTTCAAGTCCATCGCTGATTCCCTCACCGCTGACATCCTCATGCCCCTGCTGGGTATTCTGACCAACCAGATCACCTTTTCCAATCTCGCTGTGAACGTGGGAGGCGCAGTGATTGGCTACGGAAAATTCTTGGAGGCGGTGCTCAACTTCCTCATCATGGCCTTTGCCGTCTTCTGTATTGTAAAGGCCATCAATTCCTTTCACCGACGCCTGGAGCGTCAGGAGACCGCCCAGGCTGCTGCGCCGGCCCCCTCTCAGGAGGAACGGCTGCTCACCGAGATACGAGATCTGTTAAAGGCACAGAAGGAGGAACGTTGAGCATGTCCGATGAGCATAAGGATCTGCCCCCGGAGGAGCCGAGGGAGCCCTATACCCCCGCCTCCCCCATTAAGAGGACCTGGGCCTGGGTCGCCATTGTATACGTGCTCCTCTGCACAGTGCTCTTTACCTATTATTTGGCGACTGCCAGAGTGCTCATTGGCCTGGGGCCACTGATGGTCTGTCCCGCCCTGGCGGGTCTGGCCGTCACCGCTGTGCTACGCTACCGCAGCGGACAATCCCGCGGTGGAGTTCTGGCCTGTCTCTCCCTCATCGGGATATGCGTGGTCCTGCTGCTGATAAACCTATATGTGGGGATCCCCTCCCTGCTGCGGAATTTTGGAGGCTGACGTATGAAGGAACGGTTGGAACGGGGCCTGGCGGCCCTTGGACTCACCCCGCCCATCGGGGCGATTGACCAGCTGGTGCGGTATGCTCAGCTTCTGCTGGAACAGAATAAAGTCATGAACCTTACCGCCATCACCGAACCTGATCAGGTAGCCGACCTCCATTTCCTGGATTCTGCCGGAGTTGCCCTGTGTGCCGATCTGGCGGGTAAGAAGCTGATTGATGTGGGCACCGGCGCCGGCTTCCCTGGTATGGTGCTCAAGATTCTGGTGCCGGAGGTGGAACTCACCCTGGTGGACAGTTTGGGCAAGCGGCTGGACTGGCTGAGCACGGTGTGTGGTGACCTGGGCCTCACCGGAGTCACCATTCGCCATGCTCGGGGGGAAGAGCTCTCCCTAGACCCGGCCTTTCGGGACCAGTTTGACTTCGCCACAGCCCGTGCGGTGGCCGACCTGCGGGTGCTATGTGAGCTGTGTCTGCCCTATGTAAAGCCGGGCGGACGATTTTTGGCCATGAAGGCCGCAGAGTGTGAGGAAGAGGTTTCCCAGGCCGGTCGCGCGGTATCCGTGCTGGGTGGACGTCTGCTGCCCGCCTTTCGCTATCCCATTCCCGGCACCGATGTGGAGCGCCGGGTGGTGTTGGTGGAAAAGCTCTCCCCCACCCCAAAGGGCTATCCACGCCGGTGGGCCAAGATACAGAAGTCCCCTCTCTAAACCCCTGTCGCTTCGCATCGAAATATTTTATTCGTTTATTTCAAATTGGATTTGAACTCTGGTGGAACGGATGATATAATGAATCGTGTCAGTCCCAATCTTTATGGGATCGAACACCCTTCCCTCAGCTGGGAATAGGAGGTCTGCTATGGGAACCGTCATCGTGGTCACGTCCGGCAAGGGCGGCACCGGGAAGACCTCCCTCACCGGCGGCGTAGCCTCCTGTCTTGCCGCTCTGGGGCAAAAGGTATTGTGTATTGACCTGGACATCGGCCTGAGAAACCTGGACATCTCCCTGGGGATGACCGATCGGGCCCTTATGGATTTTACCGATGTGCTGGAAGGCCGCTGTACCCTGGAACGTGCCGCTGTGGAGCATCCAGTGATCCGGGGGCTCTACCTGCTCACAGCGCCTGTGCGGCCCAGCCCTGCCTCGATGGATGAGGACAAAATGCTGGCCATGCTTCGGAATGCCCGAACACAATTTGACTATATTCTCATTGACTCCCCCGCCGGGTTGGGCAGCGGTTTTCGTCTGGCAACATGCGGGGCCGACCGTGCGGTCGTGGTTTCCACCAACGATTCCTCCGCACTCCGGGACGCCCAGCGCACGGTTGTGGAGCTGAGCAGGAGCCTGGACACCATCCATCTGGTGATGAACCGCATCCAGCCCAAGCTGCTCCGCCGCCTGCACACCACCATTGACGACGCCATGGACGCCGCCGGTCTGCCTTTGCTTGGGGTTGTACCTGAGGACAGTCAGGTGATTCTGGCCGCCAATACCGGGGAGCCCTTGATTTTGTTCAGCCGAAAGGGGGCCGCACTGGCCTACCTGAATATTGCCAAGCGTCTTATGGGACAGCGAGTACCCCTGATGAAGATCCGTTGAAGCGGTCTGCCGCTTATATTTTTGTGTTTGAGGAAAGAGAGGACTGAGTAAGAGATGAACATCGCACTAATGAGTCACGACAGAAAAAAGGAATTGATGGTGCAGTTCTGCATTGCTTACTGCGGCATCCTTTCCAAGCATACCGTCTGTGCCACCAACACCACCGGCAAGATGGTAGCGGAGGCCACTGGTCTGCCGGTAAACCTCTTTCTGTCCCATGAGCACGGCGGCAGCCAGCAGATTGGCGCCCGCATTGCTTATAATGAGATTGACATGGTCCTCTTTTTCTGCGACCCTCAGTCCCACGACCTGGACACAGACATTGACTACATCACCCGTTTGTGTGATCAATACAACATCCCCTATGCTACCAATGTGGGCACCGCAGAGATGCTCATCCACGGCCTGGAGCGGGGCGATCTGGACTGGCGGGATATCGTCAGCCCCAAGACGGCGCCCTTCACTGTTTGAACACTTTTCGTCTGTTTGCCCGCCTTTCCTATCCACGGAAAAGGCGGGCATTTTTCCACATAAGGGGGAATATTTGTGGATAAAAAAACCGGACATATCCTGTCCGCTCTCCTGGCCGCAGTTGTGATGGGAGGACTCTATTAGAGCAACGCCACCCTCCGGGATGAGATAAATCAGCTCACCGATCAGGTGACCAATCTGAACAGTCAGCTGAACGAGGTCAGATATGATCTCTCCGATGAGATCGGCTCCCTGCGACAGGATCTGGATGCGCAGATCAGCCTTTTTTCCACCGTGGAGACCAATTTGGGATATGAAAACGGCATGCTGACCCTCAATGTGGCGGTGGTGCCCAAGGAGCTGAGTACCGGAGAGACAGCCTCGATATCTCTGACCACCGGGGAAAACGCCGCGCTCACCGACGACGGGTCCGGACGCCTCACCGGCGTACTCATCTGCTCCCCGCGGGAGTCCTTGGAACCGGTGGTGAGCCTCACCGCCGGGGGGCTCACCCGCCGGGAAACTCTCCCCACCCTGTGGACAGACGAGCTCTTTTCCATGAATGGGGTCAGCCATTGGCTGATGGAGGAGGGCACCACGTCAAATGTGCTCAGTCTGGTCCTCAGCGCCCCGGAGAACAGTGCCCTCCAGGTCGAAACTGTAACTGTAGAGGTGCGCTCGGCCATTCTGGACCCCGCCGCCCAGGCCTCCCTGCTGGGCACCGTGGAGGCCATTCCACAGCCTGACGGCAGCTATAGGGCCGACCTGAGCCGATACCTAGGGCGGGAGGGCGGCTATGAATACGAATTTTGGCTGACCCTAGTCACCACTCACGATTTTGACCTTTGGCTCTCCGCCGACACGGGAGAGGGACTGACCTTGCGCAGTGACCAGCCTGTGGCCGACTACCGGCAGGGGGAAACTACCAGCAACCGGAGTGAAGGCGATTTTACTCTACGAGCCCAATTTGACCTGTCGTAAGACATGTCGAGCGCATAAACTGGGCGTAAAATGGCAGAGTGAGAGAAAAAAGTGGAAAATTCCGTTGACTTTTTTGCTGCCGTGGGATAATATCATCAAAGACACCGCAAAGACGGAGCATGAGTACCCCCCAGCACCGCCGGACAGAGAAGGACGCCTTTGGCTGCAAGCGTCCCACGGCAAGGAGGAGGCGAAGACGGCTTCAGCAGCGGGCCCGGAGACGGGCGCGGTCCCCTTCCCGCAACAGAAGGTATGAGGACGGCCAGAGGCCGTTGAAAATGGGTGGCACCACGAAAGCAGGCGCTTTCGTCCCATTGAGGGACGAGAGCGCCTTTTTATGCTGTTGAATGCAAAAAATCATTTCGTTCTATCTTTCATGTAAAGGAGCATCATCATGGACCGTATCAAACCCCGCACCCTCTCCGGCTTTATGGAATTGCTGCCTCGGGAGCAGGTGCTCTTCGACCAAATGGTGGCCATTCTGCGGGAGAGCTACAGTCTGTACGGCTTTACCCCCCTGGATACCCCGGCCATTGAGGCCAGCGAGGTCCTCCTGGCCAAGGGCGGCGGCGAGACCGAAAAGCAGATCTACCGCTTTACCAAGGGGGACACCGACCTCTCCCTCCGCTTTGACCTCACCGTCCCGCTGGCCAAGTATGTAGCCCTCCACTACAATGAGCTGAGCTTCCCCTTCCGCCGGTTCCAGATCGGCAAGGTCTACCGGGGGGAGCGGGCCCAGCGGGGCCGGTTCCGGGAGTTCTACCAGGCCGACATCGATGTCATCGGCGACGGCAAGCTGGACATCGCCAATGAGGCGGAGGTCCCGGCCATCATCTACCAGACCTTTACCGCTCTGGGTCTGAAACGCTTTAAGATTCGGGTCAACAACCGGAAGGTGCTCAACGGCCTCTTCGACCTGATGGGTCTGAAGGAGCAGGCGGGCGACGTCATACGCACCATCGATAAGCTGGAGAAAATCGGCCCTGAGAAGGTCAAGGCTATCCTCACCGACGACTTCGCCGTCTCCTCTGAAACGGCGGACCAGCTTCTGGCCCTTCTCTCCACCGACCAGCCCATGGCCGCCCTGGAGGACTTCAGGAGGAAGAATCCGCTCCTGGACCTGGGCATCGACGAGCTCTCCACCGTGGTCCGGTACATGGCCGCCTTTGGTGTCCCGGAGGACCACTTTATGGTGGACCTCACCATTGCCCGGGGCCTGGACTACTACACCGGCACCGTTTACGAAACCGTCATGCTGGATCACCCGGAGATCGGCTCTATCTGTTCCGGCGGTCGATATGATAACTTAGCGGAATATTATACAGAAAAACAACTCCCCGGCGTGGGAATTTCCATCGGCCTTACCCGTCTCTTCTTTGTCTTACAAGACCAGGGCTATTTAAACCCCGAGGTGCTCACCGCTCCGGCAGACCTGTTGGTGCTGCCCATGACCGGCGATCTGACCGCCGCCATCTCCTTTGCCACTGCCTGTCGCGCGGCGGGCATCCGCACCCAGCTGTATACAGAGGCCAAAAAGTTTAAGGCCAAGATGAGCTATGCCGGCAAGACCGGTATTCCCTTTGCCGCCTTCCTGGGCGAAGACGAGATCAGCGCCGGCACCGTCACCGTGAAGGATCTGCTGCTGCCCGATCCCTCCACCCCTCAGGAGCAAGAGGAGCGGGCTGCCGCCGGTCTCCACAAGCAGATCACCCTCCCCACCGCGGAGGCCGTGAGCTATGTGAAGAATCGTCTGGACGCCCGGCCCCACAGTCAGCCCATCCTGGACACACCTGCTCTGGTAGAGAAATACCACCTCCAGCAACCCTGATCTGGACGGGTATTTTAAATCCCATCTGCATAAATAATATCAGATAATACAAATTGGAGTTGATTTTTCATGATGCAATCCCGCACACACACCTGTGGGGAGCTCCGCATGGAGCATGTGGGCCAGACCGTCACTCTGGCCGGCTTTTTGGAGAATGTCCGCGAGGTGGGCCAGAATCTGGCCTTTGCCGTCCTCCGCGACTTCTATGGCACCACCCAGGTGGTCATCGAGACGGAGGAGATGATGTCCGTCATCAAGCCCCTCAATAAGGAGTCCACCATCCAGGTCACCGGCGTGGTCCGGGAGCGGGACAGCAAAAATCCCAAGCTGCCCACCGGCGACATCGAGGTGGTGCCCCAGACCATCACAGTTCTGGGCCGCTGCCGCCACAATGAGCTCCCCTTCCCCATCAACCGCAGCCGGGAGGCTGACGAATCCGCCCGTCTGAAGTACCGCTATCTGGACCTGCGGAATCCGGCGGTGAAGAGCAACATTGTTCTGCGGTGCAATGTGGTCTCCGCCCTGCGGCAGGCCATGACCGCCCACAACTTCCTGGAAATCACCACCCCCATCCTCACCGCCTCCTCTCCCGAGGGCGCCCGCGACTACCTGGTACCCAGCCGGAAGCACCCGGGGAAGTTCTACGCCCTGCCCCAGGCCCCACAGCAGTTCAAGCAGCTGCTCATGGCCTCCGGTTTTGACCGCTACTTCCAGATCGCCCCCTGCTTCCGGGATGAGGACGCCCGGGGCGACCGTTCCCCCGGTGAGTTCTACCAGCTGGATATGGAGATGGCATTTGCAGACCAGGAGGACGTCTTTGCCGTGCTGGAGGATGTGCTTCCCCCCATCTTTGCCAAGTATGGCACCTACAGTGTGGCCTCCACCGCCCCCTTCGCCCGCATCCCCTACCTGGAGGCCATGGATAAGTATGGCTCCGATAAGCCTGACCTGCGTATTGACCTCACCGTGACCGACGCCACCGAGGCGCTCGCCGGCTGCGGCTTTGGGCCCTTTGAGGGGGCCATTGTGAAGGCCGTCCCCGTCACTGGTTTTACCGCCACCCGGAAGCAGATCGACAAGCTCTGCGCCGACGTGGAGGTCCAGTCTGGGGAGAAGGTATACTGGTTCCGCTATGATGAAAACGGAGAGATTGTGGGCGGCATCGCCAAGTTTGTCCAGCCCATCAAGGACCAGGTGGTCTCCGCCCTGGGGCTGGAGAAGGGCTCCTTTGTGGGACTCACCGCCGGCAAGAAGCTCACCGCTCAAAAGACTGCCGGCGTTCTTATCAAAATGCTCCCCGCCCTGGCCCCCCAGCACATGGACAAGGAGCGGTATGAATTTTGCTGGATCGTGGACTTCCCCATGTATGAGATCGGTGAGAAGTCCGGCGAGCTGGAGTTCTGCCACAATCCCTTCTCCATGCCCAACGGTGGTCTGGAGATTCTGAAAAAGGCGGCCAACGGCGAGGTCGATCCCCTCACCATTACCGCCTACCAATATGACCTGGTGTGCAACGGCGTGGAGCTCTCCTCCGGCGCCGTGCGGAACCACGATCCTGAGATCATGATTGAGGCTTTCCAGCTGGTCCGGCTGGGCGAGGAGGATGTCAAGGCCAAGTTCCCCGCCATGTACAACGCCTTTACCTACGGCGCCCCCCCCCATGCCGGCATCGCCCCCGGTGTGGACCGCATGGTCATGCTGCTGGCCGGCGAGGACTCTATTCGGGAGATCATCCCCTTCCCCATGAACAAGAACGCCCAGGACCTGATG
>DXCX01000003.1 GCA_019115785.1 Candidatus Intestinimonas merdavium | reverse complement strand
ACAAGTATCTGGAGCGGAAGGCCCAGCGGGAGGAGATGGCCCAGGCCAGCGAGCGCAAGCGGCAGTCCATCCTCCGGCGGGAGCTCCAGTGGGTGATGCAGGGGCCCACCGCCCGGGGCACCAAGAGCCTGGAGCGGCTGGAGCGGTATGAGGCCCTGAAGGAGCAGAAGGGCCCCGAAGAGATGGCGTCCATGGAGCTCACCGCCCTCTCCGCCCGCCTGGGGAAAAAGACCATCTCCCTCAAAGGGGTGTCCAAGCAGTTTGGGAATCGGACGGTCCTCCGGGATTTCAGTCTGGAGCTGCTGCGGGATGACCGCATTGGCGTGGTGGGCGTCAACGGCAGCGGAAAGTCCACCCTGCTCAACCTCATCGCCGGCCGGCTGGCCCCGGACAGCGGCATCATAGAGGTGGGGGAGACGGTGCGTATCGGCTACTTTTGTCAGGAGACCCCCATCCTGGACCCGTCCCAGCGGGTCATCGACTATGTGAAGGACATCGGCGACAGCATCCAGACCCGGGAGGGAAAGGTCACCGCCTCCCAGCTTTTGGAGCAGTTCCTCTTCCCCAAAGAGGAACAGTGGGCCCCCATCGGCCGGCTCTCCGGCGGGGAGAAGCGGCGGCTCTTTCTCCTGGCCGTCCTGGCCGCCGCCCCCAACGTGCTGCTGCTGGACGAGCCCACCAATGATCTGGACATCCAGACCCTCACCATCCTGGAGGACTATCTGGAGACCTTCCCCGGCGCCGTCATCGCCGTCTCCCACGACCGCTACTTTCTGGACAAGACCGCCAATCGCCTGCTGGAGGTGGGGCCGGAGGGGGTGGTGACCGAGTATGCAGGTAACTACACCGACTATCTGGCCGCCCAAAAGGAACAGGAGCGGACAAGGGAAAAGGCCCGGAAGACCGCTCCTGAGAAAAAGGAGGAGCGGCCCTCGGGCCCGAAGAAGCTGCGCTTTAGCTACAAGGAGCAGCGGGAGTATGAGACCATTGACGGCGACATCGCAGCCCTGGAGGAAGAACTCGCCGCCATCAAAGCCCAGCAGGAGGCCAGGGCCAGCGACTATGTGGCCCTCCAGGAGCTCCAAGCCCAGCAGGAGGCGCTGGAGGCAGCGCTGGAGGAGAAGATGGACCGCTGGGTCTACCTCAACGACTTGGCCGAGCGGATCGCCGGTCAGTGAGTGCCCTTACCGGTAGAACCAGTGTACCCCGATGGTGGCCACGTAGTCCCGGTTGTTCATGATCCAGTGGTTGCTGGTGAGAGAGGGCGCCAGGAAGTAGAGGCTGTCTCCCACCACTTCGGCTCCCTCCAGCACCAGCTTGGCGGCGGTGACGCTCTCCTGGGTGGGGGTGTTGTAGACGGTGCCGTTGCGCACAGGCTCGAACTGGCCGCCCCAGCGGCTGTCAAAGATCACATCGTAGATGGTGGATGGAAAGTCGGCGTGGTCCACCCGATTGAGAATCACGTTCCCCACTGCCAGCTTACCCACCAGAGATTCGCCCTGGCTTTCGGCGGAGATGATGCGGGAGAGCCAGTAGAGGGCGTTGGAGTCGTAGACTTCCGCTCCGGTCAGAATGTCCCCGTCCCCGGAGGTGACCGTCACCTCTCCTGTAGCGCTGTTCCAGTCCACCTCGGCGCCCAGGGCCTCGGCCAGCACCCGCACCGGCACCAGCGTTCGGCCGCTCTCCAGCAGTACGCCCTGAGGGATGTAGAGGGCCCGGCCATTGACCTCCAGATACAGGGCGCCCGGCTGGGCGGTGAGGGTGAAGTCCTCTCCCTCCGCCAGGGCACGGTCACCGGTCCAGAGGATGAGGGCGTCGGGCTGGAGCGCCTGGGTCACGGCCCGGAGGGAGACATAGGTGGTATTGTTGCGGACGGTGGCGGCGGCATCCACGGCGCGGCCGTCAACCGTCAGGTCACCGGCTGCCAGAGCCGGGGTAAGCGTCAGAGAAAGGCTTAGGGCCAGACTCAAAAAAAGACGTTTCATAGTCGGTCCTCCTAAAAAGTTGTAACCAAATTGTAACTAATTTTCTCTATCGGGGCAAGGCACAATCTTTTCCAGGCGGGGACGGAAGGCTCTGTGGTGGGGTTTGCCTTTTGAATTGATTAAAATTCGGTTAATTCGGGAAGGATGCACTTGCGCGGCTGAGTCCTCCGGTATAGAATAAGGCCAGAAGCACAAACCAAACTGAACAGGAGGTTTTTCTATGACTTCTTTTGACGACCTGAAGGCAAAAGCGCTGGATCTGGCGCAGGCGGGCGCGGCCAAGGCCAAGGAGCTCACCGACATTGCCAAGCTGAACATCGCCACCTCCGCTGAGGAGGACACCATCCGCAAGGCCTATATTGACCTGGGCAAGCTCTACTATGCCGAGCGGGGCATGGCGCCCGAAGGCGCCTATGTGGCCCTGTGTGAGAAGATCACCGCCGCCAAGCAGCGCATCGAGGAGAACAAAGCCAAGATCGCCGAGATGAAGCGAGCGGGGAGCATTGACGACGACGACGTGGCTGCCTACACCTGTGACTGCGGCTGCGGCTGTGGCTGCACCGACGAGACGGTGGAGGCGCCCGCTGAGGAGCCCGTTGTGGTGGAGCCCCTGGCCGACGACAAGGCCGACAATAATACCTGATCGAGCGGCAAAATACCCGTCTCGTCCAGATGAGGACGAGGCGGGTATTTTTTGTGTATCAACGCCGCTGGGAGAGCCACAGGCCCAGCAGGATGAGGGCGATGGCACCCAGGGCCTGGGGCAGGACGGGCTCGTCCAGAATGAGGGCGGAGCCGGCCCGTCCGGTGAAAGGCCCACAGCAGCAGGGCGGAAAACATGGGGGCCGCCGAAATGATGATGCCCACGTTGGAGGCAAGGGTGTGCTCCAGAGCGGTATTCTCTAAGATGAAGTAGAGGGTGAGACCGGTGAGTCCGGCGCCCAAAAAGGGCAGTTCTCCCCGGAGTCCTTTGGGACGGATGGGATGAGGGGAGAGGAGAAAGAGGACCGTCCAGGCGATGACAAAGCGGAAGGTCATAATCTCCAGAGGCGTAAAGGCGGCCAGCAGCAGCTTGGAGGAGATGAAGGTGGTCCCCCAGACTATTGTGACAAAGAGCGCCATGCCGTGCCCCAGCAGCCGGCCGGGGGCGAAATCAGGTTGCGTCATCGAGTGCCTCCCTCCTGCCGGACCGGACCGCCAGTGTTCTCAAAACGGTAAAAACCGTGCGGGAGATGGCCTCCCGCACGGTAGAAATCAAATGGAGTTGTCAGTGGTGCCGCAGGCCTTACAGGATGCGGCGGGCATAGACATAGACATTGGCGTAGTGGCCGGTGTTCATCTGGTCGATCTGAACCACATAGCGGTTGGTGGAGGCGTGGATGAACTCACCGTTTCCGATGTAGATGCCCACGTGGGACACGGGCTTGCTGGTGTTGTACTTGAAGAAGACCAGGTCGCCGGGCTGCAGCTCGTCACGGCTGACAGAAACGCCATTCTGGAGCTGGTCAGTAGCGGTGCGGTTAAGGGAGTAACCAAACTGGGCGTAGATGTACTTGGTAAAGCCAGAGCAGTCAAAGCTGCTGGGGCCGTTGCCGCCTAGAACATAGGGGGTACCCAGATACTGCTCGGCCAGAGCCACGACCTGCTCGCCCAGGGCGGAGGAGCTGCTGGTGGCGGGCTCGGTGGTAATGGTGATGTAGTCACTGCTGACGTAACCGGTCTTTCCGGCATATGTAACCTTGTACCAGCCCTCGTAGACACCCTCCAGCTCCAGGACGGTGCCGCTGGGGATGGAGCACAGGGAATCAAAGGAGGTGCTGGCGCCCGAGCGCATATTCAGGATGGAGCCGTCGGTGTCCACCTTGCCGTAGCCGAGGTCGGTGTCCGCCTTGGTGGCCACGTCCAGATACTCACCGGACATGTAGCCCTCTACAGAATTGTAATTGACCTTATACCAGCCATCCTCAGCCTCCTCCAGCACCACCACGTTGGTGCCGTTGGAAGCGGTGGCCAGGATCTCGCCCTCGGCGGTGGGAGTGGAGCGGAGCCGAAGCGCGTCGGCCGTGACGGTACCGGCGCCCAGAGTGGCGGCAGAGGCACCGATGGTGCACATTGCGGTGAGAACTGTGCCCAGCAGGGCGACGCGCAGCAGGCGAGATGACTGTATCATTGGTATGACCCCTCCATCAAGAATCTCTTTGGTGTAAATGACGTACGGTTTACTTACTGGCCAGAGAGCGGGCCAGCCAGACGGAAGCCACATCCATGGCGGCATACAGGCTGTCCTTTTCTGTCTTCTTGACCACCCGGTCCCGGCTCTTCAGATCGGGATCGGTCAGTTGGAGCTGAACGGCCACCCGGGTGGCCACATCCAGGTCGTTCACCTTCTTGGTGTCCATGACCTGGAGCATGATGATATATTTGTCGGCCATGCTGCCGTAGTAGATCAGATTGTCCTTCCGGCGCAGAGGATGACCCTTATAGGTCAGTGGAATCTTTTCTTCGGCCATGAGCTGCCTCCTAAGAATTTCTTAAAAATTGTAACCAAATTGTAACACACTGTCACCACCTCGTCAACCCTGAAAAGGAAGGGAATTTGTGAATAAACTGTAAAGGCAGTCTTTACGGCGAAAAAAGCTCCCCCGCGGCCGCACATTCATGCGGATGCGGGGGAGCTCAGACCCTTCAAGGAACTGATTGGCCTGGGGGAACACGGGAATCACTGGCGGAGCGGTTTGGGAGGGCAGCAGGAGGCCTACAGGGTGAGGACCCGATGGAGGATCACCGCCATTTCGGCCCGGGTCAGGGAACCCTTGGGGTTGAGGCGGTTGCTGGTGTCGCCCTGGATCACTCCGGCCTGGACCAGCGCGGCCACAGAGCTCTGGGCATAGCTGGAGGTGCTGGCGCCGTCAGAGAAGCGGCTGAGATAGGAGGTGGGGGCCTCCGCAATGGTCTGTCCGGTGCGGCTGAGGGTACGGTAGAGGAAGACCATGGCATCCTCACGGGTGAGCGGAGCGGTGGGGTTGAAGCGACCGTCGTCGGAGCCCTGGGCGATGCCCAGGGCCTTGGCCACGGCGATGGCCTGGGCGTAGTAGCTGTTGGCGGGCACGTCGGTAAAGCCGCCCGACACATTGGCGGTGAGGTGGAAGGCCCGGTAGAGCATCAGGATGAAGTCCCCGCGGGTGATGCTCAGAGCGGGCCCGTAGGTGGTGGCGCTGTTGCCGGTGGTGATGCCGCCATTGTAAAGGAACTCCACCGAGGCGGCCGCCCAGCTGTAGCCGGACATATCGGAGAAGTGGGCGGAGCTGGCGGCGGGAGTGACGGTGATGTTTACCTGGCCGGTAAAGGTGCCGCCGTTGCTGTCGGTGCCGGTATAAGTAATGGTGGTGGTGCCGGTATAGCCCGCCTTGGGCACAAAGGTGACGCTGGAGACGGAGGCGCTGCCAGAGGCGGCAAAGGAGACGAGGGGGGAGACCTGTCCGCCGTATTGGCCGGGATTGATATAGCCGTAGTAGAGCTTTCCGGCGTTGTCGATGGAGGCGTTGAACCGCACAGAGACCAGAGTGCCGGCCCCGCGGGTGGCGCAGGCGCTGATAAAGTCATTGCTCTGGAAGGTCACGGGGGAGCCGTCGGTGGTGTAGTGGATCAGTGTGGCCTCCTTAGGGGCGGAGCAGGTGATAACAACAGTGCCGGAGATGCTGTCGCCGTCGGTGCTCCGGCCGGTGAAGGGAATCTCCACGGTACCGGTGAAGTTGGCGGCGGGGACGAAGGAGAGGTCGTCCACCTTGGGAGCGGCGGAGCGATAGTAGGAGGTAGAGCTGCTCGCAGTCTTCTCCCCGCTCTGGCCCCGCTGATAGTAGAGGACGCCCTTGGAGGAGCTGGGGGGAGTAAAGCGGACATAGTCCAGGTTGTAGTCGGTGAGATCCTTGCAATAGTCGTTGAAATCACTGGCCTGGAAGGCCACGGCGGTACCTGAGGTGGCGGTGTAGGAGATGGTCTCCCCATCAGCGCCGCCCACCCGGATCTTCAGGGTGCCGGAGAAGCGGCCTCCGTTGGTGCTCCGGCCGGTGAACTCCACGGAGACGACGCCGGTGTAGCCGCTTTTGGGGACAAAGGTCACGTCATCCAGCTTGGGGGAAGAGGAGCGGTAATACCTGGTGGCGGAGGAAAGCGTGCTCTCATCCCGACCCTCGCCGTAGCGATAGTAGAAAATACCTTTGGAGGAAGAGGGGGGCGTGATTTGGACGTAATCCATGTTATAGCCCGTCTCGTCCCTACAGTAGCTGTTGAAGTCGCTGTCATCCAGCGTGACGGTCTTGTCCTTGGCCACCGAATAGGAGATGGAGGTTCCGCTGTTGCGGACGGTGATCTTCACGGTGCCGGAAAAGACATCCCTGGCGTTGCTCCAGCCGGTGTAGGAAATAGAGATGGCGCCGGTATAATTCTTATCGGGAACAAAGGTCACACTGCTCAGATAGGGGTTGCCGTTATAATAGCACTTGGTGGAGGTGGAGAGCTTTTCCTCATCCCTACCGCCATAGTTTAGGTACAGGGTGCCCCGGGAGGAGGTCACAGAACCAAAGGTCACGTAGTCTAATGAGGCTCCGGTGATCTTCCGGCACAGGTCGTTAAAATCGCTGTCCTTGAAGGTGATGGCCTCGTTTTTGCCCGTCTCATAGGAGATGTCTCCCGAGGGGGTGGTGAGGGTGATCTGAAGGGTGCCGCTGTAAGTTTTTCCAGCGGAATCCCAGCCGGTATAGGTAAAGGTGGCAATGTCTCCACGGTTGCCATCGGGTACGAAGGTGATCTTGGAGATGGGTTTGCTGGCGTCACTGGAATAGGAATAGGGATTGGATGTGGAGATCTTGGCGCCGCCGCTCTCCGTGTATTCAAAATAGAGAACGCCCTTGGAGGTATTCTGGTCGAATCTGATGGAGTCCAGCCCGTTCCCATATACGCCCGCGCATACCTTGTTGAAATCGGCGGGGTTCAGGGTCAGCGTCTTGTCCAGCGACACCGAGTAGGTGATGGCGGCCACATTGCCCTGGATGACAGTGACGGTACAGGCGGCGGTCTTGCCGCCATCGGCGGTGGTGACAGTGATGACGGTGGTACCGATGGCCTTGCCGGTGACCTTACCGCTCTGGTCCACGGTGGCCGCAGCGGGGTTGGAGGAGGTCCAGGTCACACCCTTGTTGGTGGCATTGGCCGGCAGGACGGTGGCGGTAAGTTGGAGGGTGGCGTTGACGCCCACCGAGGCGGTGGCCTGGTTGAGGGTCACGCCGGTGACGGGAACGGTGGCTGGGGTGACGGTGACGGTGCAGGCGGCGGCCTTGCCGCCGTCGGCGGTGGTGGCGGTGATGACAGCGGTACCAGGGGCCACGCCGGAGACCTTGCCGCTCTGGTCCACCCCGGCGACAGCGGGGTTGGAGGAGGTCCAGCGCACGGTCTTATTGGTGGCCTCCGCAGGCAGGACGGTGGCGGTGAGCTGGAGAGAGGCGCTGACCGCCACCGAGGCGGTGGCCTGGTCCAGAGTCACGCCGGTGACAGGGATGGCCGCCTGGCTGACGGTAACGGCGCAGGAGGCGGTCTTGCCGCCGTCATTGCTGGTGGCGGTGATGACGGCGGTGCCGGGCGCGTTGGCGGTGACGGTCCCGGTGGCATCCACCGAGGCGACGTTCGCCGCACTGGAGCTCCAGGTCACGCCCTGGTTGGTGGCGTCTGTCGGGGTAAAGACGGGGAGCAGGGTCTCTTTCTGACCCACGGTGAGGGAGGTGGCGGTCTTGTTCAGCCCAAGGCCGGTCACGAGGGTGGGCCGGTCGTCCGTGACGATGATCTCGATGGAGGCGGATATTCCGCTTCCGTCCTGGGTGCTCACGGTGATGGTGGCGGTGCCGCCCCTCTGGGCGGTGACGGTACGGGTGGTGTTAACGCCGCCATCCCCCAGAGTGATCGCGTCGCCGCTGACGGACCAGGAGAGGGCGGGATTGGCGGCGTCGCTGGGGGCGACGACCGCTGTGACGCTGGTGGAGGTCTGGGTGGTGAGGTTGAGGTTTTTGGTGTCCGCGCTCAGGGTGAGGGCGGTCACCTTCTTGTTGCTGACCGTGACGGTGCAGGAGCCATTCACTGTCAGAGGGGTGCCGGGCTGAGCAGGGGAGTCGCAGGACGCAGTGACGGTCAGTGTCGCGGTGGCGTTGTCCGCCGCGTCGGAGGCGGCGGTGATGTTCAACACGCCGTTGGGGATGCTGGCGGTGACGCCGCTGCCGCTCACAGCCACATCCCAGCCAGCGGCGGCGGCGCCAAACAGCGAGAGGGGGAGGGCCTGCGTATCGCCGGCGTTGAGGGAGATGGCCGACGGAAGGCCCGTGATGGCGACGCCCTCCGCCGCCCAGGCGGTGGGCAGCAGAGAGCAGACCAGGGCCAGGGCCAGCAGGGACGAGAGAAGACGGGAGCGTGTGTTTTTCTTCATGGCGAGGACTCCTTCCAAGCTCCTTTTTCATAGGAGTGTTCGTCTATATCATACATCGAATTTAGACGGAGAGATGTGACAAAGGTTTCAAAAATTTCTTACAAATTTCTGAGGGCCGTCCCCTTCCTGAACGTCCCGAACCAGTGCGGCAAGGGCGAGCAGGAGGGCGCATAGCAGCAGGAGAGCCCCCAGGCCCATGGGGAAGGCATAGCGCAGCAGGAGATAGGCGTGGTAGGCGCCCAGGGACGCCAGCTGGGTGAGGAAAGCGGGCAGAAGTCCTCTTGGGTGGATACAGGCCCAGGTCAGGGTGAGGACATCGGCCAGAAAGAAGTAGCGGTCGTGCATGTGGGGCAGGAGGAGGGGAATCCCGATGGCGAAGACCACGGCGGATAGGAAAATTGCCCGGCGGGAGAGATTTCGCCGGCGGAGCAGCAGCCAGCCCAGCACCCCCAGCACCAGGAGAAAGGCGGCGGCAATGCCCAGCCGCGCCGCGGCGGCCACGTCCACCTGGGTTCTGGCGGGAAGGAGGGCGTAGAGGGAGGGGGCGTTGAGGGTGAGGTAGGCGCTGTACTCCGCAGCCTGGCCGAAGTAGACGCCCAGAGTATCTCCCAACGGTTTGCCCAGCAGCAGGGCGGGGAGGACGGCGAGGACACAGGCGGCGGGAAAGCACAGCAGGTCCCGGAACCGGACCCGCCGGAACATCCACAGCACCGCCCACACCGGAAGGAGGAAGACGGTCTGGAGCTTGCAGGCGAAGGCCAGCCCGGCCAGAAAGGCGGAGGAGCGGGGACGTCCCTCCAGCCCGGCGGCCAGTCCGTGGAGACAGAGGGCGGCATAGATGGCGTCACACTGGGACCAGGCAGCCCCGTTGAGGACCACTGTGGGCAGCAGCAGAATCAGACAGAAGGCGGCTGCGCTCCGGCCCTGTGTCTCAGGGGCCAGGACCCTCACCAGTCGGCAGCTGCCCCAGGCGAGCACCACATCGAAGAAGATGGAAAAAAGCTTGATGAGGTATAGGTCGAAGACCGGGAGATAGGAGATGGCGGCTAAAAAATAGAGGTAGGGGGCGGTGTAGTTCCCTTTGGGAAGGGCCACCGCCGCCCAGCCGCCGTTCTCCCGGAAAAAGGCGGCCCAGTCGGAGAGAAAGGTCGTATAGTCGTCGGTGACGTGGTCCAGCAGAAGAACGCGGAGGAGGAGCGCGAGAGCGATGGGCGGCAGGGCGCAGAGGACGGTCTCCCAACGCCGGCAGCACAGGAAGAGGACGGCGGAGGAAAAGAGAATCAGGAAAACCAGCGCGCCCATCACGAAGGGCTGGGAGGCGGCCTGAGAGAGGCAACCCGCCCGGACCAGGGCGCACAGCAGCAGGGCCATGCCGCCGCCCAGACAGAACAGGGCGCGGGGGGTGGAATGGGACATGGAATCACCTCATAATACGAAAAAAAGTTCGGATCACTCCGAACTTTTCAGGCCAAGGACTTGACGTGGGAAAAACTACATGGTATACTGAAATGCTTCTGTGCGACCACTGATGTTTTGTGAGACTCCTCCACGGTGGGTCAAGTATAACAGTTTTGGTGGATGTGCGCAAGAGGGAAGCGCAAACAAAGCAACAACGCCGCCGCGTGTATCACATACGCCGGAACCGGCGTTTTTGGCCAATTCCACGGGAAACGGCCTGTGCAGCCATGGGAAAATAGCCGAAAGCCGTTGCTTTTGGCACCGAATGCGAGAAAACGGAGTGTGATTTTCGGAATGGTCAACGACAAGCTGAACGGCATGGTCAAGGATGTCTACTACGGCAAGACCCTGCGCAAGAGCTATGCCCGCCACCAGGAAATTCTGGAGATGCCCTACCTGCTGGACGTCCAGAAGCATTCCTACCAGTGGTTTTTGGACACCGGCCTGCGGGAGGTTTTCAAGGACGTGGCCGCCATCACGGACTACGCGGGCAACCTGGAGCTGAGCTTCATCGATTACACCATGGATGAGGCACCCAAGTATGATGTGGAGGAGTGCAAGGCCCGGGATGCCACCTACGCCGCCCCCATCAAGGTCCGGGTGCGCCTGCGCAACAAGGAGACCGAGGAGATCAAGGAGCAGG
Source organism: Candidatus Intestinimonas merdavium (assembly GCA_019115785.1). Lineage (GTDB taxonomy): Bacteria > Bacillota > Clostridia > Oscillospirales > Oscillospiraceae > Intestinimonas > Intestinimonas merdavium. The sequence continues at coordinate 1,748 of DXCX01000003.1, read as the reverse complement.
AGATCTTCATGGGCGACTTCCCCCTGATGACCAATGCCGGCACCTTTGTCATCAACGGCGCCGAGCGTGTTATCGTCTCCCAGATCGTCCGCTCTCCCGGTGTTTACTTTGCCAAGAATGAGGATAAGGCCGGCAATGTCACCTTCGGCACCACCGTCATCCACTACCGGGGGGCCTGGCTGGAGTATGAGACCGACCTCTCCGACATCTTTTACGTCCGCATCGACAAAAACCGGAAGCTGCCCATCACCTGCCTCATCCGGGCGGTGGGCCCCCGGACCGACGCCGAGATCATCGACATGTTCGGCGAGGACGCCCGCATCCTGGCCACCATGGAGAAGGACACCTGCAAGACTCGGGAGGACGCCCTTCTGGAGATCTACCGCAAGCTGCGCCCCGGCGAGCCCCCCACGGTGGATTCCGCCGAGAGCCTCCTGAATGCCCTCTTCTTTGATCCCCGCCGGTACGATCTCTCCGCCGTGGGCCGTTACAAGTTCAACAAGAAGCTGGCCATCTGGTCCCGCCTCAACGGCCAGAAGCTGGCCCTCCCCATTGCCGACCCCATGACCGGCGAGATCATCGCCGAGGCCGGCGAGGTCCTCACCCGGGAGCGGGCCCAGGCCATTGAGGCCAAGGGCGTCAACGAGACCGTCATCGACCTGGAGGGCACCCTGGTGCGGGTCTTCTCCAATAGCATGGTGGATGCCAAGGGCTTCCTGCCCTTTGACCCCGCCGAGTGCGGCATCACCGAGAAGGTCTACTTCCCCCTCCTCCGGGAGCTGCTGGAGCAGTACGCCGGGGACGAGGAGGGCCTGAAGGAGGCCGTGAAGGACCGGGTGGACGACCTGGTGCCCAAGCACATCTTCGTGGAGGACATCATGGCCTCCATCAACTACCTCAACTGCCTGGCCAACGGCGTGGGCACCCACGATGACATCGACCACCTGGGCAACCGCCGCCTGCGCTGTGTGGGCGAGCTGCTCCAGAACCAGTTCCGTATCGGCTTTTCCCGGATGGAGCGGGTGATCCGGGAGCGCATGACCATTCAGGACCTGGACATTGTCACCCCCCAGTCCCTCATCAATATCCGGCCCGTCACCGCCGCCATCAAGGAGTTCTTCGGCTCCTCCCCCCTGAGCCAGTTCATGGACCAGACCAACCCTCTGGCTGAGCTCACCCACAAGCGCCGTATGTCGGCCCTGGGCCCCGGCGGCCTCTCCCGTGACCGGGCCTCCTTCGACGTGCGTGATATTCACTACTCCCACTATGGCCGCCTGTGCCCCATCGAGACCCCCGAAGGTCCCAACATCGGCCTCATCTCCTACCTGGCCTCCTATGCCCGCATCAACCGGTACGGCTTCATCGAGGCTCCCTACCGGAAGGTGGATAAGGCCACCGGCCGGGTCACCGACGAGATCGAATATATGACCGCCGACATTGAGGATGAGTACACCATCGCCCAGGCCACCGAGCCCGTGGACGAGAACGGCTACCTCCTCAACGCCCGTATCACCTGCCGTCACCGCAACGAGGTCATCGAGGTGGACCGGGAGCAGGTGGACTATATCGACGTCTCCCCCAAGATGATGGTGTCCATCGCCACCGCCATGATCCCCTTCCTGGAAAACGACGACGCCAACCGGGCCCTGATGGGTTCCAACATGCAGCGCCAGGCCGTGCCCCTGCTGCAGACGGAAGCTCCCTTTGTGGCCACTGGCATTGAATACAAAGCCGCCGTGGACTCGGGC
>DXCX01000001.1 GCA_019115785.1 Candidatus Intestinimonas merdavium | reverse complement strand
CCGGCTGTGGGTGGCCTCCGCCGACTACACCCAGGATATGCGCATCTCCAAGGAGATCATGAAGCAGCTCTCCCAGGCCTATCTGAAGATCCGCAACACCGCCCGGTACATGCTGGGCAACCTGTGCGACTTCGATCCCAATGCTGATGCCGTGGCCGTGGAGAAGCTCATGGACCTGGACCGCTATGCCCTCCATGCCTTTAACGAGCTGGTGAAAACGGTCCGGGCCGCCTATGACCGGTATGAGTTCCACGGGGTCTACCGGGCCGTCTATAACTTCTGCGTGGTAGACATGTCCAACTTCTACCTGGACATCATCAAGGACCGGCTCTACTGCGGCGCCGAGGCCGAGCGCCGCTCCGCCCAGACCGCCCTCTATTATATCCTGGACGGCATGACCCGCCTCATCGCCCCCATCCTGGCCTTCACCTCCGACGAGATCTGGCACGCCATGAAGCACGCCAAGAGCGTGGATGCCGAGAGTGTCCTCCTCAACGACATGCCCGGCGACAACGCCGCCTTTGCCCTGGGTGCGGCCGACCAGGCCCGGTGGGCCAAGCTCATTTCCCTCCGGGACGCCGTCAACAAGGCCCTGGAGAACGCCCGGAACGCCGGGGTCTTCAAGAAGGCCCAGGACACCGAGGTCACCCTCTCCGTCTCCGCCGACGATGCCGCCTTCCTCAAGGATGTGGACCTGGCCTCCCTGTGCATCGTGTCCAAGGTTACCGTCACCACTGAGGCTGTGGAGGGGGAGAAAAATGAGGAGTCCCTCCTCCCCTGCACCATTGCCGTCAAGCTCTCCGAGGCGCCCAAGTGCCCCCGCTGCTGGAACCACTGTGATACCATCGGCGCCGCCGGCCATCATGCCGAGCTGTGCGACCGCTGCGCCGCCGTGGTGGGCGAGTAATCATTTGAACAGAAAGAAGAGACGTTCACCGCTGGGTGAACGTCTCTTTCGCTTCTATTGGCCCGTATTTTGACTCATATTCCTGGAAATAGAGCCGGATGAGGTGGCGGACCTGGCTGGATAGAGAGCGCTGCTCCTGCTCTGCCAAGTATTTCAGCTTTTCTTTTAATGTTTCATCCATGGAAATACTCATATAACTTAACTTTTTCACAACGACACCCCTACTTTTAGAATATCACTCTAAATAACTCTAGTCAACTCTGAATTACTCTTTGATACAGGGAATTCTAAATGATAGCATAAAGATATATTTAGACTCTATTAGATAGAGGGAGTGATTTTATGGGCATACAAGAGGTGCCGTATTCCTTGCGGCTGGAGCCGCAGGTCATGGAGAAGATACGAGTGCTGGCAAAGCAGGAGCACCGATCGATCAATAAGCAGTTGTGTGTGGCGGTGGAGAGCTATCTGAAGGCGTATGAAAAGGAACATGGGGAGATCTCGGTGGAGGAAGAAGGGTAGGAAGCCGGGACCTTCGCCACAAAGCGAAAAACGCGGGACCGTGAAAACGGTCCCGCGTTTCTGTCTATGCTCACTTGATCTGGTAGTCCTTCCCAAACTGGAGGTGCTCCAGGTCGATGCTCAGGCGCTTGGTAGGCTCCTCATCTTCCGGAACCGTCCGGCTCTTGGGCGGCTCAGCCGCCGCTGCGGCGGGGTGCTCCGGCTCCGTCTTCCCTTCCTCCCGGTTCAGCAGGGAGGCGGTGAGGTCGCTGTAAAGGCCGCCGGGGCGCTGATCCTCCTGGGAGGGCGCCCCCTCCGACTCAGCCGGGGTGGGGACCTCCTCCTGAACGATGCGGTCCATATTGGCCTGGATCTCCTCTGCGGCGGTCTCCACCGGGTCGGCGGGGGCAGGGGGTTCAGGGGAGAGCTTGCCCAGACTGCCCAGGTAGTTCAGCTCGTGCTGGTAGAGTTCCTTCAGCTTGGCCACATAGGCGGTGGTGGCGTTCTGCGCGGCCGTGAGCCGAAGCTGCTCGGCCTCCACCTCCCGGCGCAGACCCTGGACCCGGGCCTTGGCCTCCTCCTCCGCCTGGCGCACAATGGCGGCCTTGCTCTCCTGGGCCTCTTTCACCAGCTCATCGGCCATCCGCTGGGCAGTGAGGAGGGTCTTGCGCATGGCCTCCTCGGTGGAGCGGTACTCCTCCACCTTGTCCACCAGGACCTTCATCTTGCTCTTGAGGACGGCGTTCTCCTTATAAAGCGTGGTGTAGTCTTCGGTGAGCTGGTCCAGAAACTCGTCCACCATGGCCATATTATAGCCGCCGAAGCCCGCCTTGGCAAAGGCGTGCTCGGAGACCTCCTGCGGTGTCAGCATAAAGGGTCACTCCCCGCTTTTATAATTCTCTTTGTGGATGCTCAAAAATAGAGGCCGTTGTTCTCCAGCTCGTCGATCAGATCGCCTAAAATATCCACATTGTAGGGGGTAATGATGTAGGTGGAAATGGCCACTTTTTTGATCTTGCCCTCGTTGGCATAGGCCACACCGGAGAGAAAGTCCAACAGCCGACGGGCGATGTCCTTGTTGGTCTGCTCCAGGTTGAGGACCACAGTGCGTTTCTCCCGCAGGTGGTCGGCAATTTCGGCGGCGTTTTCAAAGCGGTCGGGCTTCACCAGCACCACCTGGAGCTGGGTGGTGGTGTGGATATTGACCACCTTGTTGCTCCGGCGCGGCTCCGGATCGGCGGCATAGATGGAGCTGGTGCTCTCCCGGATGTCCCGGACCTTGTCCTTGCGCTCGGTACGGGTGGCGGGAGCGTCGAAGTCGTCGTACTCCTCTTCGTCTTCCTCATCCTCATAGGGACGAGCCAGACGCTTGATCTCATCAATAAATCCCATAGCAGAATCTTCCTTTCCTTCTTCCTCACGCTGCCGTTTCCGGCAGATTCAAGGGTGCATGGGAGGTCGAGGGCCAAACAGAGCGGTCCACACCCGCACCAGGGTGGCGCCTTCCCGAATGGCGTCCTCATAATCGCCACTCATGCCCATGGACAGGCAGTCTATATCAGTGTTATTATCCCCTATTTGGCGTCTTATGTCAACATAAAGCTGCCGGGTCTCGGCAAAAAAACTCCGGTTCGCGCCAGGCGTGGCCGCCGCGGGGGGGATGGACATGAGCCCCCTCAGCCGCACATGGGGCAGGACCATGGCCTGACGGGCGAGGGCGGGCAGGTCCTCCGGAAGACAGCCCCCCTTGCTCTCCTCCCGCCCGATATTGACCTCCAGCAGGATGTCCTGGACCAGGTTCAGCTTTTCGGCCTGGCGCTCCACGGCCTCCAGCAGACGGAGGGAGTCCACCGACTCGATGAGGTCCACCCGGCCCACCACAAAGCGGACCTTGTTGGTCTGAAGATGGCCGATAAAGTGGACCCGGGCGCCGTCATAGGCGTAGTCGTCCAGGTGGGCGGTGAGCTCCTGGACCCGGTTTTCTCCACAGACGGTGATCCCTGCGGCGATGGCGGCGCGGATGGTATCCGAGGTCTGGACCTTGGTGGCGGCCACCAGGGTGACCTCTCCCGGGTCCCGGCCGGCCTCCGCGGCGGCCCGGGCCATGTTGGCCTTAACCCGGGCAATATTTTCCTCCAGTGACATGGTGGAATCCCTCCTATCTTTCTCTGGGATCATTTGATCATGACCTTTCCGTCATAGAGCTCGTCCGAGGAGACAATGACCTGGTCCCCCGCCCGGAAAGCGGTCTTGAGCTGGTTATCCGTGGGCACATTGGGCAGCACAGCCTGGACCAGATAATACTCGCCGTCGTCGGCCAGGATCTCCACCGACTTAAATTCCGCCTGGGCGGCGGTGAGGACATAGACACCGATGACCTGCTGAGTGGAGGTATCGCCGGTCTCGGGGTCGGTAACCTCGCGCAGCTCGGTACGCACGGCTTTCTTGGGGACCCGGATGCCGCTGATGCTGTTGAAGACCAGGTCTACCGTCTGTTTGCGGAGCATGCTGGTGTCAGCCAGATTGCGGGTGGAGGAGAGCACCACCAGGCAGGCGCCGTCCTGGGCCCCGTCCACCCGCTCCACCTTCATGGAGACCTCCCCCGACCAGTCCCGGGAGAAGCGCACCCGTACCGATTTGCCCACCGTCAGACGCTCTGCTACCTCCGGAGAGACGGTGGTGGCAAAGTACCAGCTGGAGCTGGTGATGAGCTTGCCCACCGCTCCGGTGGGGGCAGTGGGGTCCTGGGACATGAGCTGCTTGAGTCCGGCAGGGGTGAGGGTATCTATCATATCGGGATAGAGGATGGACTCATAGCCGTCGGCCATGGCGGAAAAGGTGCCGGAGCAGGGGGCGTACACCGTGGTGGTGTCCAGGGCGGAGGCGCTTTGGAGGGCCTGGATCTGGGTGTCCAGAGCGGTGATGGCGGCAGTAAGCTCCTCCACCCCCACGTTGTTGGCGTAGCCGTGGCGGATGACCAGGCTTTTGAAGGAGAGGGACTGTTCCTCCAGACTGGTGAGATCGCCGTAGGCGGCGGAGGTCTTGAGCCCCACCATGGCGTCCACGATATTCTGGTACAGGCGGCTGGCGTCGGTGCCGTCCTCTCCCTGAAGGGCGTATTTGAGCTGCTCCTGTTCCAGTGCCAGAGTGCGCAGCTGGCGGCGGCGCTCCAGGGCGCTCTCATCCTGGTAGAGATAGGCCACGGCGGCGCCCGCACGGACCTTCTCCCCCTGGTCGGGAAGGACATCGGTAATGGCGGCGGCCTGCCCCGTGACCACTGTCTCCGCCCGGATGAGCAGTCCGGTGGCCTCCACAAAGTCATCCACCGTGTGGGCATAGGTGGTCACGGTGTAGGTCCGGTCATCCAGGCTGCGGAGCGCGGAAAAGAGAAGATAGGCGCACACCATGAAAAACATCAGAACGATCATGATGCGGGTGATGACGGTACCCTGTTTCATAGGTCAAAAATCCTCAATTTCTGTCCATTCCCCCCTCCCGCAGCCGGCGGAGCGGCGGTCAGCTCTCCTGACTGCCCTCTCCCTCCAGCGGCACCGCCCGCTCCGGGACGATGGTGGAAATGGCGTGCTTGTAAATGATCTGCTGCTTGCTGTCGGTCATGAGGACCACCACAAAGGAGTCAAAGCCGGTGATGATGCCCCGGAGCTGGTAGCCGTTCATGAGGAAGAGCGTCACGCCCATCCGGCTCCGGCGGGCCCGGGTGAGAAAGGTGTCCTGAAGGTTGAATCTGGTCTGCATACTATGTACACTCCTCTTTCTGTTGGAATGTACCCATCATATACCAAATTCTTCCATATATGCTGTCACTTTCTGTCGGCCCAAAGCCAGGTCGGGAGCTTTTTCCCAAATGAGCCACCGGATGCCGGGCGTGCGGCGGAACCAGGTGAGCTGCCGTTTGGCGTACTGCCGGGAGCGGAGCTTGACGGCCTCCACGGCGGCAGCCAGTGGCTCCTCACCCCGGAGGGCGGCGGAAAACTCCTTATAGCCGATGGCCTGCATAGCGGTGGCGGTGGGGGGCACCCCGGAGGTGAGCAGGGAGCGGACCTCATTCTCCAGGCCCTGCTCCATCATGAGGTCCACCCGGCGGTCAATGCGCGCCCACATATCCTCCCGCCGGGCAAAGGCAAGGCAGACCCGCAGGGCGTCATATTTGGGGGGCAGGTCCCGGGTCCGCTCGTCGTGAGCGGTAATGGTCTCCCCTGTCTCATACCACACCTCCAGGGCCCGGAGGATGCGCTTTTCGTCGTTGGGGTGGAGCCGTGCCGCCCGCTCCGGGTCAATGCGCCGCAGCTCCTCGTGGAGGACGGGCAGGCCCTCGCTCCGGGCCCGCGCCTGGAGCTTTTCCCGCCAGATGCCGGTGAAGGGGGCAAAGTCCCGCCCAGCCACCAGATTGTCAATATAGAGGCCGGTCCCGCCCACCACGATGGGGAGCTTCCCACGGGCGAGAATGTCGGCCACGCAGGCGTCGGCGTCGTGGACGTACCGGGCCACCGAGTAGTCCTCCCCCGGGTCGGCCACGTCCAGCATGTGGTGGGGCACGCCCTCCATCTCCGCCTGCGTGGGCTTGGCGGTGCCGATGTCCATGCCTCGGTAGATCTGCATG
>DXCX01000014.1 GCA_019115785.1 Candidatus Intestinimonas merdavium | reverse complement strand
TTGATCCGGGCGGCCGCCTCCAGAGCATAGCCGTCAAAGGGATTGACGATGCTGGGCACGCCTTCGCGGATCAAGGTGTTCTTTACCGGATCGATCTTGATTTCGGTCGTATCCGGCACCTGCTTGACGCAGACAAGCATGTTCATTTCTGTTTCCTCCTATGTCAGTAAGAACATAAAATTGTACGTTATTTGGCAACGATAAAAATAAAACTGGGGCACCCGTCTACGGAGAAACGGATGCCCCAGTTAGGGGGGGCATCTTGGTGGTCAGCGCAGGGAAAATCAACTGTCTCCCCGACTACATTGGGCGGGGAGGGGACGGAGCTTACTGCGGCTCTCCTTTGGGAAGAGGCTTTCCGTTGAAAACGGCCTTATCCTTTTCCACAAAGGCACGCATGCCTTCGGTCTGGTCAGAGTTGGTAAAGCAGAGACCAAACACATGGGATTCATAGACATTGCCTGACCACAGGTCCATCTCCAGCCCCTGGTTGATGGCGGCCTTGGCGAGACGCACGGCATTGGGGCTGCAAGAGGCGATCTGCTTGGCCAGCGCTCTGGCCTCGTCCATGAGGTCCTCAGGAGGCACTACCTTTTGGACAAGGCCGATTCGGTACGCCTCATCCGCTTTGATACGCATGGAGGAATAGATCAGCATCTTGGCCATACCCTTGCCCACCAGCCTGGGCAGCCGCTGGGTGCCCGCAAAACCGGGGATGATGCCCAGTCCGGTCTCCGGCTGTCCAAACACCGCCTTGGAAGAGGCAATGCGAATATCAAAGGCCATGGCGATTTCTGTTCCGCCGCCCAGGGCAAAGCCATTTACCGCCGCGATGGTGGGCTGCGGCATGTTCTCGATCTTGTAGAGCACGCGGGTACCCAGCTTGGAATAGGCCACGCCCTGATCCGGATTCATGGTGTACATCTCTTTGATGTCTCCGCCGGCGACAAAGGCCTTGTCTCCATCTCCGGTAAAGATGACCACCCAGGCGTCGTCCATCGCCGACACATCCTCGATGACGGTTTCCAGCTCCGTGACCACCGCCGTACTCAGTGCGTTGAGGGCCTTGGGCCGGGAGATGGTGATGGTGGCGATATGGTCTTCCAGGGTAACACGGAAAAATTCATACTGCTTCATAGATAGCTTCACAGCCTTTCTTTCAGTTTCAGTCCCATGGGGCCCTGGCCGAAGATCCGGGCGTCCATCTCTCTGAGGTCAGGGGAGACGGCCACGGGGAATTCCACCTGGTCCAGGATCTGCGTCTGAAGGTCGATGCCGGGGGCGATTTCCACCAGGGTGACACCCTTTTCCGTCAGCTCAAATACGGCCCGCTCTGTGACATAGAGAACCTTTTGGCCACTCTCCTTGGCGTAGTCCCCGCTGAAGGTGACCTGCTGGACCTTCTTTACAAACTTTTTGTTTCTGCCTTCCTGAACAATGATCAGCTTGTTGTCCTGCACCGCTACCTTCAGACCGCCGGCGGTCAGAGTCCCGCAGAAGACCATATTTTTTGTGGACTGGGCAATGTTGATGAACCCACCGGGACCCACAGTCTTTTTGAATTTGCTGACGTTGACGTTGCCGCTGCCATCCACCTCGGCGGCGCCCAGGAAGCCGATGTCCAGACCGCCGCCGTCATAGAAATCAAACTGGCGCGTCATATCAGAGACATATTCCGAATTGTAGCACCCGCCAAAGCTCAAGCCGGCGGCGGGAACGCCGCCGATGTGTCCGCTCTCCACGGACATGATGATTTCGTTGGAGACACCCTCCTCCACAGTCACACTGGAGATGCCCTCCGGCATGCCGATGCCCAGATTGGTCACGCCTCCGGAGATGAGTTCCATAGCCGAGCGCCTGGCGATGATCTTCCGTTCAGACATTTCCAGGGGAGGCAGGCTTTTGACCGGAATCCGGAACTCATGGGCCAGGGCAGCGTTGTATCCCTGACCGGAGTAGTCCTGACAATGCATCTCCGGCGGGGAGATCACCACGTAGTCGATGAGAATGCCGGGCACCAGCACATCCCGCGGATTGAGAGAGCCATTGCTGACGATGCGCTCCACCTGGGCAATGACGATCCCGCCGCAGTGCTTGGCCGCCTGGGCCACCGCCAGCTGATCCATACGGGTGCTCTCTTTTTCAATGGTGAGGTTGCCGTTTTCATCCACCGAGGTGCCCCGGATGATGCCCACATCCACCGGGAAGGACTTGTACCAGAGATACTCCTCTCCGTCCAGCGTGATCAGCTCGATCAGCGACTCGGTTGCCTTTTCATTGCACCGTCCCCCTTCCAGTCGGGGGTCGGCAAAGGTGCGCAGTCCGATCTTGGTGATGACGCCCGGCCGGCCGCTGCCGATCTCACGATAAAGCTCGGTCAGCGTACCCTGGGGCATCAAATATCCGGCCAATTTGTTGCCGTCTACCAGCTTTTGCAGCTCAGGGCACAGATCATAGTGCCCACATATCGCACGGCTGACCAGGCCCTCATGGCCAAAATGGCTGAAGCCCCGGCTTCCGTGGTCTCCGATACCGGCACTGCAGGAGACGGTGAGTCCTGCCGGGTGTCCCGTCTCCAAAAAGCTCTTTTCTATGGACGAGATAACGTATTCAGGAAAGCTGGAGCCTATAAATCCTGTTGATACCACTGTGCTGCCATCTTTGACCAGATTGGCAGCCTGCTGACCTGTTATGACCTGGTACATGCTTAACCACTTCCTCTCGTTTTCATTCAACCTGTAAGGAGTGTCCGACACAGCCGCTTTACCGTGTGATAGGGGGATTGGGGGCGCAGCCAAGTGGGAAGCAGTGATGGGTAAGTGGTGGGGAGGGGGGACTAGGCCGCTGTCGTGTAAAGCGCGAGCACAGATATTAGAACGCCTTACACGGCAGTGCGCTCCCGCGGCGGATGTCAGAAAATATGTCGTACAAAGGGTGCGGGGGGATCACAACGACTCTTGTGATCCCCCCGCAAGCCGTTCGTCCCAAACGGATAGAACCGCTAGGGGGACAGATCAATACTCGTTAAGCAGGTGACGGGAAATAACCAGCTTATTGATTTCGGAGGTTCCTTCGCCGATGGTGTTGAGCTTATTGTCGCGGTAGAAGCGCTCCACCTCATACTCCTCGCTGATGCCGTTGCCGCCCATGACCTGAATGGCCTTCCAGCACACGCGGTCGCACATCTCGGAGGCGTAAAGCTTCAGCATAGCGGCTTCCTTGGAGAAGGGAAGCTTCGCATCGGCCAGCTTTGCCACATTGTAAAGCATAGTCCGGGCCACATTGACCTCCATCTCCATTTCGGCCAGCTGGAAGGAGACACCCTGGAAATCCGTGATGGGGCGGCCAAAGGCCATACGGTTCTTGGCGTAGCGAACGGCACGCTCGGTGGCGCCCTGGGCCATACCGACAGAGCAGGCGGAGATGGCGATACGTCCTTCGTCCAGGCCCTTCATGAACAGAGGCAGGCCGTGGTTGAGCTCACCCACCAGATTCTCCTTGGGGACCCGGCAGTCGGAGAAGAAGAGCTGGCAGGTGCTGGAGCCTCTCACAGAGAGCTTCTGCTCGGGCTTGCCGATCTCGAAGCCGGGGGTGCCCTTGCGGACGATGATCAGGCTGATGCCCTTGCTGCCCTTGGCGGACAGGTCGGTCTTACAGGCCACCAGGTATGTATCGGCATAGCCGGCGTTGGTGATCCAGCTCTTGGAGCCGTTGATGACCCACTCGTCGCCATCCAGCACAGCGGAGGTCTTGGTACCGCCGGCATCGGAACCGGACTGGGGCTCCGTGAGGCCAAAGGAAAGGATCTCACTGGCGGTCACGGCTGGAACCAGATACTTTCTCTTCTGCTCGTCGCTGCCGCCGGCCATCAGGGGGACCATGCCCAGGGAACAGTGGGCATCCACACACAGCGCCAAGGTGCCGCTGTGGCGTCCCATCTGCTCAATGATGACGGCATTGGCCAGGCAGCCCAGCGCGGTGCCGCCGTATTCCTCGGGAATGAGGGAGCCCAGCAGTCCCATCTCGCCCATCTTTTTCATCTGGGCAAGAGGAAACTCATGCTTCTGGTCCATCTCAATGGCGGTCGGGGCCACTTCCTTATCGGCAAAATCTCTCGCCAAGTCACGAATACCAATAATTTCCTCGCCCAGCATGAAATCAGTGTAAGCAGACATACAAATGACCTCCTAAAATAAATTTTTCATTTAAAATGTAAATCTACATTTTAATCATTGCGTGAGTAAAACCCATCAGAATGTCAGTCCGATAGCGCCCAGGAAAACCATGAGCGCCAGGGTAAGGAGCGGGACGATCACCGTGGTCACGCCGATGTGGATATAACCGTCCTTGTGGCTGATGCCGGTATACTTTAGCAGGGTCACCACGGCGCCGTTGTGGGGAAGGCTGTCCAGGCCGCAGCAGGAGACACAGGCGATCCGGTGGATGAGACCGGGGTTGATGCCCATATCCAAGTAGATGGGACCGAGGGTGGACACCGCGATGCCAAGGCCGCCAGTACCGGAGCCGCAGGCGCCGGCGATCAGGGTCGTGGCAATACCGATGCTGAGCAGCGGCGGGAGCACGGTGGTGGTGGTCATGATCTCCACCAGGTCAGCAAAACCCTGGGTCTGCTGTGCCACGCCGCCAAAGCCGTTGGCGGCACAGGTGTTAATGAGGGCAAAAATGGCGCTCTCCACGCCGCTGTTGAGTGTCTCCAGCTTGTCCGGGATGTTCTTCCATCCAAACGCCATGGAGATCACCACGCCAATGGCCATACAGTAGTAGACCGGAAGCTTGATAAAGTTCACGGTAATCACGACCACCACAATGGGAAGGACGGAGAGCCACACATTGGGAAGGGTGAGCTGCTCGATGCGCTTGATCTCCTCCTCAATGGCGGGATCGCTTTCAAAGCCGCGCCCCGCTTTGCGGCTCCGCTTGAGCACCCAGTGGAAGTAAAGAATGTCAATGACAAACATGAACAGGGCGCAGACAATGCCCAGGACTGGCATGACCATCAGGTCAGTACCCAAGTACTGTGTGGCAATGATGGGGCCCGCCTGAGGGGAGCCGGGCAGGCAGAAGGCGGCAAAGGTAAATGCTCCTGCCGCGATTGCGCCTGGGATCAGGCTGCGGGTGATGTTTGCTTCTTTGAAAAGCTGGAGGGCCACCGGGTAGATCACAAAGACGACCACAAAGAGACTCACACCGCCGTAGGTCAGAATGGCGCTGACCACAAACACACAGAAAACGGCCAGATGGGCACCTAGCTTTTGAGAGATTCCCTTGGCGATGGATGCGGCCATGCCGGTGTCCTGCATGACCTTTGCAAAAAGGGCGCTGGAGGCAAAGATCAGGAAGTTATTCTGGGCAAACGTAGCAAAGGAAACCATGAATCCGGATGCCATCGTATCCACAACATCCAGGCCGCTGACCAGACAGAGAAAAATGCTGACAATCGGTGCAGTAATGAGAATATTGACGCGGAAAAAGATGAGTACGATCATCAAAATAATAGCCAACAGCAACCAAAACATGCGCATACCTCCTCAGTAGCAGTGGGGTGGCAGAAATCAAACATTCCTTCAAATGCGGCGCAAACAAATTCTTGCCATATTTATACGGCGTGTGGTACTATATATTTATAAAAAATTCAATGAAGCTCCAAAATAATTTACTTTTCTTCTTTTAAATAGCGCGCCGGAAGAGCGATGTATTGTTCCCGTGCCCACTCCAAGGTATCACGCATTTTGTCGGAGATCTGCTTGACTTCTTTAGAGGGGTGGCCCATGGCCAACGTGTTTTCGGAAATGGTTTGTCCGGCAAGGACCAGGGTTCCAGCTGCCAAACAGCACCGCTTTTTCAAAATTGCATCATCCATTACGATGCAGCCCATCCCTACAAATACTTCTTCCTCCAGAACAGGACCGTGGAGAATCGTGCTGTGCGCAATGTGACAGCGGTTTCCCACAACAGTTCCTTTTCCAGGCTGAGCATGTATGACGCAGTTATCTTGTATGTTACAGTTGTCACCGATGCGGATAGAGCCCCAGTCTCCCCGTAATCGTGCCCCAGGACCAATGAAGCACCCTTTTCCAATCACAACATCCCCAATCAACGTTGCGTCAGGGTGCACATAAGTGCCTTCGCCGATTACTGGGCTTCGCCCATCGAATACTTGCCATGCCATAGCTGTACCTACACCTCTCTTCCAAAGTCCTCACATGATGCTTTTCTCTTTCGGATTTGCGCCAAGGGTCAGCCGTTGAGGGTCTTTCCGGGTTTCAATGTAACATGGTAATTAGGGCTTGTCCAATAGCTTTGGCTGAGGTTAGAAATAGCCAATGGTTATCCGGAATTGCCAATGTGATATCTTGTGGTTATGGAGATACACCCGATTAGTTATGGATTTTATTGGTAAGGAGGCTATGTATGGACATTAGGGAATTGCGTTATATTTTAGAAATCGCCACACAGCAAAATATGACTCGGGCGGCAGGCCACCTGTATATTTCCCAGCCTGCTTTAAGTAAGATTTTAAAGAAAATTGAGGGAGAATTGGGCGTTCCCTTATTTTCTAGAGATGGAACGACTATGGTGCCTACGGAAGCCGGAAAAATACTGGCCCGGTGGGGAAAGAAGATCCTGGAGGACTTTGACACCCTCCATCAGGAGTTGTCAGAGTTGAAGCAAATGGAGAGGGGAAGGGTCATATTTGGTGTCCCGCCCGTTGTTTCCGTCTTAGATTTTCCATATATCATTGGCCTATTTCATAAGGCGTTTCCCAAAATAAACGTTCAAATTCGAGAGGCAGGGGCCCGTTCCCTGGAAACCATGGTGTTGGACGGCGCTGTGGATGTGGCCATTAGCATGCGCCCGGTCTTAGAGGAGGGATTGAATGAACTATTGTTGATTCGGGACCAAATCGCTTGTATCGTGCCATGCACCCACATCTTTGCCACAAAAAAATCGATCACGCTGGAAGACTTGTCCACAGTCCCGATCAACACCTTTCCAGAAGACTTTGCCGTGCACCAATATCTGCTGAGCAAGTTTTCCGCGGCAAAGCTACCGATTCATATCAATATTACGAGTCCCACCAGCGAATTTTTGATTCAGGTCAGCCAGATGCTGGGACAGATTTGTGTGATGCCGGCGCCTATTGCGAATCACTATGGTATTTCCAAAATGGTAGTGATTCCGTTTGAGCCCAGTCTACCCTGGGAGCTGTGTATCATTTTTAAGAAAAATTCCTTTGTGAACGATGCGGCACAGGCGCTCATTTCTCATATTCAATCTCAGATCCTTCTTCCACCCATTGACATGTTATAAGCCGTCGAGCATTGGCACACCTGCCATACTTTAAAATGATGTCGGACTTGTTGAAAACCGTAATATGCCGCGGCTAAAAGGACCGTAAATCGCGTACCTTGACTCCTGGAAACAAGCCTGATCAAGCAAGGAAACCATACGAACTACATTCGCTTCGCACCACTAGATACATAGACGCAGAGCCGATAACCCGTCAGCCTTTTGGGGCGCGGATTATCGGCCTTTGCCTTTTATGGTCGAGATCGAGAAAGGACGCCGTTATACACAATGACTTCAGGCAAGATTCGGCGGAATCGGGGAGGCGGCAGCAGACAATACAATAAAAACGAATAAATATCTCCCGCTCACGGCAGAGCTCCCCCGTGGGCAGGGGAAAATAAAAACCGCTGTAAACCATCAAAAAATGGCTTACAGCGGTCATTTTGGCACCCCCGGCGAGACTCGAACTCACTACATTCCGCTTAGGAGGCGGACCCTCTATCCCGGTGAGGTACGGGGGCTTATATGATAAATATTCAATTATATGACCCCGGCAGATGAGAAAACAACAGATGCTAGGAGGAGCCCCTCTGCTGCAGTGAAATATCGGGGCAAATCAGACTCTGGAGCAGGGTAAATTTTATTTTAACCCAAAGCTGCTCAGCTGTCAATGTCCGTTTCTCTCGGTCTTTTTCTCATTCCCACGAAAAAAAGTTGCGTTTTTCTTTGTTTAGAGGTATAATACGTCGTTGCGAATCCTGGGGATATTCCCGCCGGGACCTCACTTTTATTTTTTCCGCACAAGATTTTTATAGAAAGCGCTTGTACGTGCCCGTGATATGTCCCTCTTCGTGGAAATACAGGCGGTCTTGTCATATTATTAGGAGGAAGGAAAAGCATGCAGAATCAGAACCTACGCAACGTCGCCATCATTGCCCACGTTGACCACGGCAAGACCACCCTGGTGGACGAAATGCTCAAGCAGGGCGGCGCGTTCCGTGAGAATCAGGCCGTGGCAGAGCGTGTCATGGATTCCAACGATTTGGAGCGGGAACGCGGCATCACCATTTTAGCCAAAAACACCGCCGTCCAGTACGGCGACGTGAAGATCAACATTGTGGACACCCCTGGTCACGCCGATTTCGGCGGCGAGGTGGAGCGTATCCTTAAGATGGTCAACGGCGTTATCCTGCTGGTGGATGCCGCCGAGGGCCCCATGCCCCAGACTCGCTTCGTCCTCTCCAAGGCCTTGGAGCTGGGCCACCGCGTCATCGTGGTGGTCAACAAGATCGACCGTCCCGACCAGCGCATCCATGAGGTCTGCGATGAGGTGCTGGAGCTTCTCATGGACCTCAACGCCACTGAGGAGCAGTTTGATTCCCCCACCCTCTTCTGCTCCGGCCGCAACGGCACCGCCTCCTACTCCCCCGATGTGCCCGGCACCGATCTAAAGCCTCTTTTTGACACCATCATCGACTATATCCCTGCCCCTGAGGCTGACGTGGACGCTCCTTTCCAGATGCTGGTATCCTCCATCGACTACAACGAGTTTGTAGGACGTATTGCCATCGGCCGGATTGAGCGGGGCACGGTAAAGCAGAACCAGGAAATCGCCGTGTGCAACTATCACGACCCCGACGCCGTCCCCAAGAAGGCCAAGGCCACCGCTCTCTATCAGTTCCAGGGACTGAATAAGGTCCCTGTCACTGAGGCCGACGCCGGCAACATCATCGCCATGAGCGGCATTGGCGACATCACCATCGGCGACACCATCTGTTCTCCTGACTGCGTGGAGCCCATGGAGTTCGTGAAGATCTCCGCCCCCACCATCGAGATGACCTTCTCCGTCAACGATTCTCCCTTTGCAGGTCGGGAAGGTAAGTTCGTCACCTCCCGCCAGCTTCGTGAGCGTCTGTTCCGTGAGACACTGAAAGACGTCTCCCTCCGGGTCACCGAGACCGACTCCACCGACTCCTTCAATGTGGCCGGCCGGGGTGAGATGTCCCTGAGTATTCTCATCGAGACCATGCGCCGCGAGGGCTACGAGTTCCAGGTATCTCCCCCCCGTGTGCTTTATCAGGAGATCGACGGCAAGAAGTGTGAGCCCATTGAGCGTCTGGTCTGCGATGTCCCCAGCGACGCGGTGGGTGCCGTCATTGAGAAGATCGGCTCCCGGAAAGGCGAGATGCTGGAGATGACCCCTGTGGGCAGCCGTATGAAGCTGGAGTTCCTCGTTCCCGCCCGCGGCCTCTTTGGCTACCGCAATGAATTTTTGACCGACACCAAGGGCGAGGGCATCATGGCCTCTGTTTTCGAGTGCTACGCCCCCTACAAGGGCGACATTGCCCGCCGCTCCAGCGGCTCCCTGGTTTCCTTTGAAACCGGTGAAAGCGTCACCTATGGCCTCTTCAACGCCCAGGAGCGTGGCGTTCTCTTCATCGGCCCCGGTGTTCCCGTCTACGCCGGCATGGTGGTGGGTGAGACCCCCAAGAGCGAGGACATTACCGTCAATATCTGCAAGAAAAAGCAGCTCACCAACATGCGCGCCGCCGGAAGCGATGAGGCCCTCCGCCTCACTACCCCCCGGCAGATGTCTCTGGAGCAGTGTCTGGAGTTCCTGGCCGATGACGAACTCCTGGAGGTCACACCGGAGTCCCTCCGCCTGCGTAAGCGCATCCTCAGCCATGCCGACCGCATGAAGGCGCTTAAGGGCAACAAATAAATTCCAAAGGACCTGTTTAAAATAGAATCTCCAAGAGCACTTTAAAGAAAAAGTTGCATGAAATCGCGTTATTGCGATTTCATGCAACTTTTTTGCATCATTCTAAAATCCAGCCCCCATCCGCATGTCCAAGCGGTCTTTGAGGAAAGGTCCGGAATTACGTTATTTAAAGTATCGGCAAAGGATTTTTCCCTCCTGGCTACGGGGCCAGAGCCTTTCCACACCGGGCGCAAAAGCGGTCCCCCGGCTGGCAGGGAGCACCGCAGGCATTACAGCGTTGGGCCATTCTTACCGCCTGTCCACACTTGGGGCAGAAGGCGGCTCCAGGGGGCAGGGGGGCGCCGCAGCCCACGCAGTAGGAGGCAGCTTCCGGTTGTGTCGTCGGGACCGTTCCCAGATTCTGCCGCACCAACTCGGCCATAGCCGCCCCCATGGCGGCCCCCACACCCACACCGGCCATGCCACCGTCGCCCCCCAGCTGGTCGGCGGCCCGGCCCAGGACCTCATAGGTCCGGGCCTGCTGATAGTTATAGTTGAGGGTATCCATCTCCTGCCGGCTGCTCAGGGAGGCCTTGAGGCGCCGCACCGTGGGGTCATCCTCCGGCGCGTTGATGGAGCTGATGAAAAAGCTCACCAGTCGGATGCCGTAGTCGTTGAAGAAATCTTGAAGCCGCCCGGCAATGCGCTGGGAGAGCTGGGCAATGCGGGCGCTGGCCTCCACAAAGCTCATCCCCTCATCTGTAATGGCGCCGGCCAGCTCATCGGTGACCCGGCTGCCCACCAGTCCGCGGAAGTAGCGGACCAGGTCGTCGGTGGTGTAGGCCTCGCTTGTGCCCACCAGTTTTTCCAGAAAAAGCCCTGGGTCCTCCACCGACACCCCGTACTGTCCAAAGGCCCGGAGGGGGATAATGACCTGATACACCGGGTCTTTGAGCTGAATGGGCACCTGGGTTCCCCACTTGATGTCCAGGATGCTCCGCCGGTTGACGTAGAAGACCTCCGCCGTAAAGGGAGACCGGCTTCCAAATGGGAGATTGATGAGGGTATTGAGCAGGGGCAGATTGTTGGTGTCCAGCGTGTAGGTTCCGCTTTCAAAGAGGTCGTAGATCCTCCCGCCCTTGACAAAGATTGCCGTCTGGGCGGGGCCCACCACCAGTTGGGAGCCACTGTTCATATTTTCCTTGGGGTACTTCCAGACCAGGGCCTCCGAAGGTCCATCGAACCGGATGACCTGAAAAAGTGCCATAAGACCCACTTCCTATCGAATCAGAATGAGGCCGTCCCTGTCTTCCACCGGGCTGTAGTCGGGGATGGGATTTCCGGAGAGATTCAGGTAGCTCAGCCCCGTAAGCCCGGAAAGGGGAGAGAGGTCAGAAATGCTGTTGTTGGAAAGGTCCAGCCAGGTGAGGCCCGTGAGTCCGGACAGTGGAGAGAGGTCCTCCACTCCGCAGTCGGAGAGGTCCAGCTCCTGGAGGCCGGTGAGGGAGGCCAGGGGCATCACAAAGGTGGAGGCCGGTCCGGCCTCGTAGCTCCAGTAGAGCTCCCCGGGGCCAGGCGGGGTGTCCACCATGTCCCGGAAGCCGGAGAGATCCAGCCGCCGAAGCTGGGTGAGGACGGATAGACGGCTAAAGTCGGTCCCCTCGGCGGAGACTTCGGAGAGGTCCAGGACCTGAAGTGTAGAGATGGAGAATATCGGGTCCAGGGGGCCGTACACCGTATGCCCTCCCAGGTCCAGCTCCTCCAGGGGAAGGCCCTGAAGGCCGCTGAGTCCGATCAGCGACGTGGAATAGTTCGCGTAAAAGCTCTCCTCCCCCCGAAGGTCCAGTCGGCGCAGATGGGTAAGGCCGGAAAGGGCGGAGAGATCGGTCTCGCTGCGGGTAAAGTAGAGGGTGAGATCTTCCAAATTGGCCAGGGGCAGCAGATAGCTCAGCTCCTTGGTGGAGAGGAGCTCCAGGGAGGTGAGGTGGGTAAGGGCAGCCATGTCGGCCTGACTTTCAAAGTTCTCATCACTGTCCAGCACCAGGCGGGTAAGTCCGGTGAGCTCCCCCAGCTCCGGCACATTTTCCACCTCGTCGTTGCTGGTAAAGGTCAGCTCCTCCAGCTGCCGGAGCCCGGAGAGGAAGGCCGTGCTCCGCACCCCGGTATTGGTGACCGACAGCTCTTTGAGACTGGCGAGCCCGGCAATGGGGGAGAGGTCGGTGATGGCTTCTCCCGACAGACGAAGGCTGGTGAGCTGGCTCATCTGGGCCAGGGAGGCCACACTGTTGAGATCGTCGTTATCCGCCAGGGTGAGGTGGGTCAGCCCCTTCAGGGCGGCCAGTACCGACAGGTCGGTGAGGTCGGTGCCGGTAAGGCTCAGGGATTTCAGGGCAGTCAGGGCGTCCACTCCCTCCAGGGAGCGGAGCGGACAGTTCAGAATGGTGAGCTCCTCCAGCGAGGTAAGGCTGGAGAGAGGGGTGAGATCGGTGAGCTCACCGCTGGCGGTGGTAAGGGCGGTGAGCTGGGGCAGCAGCAGCTCCTCGGTGCCCAGCCGGGGCTCCCGGACCTCCAGCCGCAGCAAGCCCTGGAAACAGAGGATACCCAGGCCGTCCGAGAGGTCGCCCCCCTCCACCTGGAGGGTAACGGCCCCAGCCGCAGTGCCGGCGGGATCAAAGCCAATGGCCACAGTGCGGCCTCCTGAGAGCACATTCTCACTGCCAATGGAGAGATAAGTAATGTCCTGAAGATCGGCCAGGGTGATCAGTCCGGCGCTCCTGCCCAGCAGCAGCTCCAGGGCCTGGCGGAGGGGGGACTGGGGCATCACGGTGTCCACAGTGGCGTCCGCTACCAGTGGGAAGAGGGCTTGCTCACCCGCATAGGCGTCACTCAGCAGAGCCAGCCGGACAGCCAGCGCCTCCTGGCCAAAGCTTCGGAAGGTCTCCACACACCAGCGGCCCTCCTCCTCGCCAGGCACCTGCGCCACCAGTAAAAAGGCATATCGCTGGGCGCTTTCCACACTGCCCTGCTCCAGATAGTAAGTAATGGCCGTCTCATAGGCCCCGGCATCCATGGGGTCCTCCTGGATTTGCTCCAAGGCAACGTTCAGCTGATTTCCGCCTCCCCGTCCGGCACCCAACAAGGATAGGGTCAGCCAGGCCGCTCCCATCAAGGCCAGAAGGAAGAGCAGCAAAACCGCATAGCCGCGTCGCCGAGCGGCGGCGCTCACTGGCGCTTCCGCCCCCGCCTGCGGCTTGACCTCCGGGAGGGGACTGCCGCAGGAGGGACAGTACCGCTCCCCAGCATCCACCATGGACTGACAGTACTCACATTTTACCTTTACCTTCATCCCAGCACCTCACCGTTTATGCCCATTCACAAGAAGCTTTATCCTATCAGTTTACCATAAAAAGGTGTCTTGGATGACGCCTGTTTCCGCCCAGGACAAGACGGATTACGCCGTTGAGGGGAGCAGCGCATCCACTGCTTCCTCAAGCTCGCACAAAGTACCGCACACCCTCCTGGACTTGAATGTCCATACGCCCGATATCCACCAGGTACTCCGCCATGGCGTCAATATTGCGGGCATAGAGGGCCGCTTTCTCTATGTGGGTGGTGAGCAGATGCTTCTTGTGGTAATAGGCCAGGCACAGCTGATCCATGCACACCGGCTCCACCGCCAGGGAGAGCAGATCTTCCGACAGGCGGTCCAGAGCGGCCAGATTGGCGTCCACCAGGCCGGGGAGGTCCTTGACCACCCCCTGGTGAGCCACCACGCATACCGAGCAGGCGGTATGGCGCAGCTTCTCCATGCTCTGCCGGGCCTCTTCGTGGAGACCGTGGTAGGGCAGCTTGGCATTCTCCAGCACATGCCCTGCCATGAGGGCGTCAGCGGTGTAGAGGACCCCATCGGGGGTGACGGTACAGATGTGGTCCGGGGTGTGGCCTGGAGTATGGACGACCTGAAGGGGTACGGAGCAAAACTCCATCATCCCGTCCTGGGGCCCTACCACCTCGTCCACAGGACCCAATAGGTGTCCATTCCGACGCTCCAGGTTTCTGGGTGTAAAGGCGTTGTAGACCGCCTTGTACATGGTGAGGTTGGCGCTGAGAGCGGCCTCACCGGCGGGAAGGCAGAGCTTGGCTCCATACCTCCTGCGCAGGTAGTGGTTGTTGCCCGCATGGTCTACATGGGCGTGGGAACAGAAGACCCCCAGCGGTGTAAGTCCCGCTCCTTCCAGAGCGGCGGTAAGCGCCTCCCCCTCAAAGGCGTGGCCGCTGTCCAGCAGCACGCACTTGTCCCCCGGCAGGCGCACAAGGGGGATGAGCTCCGCCCCCTCCAGGCACCAGGTATCCCCCTTGATCTGTCTCAGTTCCAAGTCTCTCCGCTCCTTTCGATCCAGGCGCTGCCCACCACCACATCCTCAGCATAAAAGACGGCCAGCTGTCCTGGGGTGGGGGCTCGGGCGGGCTCCTCCAGCCGGACCTCCACCCGCTCTCCCGACGCAGGGAAAATGGTGCCCCGGCTCTCCGTCCGTGAGTGGCGCAGCCGGACGGTCACCTCCATGGGGCTGTCCAGGCCGTCCACCGCGACCCAGTTGGGCCGTACACAGATCACCTGCCGCGCCATGAGATCACTGCCGTCAGAGAGGGTAACGGTGTTACGCACGGGGTCGATGGCGGCGACAAAATACCGGTGGGGGCCAGACACCCCCAGGCCCCGGCCCTGGCCAATGGTATAGTGGTGATAGCCCCGGTGCCGGCCCAGTACTCTGCCTGTCTTGTCAATAAAATCTCCCGGCGGCGGAGTCCCTCCCCGGCGGTCCAGCCAGGCGGCGTAGTCGCCGTCGGGGATAAAACAGATCTCCATGGAGTCAGGTTTCTGCGCCACCGACAGCCCCAGCTCCGCTGCCATGGCCCGGACCTGGACCTTCTCATAGGGGCCCAGAGGGAAGACCACCCGGCGGAGGATGGTTTGGGTCAACCGGGAGAGCATATAGGATTGGTCATTGGCCGGCATGCCCTTGCGCAGCAGGACCCGGCCATCCGGGCCGGCGGTGACCCGGGCATAGTGGCCGGTGGCCACATATTGGGCGTCCTCCTTCTCGGCGGCCTCCAGCAGGGCAGGGAACTTCACCAGGGGATTGCACCGGGCGCAGGGGAGGGGCGTCCGCCCTGCCAGATACTCCCGCTGGAAGTCGGCGCAGACAAAGTGCTCCAGCCTGTCCCGGATGTCCACCGTTTGAAAGGGGAGGGACAGGCTGTCCGCCAGGCTTTCGGCAGCCTCTCCGCCCCCCAGACCGATGTCCAGGAAGACACAGGAGACCTCGTATTGTTCCCGCAGAAGGGCGGCAGCCACGGCGGAGTCTACACCGCCGGACAGGCCCAAAATCAGTTTTGGCTTCATAGGTAACCTCCATGTGGTAGAGGATAGGGGGCCAAAGCCTTCCTCTGGGGCGGCTTCCCGGTAGGACGGGCGTCAGCCCCGCAGGTCCCGCCGCCCTCAGCCATTCTGGTGCTCCAGCCAGATCATCAGCGCCGCCACATCTGCCGGGCTGACGCCCCATAAAACCCTTAATTTTATGGGGACCCCATGATTTTTACATGCTCGGGGCAAGTGAATTGCCCCTGCGCCAAGGTTTTGCCCTTTGGCCTAAACCTTGTACGCGCCTGCCGGCGCGCCCCGCTTCGCGGGGCCCCTCCGGCGTCAGCCCCGCAGGTCCCGCCGCCCTCAGCCCTTCTGGTGCTCCAGCCAAATCATCAGCGCCGCCACGTCCGCCGGGCTGACGCCGGAGATGCGGCTGGCCTGGCCCAAGCTCAGAGGGCGGATCTGCTGGAGCTTCTGCCTGGCCTCCAGGCGAAGAACCGGGATATCCATATAGTTCAAATCAGGGGGAAGGGGACGGGTCTCCAGCTTCCGCATCTCCTCCACCTGCCGCTGCTGCCTGGCAATGTACCCCTCATATTTGAGGGCAATCTCCACCTGCTCGGTAACCTCCGCCGGCAGATCAGGCCGGTCCGGGTCAAATGGGGCCAAATCGGTATAGCCCACCCGGGGCCGCCGCAGCAGGTCAGCCAGCCGGGCGCCGTCCCGGGCGGGGGACTCCCCCCGCTCCGTGAGCATGGCGCTGAGCATGGGGGAGGGCGCCACGCCCGTGCTCACCAGCCGCCTGACCTCCCGATCCACAGCAGCGTACTTCTCCAATACCCTCCGGTACCGCTCATCGGAGACAAGTCCGATCTCATGCCCCACCGGGCACAGCCGCCGGTCGGCGTTGTCCTGGCGGCACAAGAGCCGGTACTCGGTACGGGAGGTCATCATCCGGTAGGGCTCATTGGTGCCCTTGGTCACCAAGTCATCAATGAGCACACCAATATAGCCCTGGTCCCGAGTGAGCACCATAGGGGGACGTCCCAACAGCTTCAGCGCGGCGTTGACCCCCGCCACAAAGCCCTGAACAGCGGCCTCCTCATACCCGGAAGAACCGTTGAACTGTCCCGCGCCGTAGAGGCCGGGTACCTTGATATGCTCCAGGGTGGGATAGAGCTCGGTGGGATCACAGCAATCATACTCAATGGCGTAGGCGCACCTGGTCATCTCGGCCTTCTCCAGGCCGGGAATGGTATGGAGCATCTCCACCTGGACCTCCTCGTGGAGGGAGGAGGAAAAACCCTGGATGTAGAGCTCCTCTGTGTCCAGTCCCATGGGCTCAATAAAAAGCTGATGCCGGGGCTTGTCGGCAAATCGGACCACCTTGTCCTCGATGGAGGGGCAATACCGGGGACCCACCCCCTCTATGACTCCGGAAAAGAGGGGGGAGCGGTCCAGATTGGCTCGGATGACGGCATGGGTGTGCTCATTGGTATAAGTGAGATAGCACACCGCCCGGTTTTCCGGGGGCACCTCCGTCTCAAAGGAGAAGGGCACCACCGTCTCATCCCCAGGCTGGAGCTCCATCTTGGAAAAGTCCACGCTGCGGCGGTTCACCCGTGGAGGCGTGCCCGTCTTGAAGCGGCGCAGGCTCACCCCCAGCGCCCGGAGGCTGTCGGTGAGGGGGAGGGCAGCGGCCAGACCATCGGGTCCCGAGTCCCGGGTGACCTCCCCCACGATGGTGCGCCCCCCCAGATAGGTGCCGGTGCATATCACGGCGGCCCTCACTGTATAGACGGCTCCGGTGGCCGTTTTGACTCCGGAGACAGCACCTTTTTTGTCGGTGAGGACGGCCACCACCTCAGCCTGCTTCACCCACAGGTTCTCCTGGAGCTCCAGGGTATGCTTCATAAGCTTTTGATACTCCCGGCGGTCAGCCTGCGCCCGGAGGGACCACACAGCAGGGCCCTTTCCCTTATTGAGGACCCGGTACTGGATGCAGGCCCTGTCGGCACACCGCGCCATCTCGCCGCCCAGAGCGTCCAGCTCCCGGACCAGATGTCCCTTTCCGGTGCCGCCGATGGCGGGATTGCAGGGCATATTGCCCACAGCGTCCAGATTCACCGTAAAGCACAGGGTCCGCAGGCCCAGCCGGGCAGCGGCCAGGGCTGCCTCAATGCCGGCATGTCCAGCGCCGATCACCGCGATGTCATACTCTCCCGCAAAATAATCCATGGATGGGTCCGCGCTCCTTTTTCATGGGGGTTGAGGGATGCCATATCCCCAGCCGGCGCCGCCGGCGGTCAGTCGTGCTCGATATAATAGGGCTTCATAAGGCTGGGCTGCTCGGTGGAGTCCTTCACCGCGCCGCTCTTCATAGGCATCACCGGGCGGCCGCCCCGGGGGCCGTGGCCCCGGTCATGCCGGCGCTTGGCCTGGGCCTTGGGAGCGGGGGCCGCCTTAGGCTGACTCTCCCGCACCTTCCGCTGGGTCTGGCTCTCGGAGACAGCACTCTCCCCACCCTTTTTGCCTTTCTTCCGGCGGTGGGAGCGGCTCTGCCCCTCCTCCTTGCGGCCCGTCTCCGGCTTCACCCCGCTCTTGCGGGGGGCCAACAGGCGGGCAGTGGCATCCATGATGCGGTCGGAGGAAAGAGGGTCGGGCCGGGAAAAATCGTGATACTCCTCCCCGACGGGACCGGCAGTCCGCTCGGGCAGCACCGCGTCCAGTACGCTGGGGCCCTCCGCCTTCTTCCACCGGGGCTCCCGACGCTTCTTAGGTTGGGGTGGCTGAGGCGCCGGGGCCGGAGCGGCGGCACGGGCCTTCTCCCGCTTTTTCTCCTCGGCCCCCGCCTGGTTGGCGGCGTTCCGGGCACGCCGCCGCTCCTTGGCGGCGGCACGGGCCTCGGCGTCCTCGGCGTTCACTGTGCGGCCTTTGGCGTCCTTAGCCACCTCAAAGACCTGCATGGGCCAGGGGTGTCCTCCCAGCACCGGGATGGGTCGTCCAATGAGCTTTTCAATGCCCTTTAAATACTCCTGCTCGGCAAAGTCGCAAAAGGAGATGGCAGTGCCGCCATGGCCCGCCCGGCCGGTACGGCCGATGCGGTGGACGTAGGTCTCGGGCACCTCGGGCAGGTTGTAATTAAAGACGTGGGAGAGCTCCTCGATGTCGATACCCCGAGCGGCAATATCGGTGGCCACCAGGCACTTTACACGTCCACCCTTAAAATCGGCCAGAGCCTGCTGCCGGGCGGTCTGGGACTTGTTCCCATGGATGGCGGCGGCGGAAATGCCCGCCTTGTTGAGGTCCCCCGCCACCTTGTTGGCGCCATGCTTGGTGCGGGTAAAGACCAGGGCGTTCTTCACCCCCAGAGACTCCACCAGGTAGGACAGGAGCTTGGACTTGTTGGCCTTATCCACAAAGCACACCTTCTGGTCAATGACCTCCACCGGAGAGGACACCGGGTCCACCTCTACCTTAGCCGGGTCGTGGAGCAGCGCGTCCACCAGCTCCATGACCTCGGGCGGCATGGTGGCCGAAAAGAAGAGGGTCTGCTTCTTCTCCGGCAGGAACTTCAATACCCGACGGACGTCGTGGATAAAGCCCATGTCCAGCATGCGGTCTGCCTCGTCCAATACAAAGATCTCCACTCGGCTCAGGTCCAGCAGTCCCTGGCCCTGGAGGTCCAGCAGACGTCCCGGTGTGGCCACCAGGATGTCCACACCCTTCTTCAGCTTATCCACCTGGGGCTGCTGCCCCACACCGCCAAAGATAACGGTGGCGCGCAGAGGCAGATTGCGGCCATAGGCGGCAAAGGACTCCTGGATCTGGAGAGCCAGCTCCCGGGTGGGTGTGAGGACCAGGGAGCGGATATACCGGGGGCCCACCACCACGTCGGCGTTGAGCCGCTGGAGAATGGGGGTGGCGAAGGCACAGGTTTTACCCGTGCCGGTCTGGGCGCAGCCCAGCACATCCCGCCCCTTTAGGGCGGGAGGAATGGCCTGGCGCTGGATGGGGGTGGGCGCGGTATACCCCTGGGCCGCGAGTGCCTTCAAAATGGGGGAGATAAGCCCTAATTCCTTAAAATCCATATGGTGTCGTTCCTTCTCTTCCGATTTTTGTTCCAAACATGGGAAAAAGGAGGCCCTCATTTGAGGGTCTCCAGCACCTGGGCCACCGTCTCCTCCAGGGTCTGCCGCCCCACCTCCACAGTGAGGTCGGCGTACTTCCGGTAAAGAGGCGCCCGGTAGTCGTAGATGTGGGCCAGTGTCTCACCGGGCGCCATAGCGATACCCCGGGTGCTGATGTTGTGGAGCCTGTGCTCCAGCTCCTCAAGCGGCAGATGCAGATAGACGATACGGCCCAGGGACTTCAAGTGCTCCATGGCCCTGTCCCGGCACACCGCGCTCCCCCCGGGCGCAATGACCGTATTGACGCAATCCACTGAGCAGATGGCATCGGCCTCCCGCTCCAGAAAGGCCTCCACACCCAGTTCATCCACCAAGGCCTGGAGCAGTTTGCCCTCCCGCTCCTGGATCACCAGGTCCGTATCTAAAAACGCGTAGCCCAGGGTCTTGGCCAGGAGCACGCCCACCGTGCTCTTGCCCGCCCCGGGCATGCCGATGAGTACGATATTCTTCATGTCCTACCCCTCTATTCTCTCAGAAAAGTCCAAAACATATCAGGATATTATAACAAAAAAATGCCGCCGTGGCAACTACAGGGCCACGGCGGCAGGGATTTATTTTCGTTTTTGTGCTCAGCTTTTGTCGATCTCGATGGCCACGGGGGGCGTCTTCTCATCGCCCAGGGTACCGGTGTAGACCACGGTCACCTCATCTCCCTCCTCCAGGCCATCGGTGCTCACACCCTGGCCCAGGTCGAAAACCTGATACTCGTCATTGGCCAACAGCACCAGGTAGTCATCCATGCGGTTGATGATACCGGAGATGGCGTGCTCCTCCTCATTGGGCTTACCGGTCTCGGCAGGTACGGCAGTCTCATCTGCGGGGGCGGTGCTCTCCTCTACGGGGGTAGTCGTCTCTACGGGAGCGGGTGTGGTGGGGGCAGGGGTGTTCTTGGCGGCATTGCCGCAGGCGCTCAGGCCCAGCATCATGGCCAAAAGCAGCAAAACGGGGGTGGTACGTCTCATGTCTTGTTTCCTCCTTATAGGTCCATTGGATGAGTAGACAAAAGAGAACCGACGGCATCTCTTTCGTGTGGAGGAAACGATACCATAACTTTTTTAAGAAAAAAGTAGGAGAATTCTTACATTCTTCTTGGGACTCCTGGTCCCTTCCAGGGTTGGAAAAAATTTTTTAAAGATTGAATGGATCCGGCCCTCCCAGACGTATTGGATATAAAAGGGCAAAAGCCCGGCCAAAAAAGGAGGAGTTTCATATGAAAAAAGCATTGGCAGGCCTGTTGATTTTTGGTATGGTATTCTCAGCGATGGTGGTGCCCGCTGCGGCATCCGGCCGGCACAGCGGCGGGAGCTGTCACCAGACATGGACCACAGCCACCCAGACCGGCGTCTGTCCCTGGTCGGGGCAGGACTGCCCCTGGGGTGAGGACTGCACTGGCTGGTGTGTCAGCGGCGGCGTCTGCCCCTGGTCCGGCTGAAGAACCGGGAGGATACCGAGGATATCTTCCAGACCGTTTTCCTCAAATATCTCCAGCATACCAAGCCCTTCGAGAACGCCGAGCACGAGAAGGCCTGGTTCATTCAGGTGACACTGAACGCCTGCCGGGACCTGCTGCGGTTCTGGGCCAGGCGGCCCACCGTTCCTCTGGAGGAACTCACCGCCCAAGCCGTTCCGGAGTCTGAAGACCGGGGCGTGCTGGAGGCGGTGCTCTCTCTGCCTCAGAAGTACCGGGACACCGTGTACCTCCACTATTACGAAGGCTACTCCGCCCCTGAGATTGGTGCCCTGCTGGGCCGGAACACCAATACCGTCTATACCCTCCTCAACAGGGCCCGTGCCATGCTGAGGGAGAAGCTGGGAGGTGACGAGGATGGATGAGCGTCTCCGCCGGGCCTTTGACGCCGTTCGGGCCGACGCAGACCTAAAAAATAAGACGTCGGATGCCCTGGAGCGGCGGCGCACCCGCTTTGCGCCCCGCCGGCGGCCCATGGCGGCGGCCTTTGCTGCCCTGGCCCTGGTGATCCTCACCGCCGCTGGCGGACTTGCCTATACCACCCCCGCCGCCGCTGTCAGTGTGGATGCCGACACCTCTGTGGAGCTGGCCGTCAACGCCTTCGGACGGGTGGTAGGGGTACGGTGCTATGATGACACCGCCCAGGCCCTGGTGGATGCCACCCCCGTCCTCCACCAGGACTGGACCCAGGCCGCCGCCGCCCTTTCTGACGCGCTGTCTGAGGAGGGGGTCACCGTCACCGTGTCGGCGGACAGTGGCCACTGTGAGAGGCTCCTCTCCGATGCCGGCAGTGCCGGTTTAACCTGCTATACTCTGGACACCGATGACGCCCAGGCCGCCCGGGACGCGGGGCTCTCTCTGGGAAAGTACCGGGCCTATCTGGCCCTCTCCGCCCTGGACCCCTCCGTCACTCAGGACGAGGCCGGGGAGATGACCATGGGGGAGCTCCAGCAGTGCATTGACGCCTGCCAGGGCCATGCCTATGGCCAGCAGGGATATGGACAGGGGAGCGGGCAGGGGAACGGCTATGGCCAGACCGCCGGGGAGACCACCTCCTCCGGTCAGGGAAGTGGATCTGGCGGCCGCCACGGAGCCGGGCACGGACACGGACACGAGTAACCACAGGTCCTTTTCGCTCCCCTGGCAAGCTCCCATCCTGTTTACAATGACGGAAATTTATAGATAAACCACACCACCCCACCCCCTGCTGGAATGGCAGGAGATGGGGTGGTGTTCTGTTCTTTTGTTATGCTGACTGCTGCCTGAGCTCGGCGGCCCGGGCACTCAGGAGGCGGGGGAACCGCCAGAAAAAGAGGCTCCCAGTGGTGACGGCAGCCAGAATGTCGGCGGCTGGCTCGGCAAGGAAGACAGCCAGGACCTTATTTTCCAGGAAATGAGGCAGGATATAGACAAGGGGAATGAGAAGAATGATCTTACGCAGCAGGGCCAAAAAAAGAGAGATCTTGGCCTGTCCTAGGGCCACAAAGGTCTGCTGGCAGGCGTTTTGCACGCCCAGCATAAACATACCCGCCGCATATACCCGCAGGGTCCACACAGCGATCTCCACCAGCTCGGGCTTGTCGTTGAACATAGCCACAAAGACGCCGGGGAAAAGCTCGATGGCCAGGCAGGAGAGCGTGCTGAAGGTGAGGGCGCAGACAAAGAGCAGCCGGAAGGTCTTTTTCACCCGGTCCAGATTGCCGGCGCCATAGTTATAGCCCACAATGGGCTGGGCGCCCTGAGATAGGCCCTGGAAGAGGAGGTAGAAAACCTGCATGATGCTGGAGCAAATGGTCATGGCCCCCACGGCAGGGTCTCCGCCATAGGCCTTAAGGGAGGAGTTGAAGGCGATATTCACCAGACTCTCCGTGGACTGCATGATAAAAGGGGCCACACCCAGGGCCAGCACAGGGGAGAGAACCTTCCAGTCCAGTCTGGCGAACCGGCGCTGAAGCCGCAGCTTGGTGCGCCGTCCCTTGAGGAAGCAGACCACCCACACCGCCGATACCGCCTGAGCGGTGATGGTGGCCAGGGCGGCGCCGCTGACTCCCATGTTCAGGCCAAAGATGAACACCGGGTCCAACACGATGTTGACCACCGCCCCGATGAGCACCGTGGCCATACCCACGGTGGAAAAGCCCTGGGCGGTGATGAAGAAGTTGAGTCCCAGAGAGAGTTCTACAAATATGGTGCCGGAGAGGTAGATCCCCAAATAGTCCATGGCGTAGCCGATGGTGTTGTCGGTGGCGCCGAAGAGGTAGAGCATGGGCTCCTTCACCACCTGGAGCACAACCGTAAAGAGCACGGATAAGATCACCAGCAGGGTGGCGCAGCCGCCCAAAATGGCGTTGGCCTCCTCATCCTGTCCGGCGCCCATGCGGACCACCGCCCGGGACCCGCCTCCCATGCCCACCAGACCGGACAGGGCGGAGACGAACATGATGACCGGGAAACAGACCCCCAATCCGGTCAGGGCCAGATCTCCCACCCCCTCGATGTGGCCGATGTACATGCGATCCACAATGTTGTAGAGGGCATTTACCAGCTGAGCCGTCGCTGTAGGCACCGCCAGCCGAAGCAGCAGCTTCCCTACCGGGTCCCGGCCCAGATCGTTTTCCCGTTTTTCCTTCCGCACCACGCAGCAACTCCTTTCCGCGTCTCCCGGCCTCTGGGTCAGGATTCTTCCTCGTTTTCCAAAAAGTAGGTGGCCTCCATATCGGCCACACTCAGGGCGAAGGCCAGGGGGTATTGCTGGAAGGCCTGTCCCACCAGGCGCTTGTCCTCTTCGCCGGAAAAGCCCATGTGCCACCGGATGGCCATGGCCTCCTCCCGTTTGAGCTTCATAAATCCGGAGATGATATAGACCGACTTCTCCCCGTGGCCGTAGGGGAGCTTATCCTCATAGTAAAAGGTGGGTACCGCCTGCCACTTGCCGTCGGGACCCTTCACATTCCGGGTACCCTGGCGGTAACAGCCCACCTTGCACAGATCGTGGAGAAGGGCCGCCACCGCCACGCTCTCCCCGGCCACCTCCACCCCATAAAGCTCCTGGACCCGCTCCCGGGCCAGATACTCGGTGAGACAGTGGTAGACGTTGACGCTGTGGTCGCACAGCCCGCCCTCATAGGCCCCGTGGTATCGTGCCGAGGCCGGCGAGGTAAAAAAGTCCGACTTGTGCTCCAAATAGTCCAACAGGGCGTCAGCCCCTTCCCGATGGATATTTGAGGTATAGATCTCGATAAATTCTTCCTTGGCGGACATGGTATTCCTCCTTAAGATCACGCCAGGCCAGACAGGCTCTGGGCCAGAACGGCAAACAGAGGCAGCGTGACCACCGACATCAGGGTGAGCACACTGATGAGCTGGGCGGAGAGGGCCGTATCCCGCCCCATCCTCTGAGCCAGCATACCGGTGGCACCGGCGGGGGGCACAGCGCAGAGGATCACGCAGGCGCAATAGGCCATGGGGTCCAGGTGGAAGGGCAGCAGCGCCACCAGGGCGATAAGGGGGGCCGCCACCAGCCTCAGCGCCGCCGCCACGTAGAGCCGGCGGTCGGTAAGGCTGGCCTTCATGTCGGCCCCCGCCATCTGGGCCCCCAGCACGATCATAGGCAGGGGGGTGTTGAGGTCGGCCAGAAAGCTGATGGCGTTGTTGATGGTGGAGGGGAGATAGAAGTGGCCGGGTGAGGGCTGCCACCATCCGGTGAGAAAGAGCGTAAGACCCACCGCTGTGCCCACAGTGGCCGGGTTCACCAGCACCGCCCGGGGCCCCACCCGTCCTCCCATGGTCTTGAGCCCCTGGGTCCACAGCAGGAGATTGAAGGCCACCGCCGACACAGTGCCGAAGATGGCAGCCTCCGGACCCAGCACCGAAATGACCAGGGGCAGCCCCATAAAGCCATTGTTTCCATAGGAGGACCCGAACTTCAGCGGTCCCCGTTGATCCAGGGGCTCTCGGCGGAAAAAAGGCTGCACCACCAGGATACCCAGAATGGTGCAGACGGCATATGCCACGAAAAAGCCCAGGAGGATCTGGAGCATCTCCGGAGTACGCTCCGTCTCAAAGGAGCGGATCATGATGCAGGGGGTGACCACATAGAGGGCCAGGGTGGACATCTGGGAGACGCCATCCGGACGGAGGGCTCCCAGCTTGGCCAACACAAAGCCCACACCAATCAACAAAAACAAGGTGACCACCTGACTGGCCACCACGAAAAAGTTTCCAATAAACTCCATTGCCTCGGTCCTCCGCCCTTTTCCTCATACAGAGTTTATTATAACCGACCCGCTTTGCCCTGTAAAGAGCGGCGAGGTTGACAAAGTCCCGAAACCGGGCATATACTGGTTCTTACCTTTATAGATCATCAACGAGAGAGGACAGCATATATGACGCCTGAACAAATGCGGCGCAGCGGCTATCTGCGCATCTTTACCTCCTATTACAAGCCCCATCTGGCTATTTTTCTCCTGGATATGGTCTGTGCCCTGGGCATCTGCCTGGTGGACCTGCTCTTTCCCACAGTGACCCGCCAGGTGCTGGAGACCACCCTCCCCCAGGGCCTCTACCGGACCTTCTTTCTTGTGATGGCCGCCCTGGTGGCCGCCTACCTTCTCAAGGCCCTCTTTACCTATATCGTCACCTACTGGGGGCACCTGCTGGGGGTGCGCATTGAGGCCGACATCCGCTCGGACCTCTTTTCCCACATGCAGGATCTCTCCTTCTCCTTCTACGACAAAAACCGCACCGGACAGCTCATGAGCCGGGTCACCGGCGATCTCTTTGAGATCACCGAACTGGCCCACCACGGACCCGAGGACCTCTTTATCTCCTCGGTGACCCTCCTGGGCGCCTTCTGCATCATGCTCACCATCCGCTGGGAGCTGGCCCTCATCGTTTTTGCCGTGGTGCCGCTCTTTCTTCTCTTCACCATTTTCCAGCGCCGGCGCATGAGCGCCGCCTCTCTGGAGGTGAAGAAAAAGCTGGCCGGCATCAACGGAGAGCTGGAATCCTCCCTCTCCGGTATGCGCACCGCCAAGGCCTTTGCAAACGAGACTGCCGAGATCACCAAGTTTGAAAGCTCCAACGACCAGTTCCGCAGCGCCAAGCGGGGCTACTACCAGGCCATGGCCACCTACCACTCCGGCATGGAGCTGGCCATGGGCATTATGCCGGTGCTGGTCATTGCCGCCGGCGGCTTCTTCCTTATGCAGGGCACTATGGACTATATCGACATTCTCACCTTTTCTCTCTATGTCACCACCTTCGTCACCCCTATCCGTAAGCTCTCCGCCTTCGTGGAGCAGTTTATGCAGGGTATGGCCGGCTTCAAGCGGTTCGTAGAGCTCATGCGCCTGGAGCCTGAGATCACCGATGCCCCGGACGCTCAGAGCGTGGATTCTGTCACCGGAGACATTCAGGTAGATGACGTGACCTTCCGCTATGAAAGCGACGGGGAGGACGTCCTCTCTCACGTCTCTCTCCACGTCAAGCCCGGCGAGACAGTGGCGGTGGTGGGGCCCTCCGGCGGCGGCAAGTCCACCCTCTGCCAGCTCATTCCCCGCTTCTACGACGTGTCCGGCGGCGCCATCCGCATCGACGGTAAAGACGTTCGGTCGCTGAAGCAGCACGACCTGCGGGCGCACATCGGCATCGTCCAGCAGGACGTCTTCCTCTTCGCAGGCACCATCTATGACAACATCGCCTACGGTCGTCCCGACGCCACCGCTGAGGAGGTGGCCGCCGCCGCCAAAAAGGCCGAGATCTACGACGACATCATGGAGATGCCTGACGGCTTCCAGACCTATGTGGGGGAGCGGGGGGTCATGCTCTCCGGCGGTCAGAAGCAGCGGGTGAGCATTGCCCGCATCTTCCTCAAGGACCCGGCCATCCTCATCCTAGACGAGGCCACCTCCGCCCTGGACAGCGTCACCGAGCACAAAATCCAATCGGCCTTTGACGAGCTGGCCAAGGGCCGCACCACCCTTATCATCGCCCACCGCCTCTCCACCATCCGCTCGGCGGGGCGGATCATCGTCATTGATGACAACCACATCGCCGAGGAGGGTACCCATCAGGAACTGATGGACCGCAACGGAGAGTACGCCGCCCTCTGGCGGGCCCAGCAGGCCGTGCGGTGAGCACAACCTATCCGTAAAAAGGAGTATTCTCATGGCAGAAGAAAAGACCAACGTCATGCGCGTATTGGAGCAGAAGAAGATCCCCTACACCCCACACAGCTACCCCCACACCGAAGGGGAGGCGGTGGACGGCGCCACAGTGGCCGCTCTGCTGGGCCGGGACCCCGGCGAGGTCTACAAGACCCTGGTGACCCGGGGGGCCTCCAAGGCCAACTATGTCTTTGTGGTGCCGGTCCTGGCCGAGCTGGATCTCAAGAAGGCGGCCAAGACCGTGGGCGAGAAGTCCATCGAGCTCATCCACGTCAAGGAGCTCACCCCCCTCACCGGCTATGTCCGGGGGGGCTGCTCCCCCATTGGGATGAAAAAGCGCTTCAAGACCGTGGTGGACGCCTCCGCCCAGGCCCATGCCGCCATTCTCGTCAGCGCCGGTAAGATCGGCCGGCAGGTGGAGCTGTCCCCCGACGCACTGGTGGGACTTATCGGCGGCAGCTTTGCCAGCGTGGTGAAGGGTGATGAATAAGACCGAGCTCCTTACCAAGCTCTCCGCCGATGCCGATGAGCGGCTGGTGCTGGCCCGGGTCATGGACAAGCTGGAGCTTGCCCGGAGCCGTTCCATCCCTACCCATACCTTTTTTCTCACCCTGGCCCAGCAGGATGCCGCGGCTCGGCTCATTGCCGCCTGCGGCCATCCCGCCCACCTCTTCTGGGGAGGCTGGGCAGAGGCGGAGCGGAGGCTCTGTGTCTTTCTCCCCGACTGGATGGAGCCCGAGGACTTTATAGGAGGCGAGGAGACTCCCATTACTGCCCTCACCCTCACGCCCTCCGGTGGGGAGAAGCTCACCCATCGGGATTATCTGGGGTCCATCCTGGGCCTGGGCCTCACCCGGGAGAAGATCGGGGACCTGCTGGTGGGGGAGGGGCTCTGTCAGGTCCTTCTCCTTCGGGAGGTAGCGCACGTCCTCCTCACCCAGCTGGACCAGGTGGGCCGGGCCAGGGTGCGGGTGGCCCCCTGTTCCTTGGGGGCGCTC
Source organism: Candidatus Intestinimonas merdavium (assembly GCA_019115785.1). Taxonomy (GTDB): domain Bacteria; phylum Bacillota; class Clostridia; order Oscillospirales; family Oscillospiraceae; genus Intestinimonas; species Intestinimonas merdavium. The sequence goes on along the minus strand of DXCX01000014.1, from coordinate 12,382 downwards.
CAGCCTCCCGAGCAGAAGACAAAAACCATCCGGGACACCGTCGCCACCCTTCGGCTGGACGCGGTGGCTGCCACTGGCTTTTCCCTCTCCCGGAGCAGGATGTCGGCCCTCATCGCCTCCAAGAAGCTCACCCTCAACGGCCGGGAGTGCGACAAGTCCGACCACACTGTGGAGGAGGGGGACGTGCTCACCTGCCGCGGGCTGGGCAAGTGCGTCCTGCGGGAGGTAACCGGCACCTCTAAGAAGGGCCGGATTATGATCGTCGTGGAGCGATATTTATAAAAGGAGGACTGCCCCATGGAGCAGCACAAGATCGACCGTATCAACGAGCTGGCCCGGAAGGCCAAGGCCGATGGACTCACCCTGGAGGAGGAGGCCGAGCGGGAGGGCCTGAGGGCCGAGTACCGGGCCGCCATCCGGGCAAGCCTCACCGCCCACCTGGATAACACCTATGTCATGGACGAGAAGGGCAATAAGACCAAGCTCAAAAAGAAGTCGTGACCATCTGACCATTCCCCGGGGGGATGGGTCCTTGGAAAGGAGCTGTCGGGATGAAAGTCACCGCTCTCATTGAGAACACCACCCCGGACCAGGGCTTGCGCTGTGAGCACGGCCTGGCCCTCTGCATTGTCCACCGGGGCTGGAACTGCCTGCTGGATGCCGGGGCCTCCGCCGCCTTGCTGGAAAACGCCCCCAAACTGGGGGTGGACCTGACCCAGGTCCAGGCCGCCGTCCTCTCTCACGGCCACTATGACCACTCCGGCGGCTTCCCTGCCTTTCTCTCCTGCAACACCACCGCCCCTGTGTACCTGCGTCCTCAGGCCGCCGAGGCCAACTATCAGGTCCGAAGAGACGGAGAGCGGCGCTACCTGGGGGTGCCCCCGGCGCTGCTGGCAGCCAAGGACCGGCTCCGTTTCGTCACCGGCCCCACCGAGCTCCACCCCGGCGTTTGGCTCCTGCCCCACACCACCCCCGGCCTGGAAAAGCGGGGAGAAAAGGTGGCCATGTACCGCCAGGGTCCCGACGGACTCCGCCCCGACGACTTTGCCCACGAGCAGACCCTGGTCTTCCTCTATGGGGCGGAAATGGCCCTCTTCAGCAGCTGCTCCCACGCCGGGGCTGATACCGTGGTGGCGGAGGCCATGGCGGCATTCCCCGGGAAAGCCGTCCGTGCCTTTTTTGGGGGCTTCCACCTTATGGGTGCGGGGGGCGCCGGGACCCTGGGGGTGCGGCCGGAAAAGGCCCAGGCCCTGGGCCGGCGGCTCTTGGAGCTGGGGGTGGAGGAGATCTGGACCGGCCATTGTACCGGCAAGCCCGCCTTTGATCTTCTGACCCCCATTCTGGGTTCACGTCTCCATTACCTGGCCACCGGCGCTGTGGTCCGGCTCTGGGAAGATGGAAAATGAGCAGCCGCCCCTGCCAGTTGGCAGGGGCGGCTGCTTTTTTGCGTGGGAACGAGGAGCGCTCTCCCTTACTCCAGTTCGGCGCCGCCGGTATAGAGCTGGTAATACCGGCCCTTCTGGGCAATGAGGTCATCGTGGTCGCCCCGCTCGATGATACGGCCACCCTCCAGCACCATAATGGCGTTGGAGTTGCGCACCGTGCTCAGCCGGTGGGCGATGACAAAGACGGTACGGCCCTCCATGAGGGCATCCATGCCCTTTTGGATGATGCGCTCGGTGCGGGTGTCGATGGAGGAGGTGGCCTCGTCTAGGATCATCACCGGCGGATCGGCCACCGCCGCCCGGGCGATGCCCAGCAGCTGCCGCTGGCCATGGGAGAGGTTGGCGCCGTCCCCAGTGACCATGGTCTGATAGCCCTGCGGCAGACGGCGGATAAAGGAGTCGGCGCCGGCGATCTTGGCCGCCTCCACACAGTCGTCATCGCTGGCCTCCAGCCGCCCATAGCGGATGTTGTCCATGACGGTGCCGGTGAAGAGGTGGGTGTCCTGGAGCACAGCGCCCAGAGAGCGGCGCAGATCATCCTTCTTGATGGCCTTTACATCGATGCCGCCGTAGGTGATGACGCCGTCCTGGATCTCGTAGAAGCGGTTGACCAGGTTGGTGATGGTTGTCTTGCCCGCGCCGGTAGAACCCACAAAAGCGATCTTCTGGCCGGGGTTTGCGAAGACGGTGACATCGTGGAGGATCTGTTTATCCGGTACATAGGAGAAGTCCACATGGCTCAGGCGTACCGCGCCGGTGAGCTGGGCGAGGACATAGCCATCCTCCTGCTGGACATCCCCACGGATGCGGTGAAGGCCGTAAGCCGGGTCCTTTTCATCGGGGTATTTCCAGGCCCACAGGGCATCAGGGGTACCCTCAGGGCACTCCACCAGCTCGTCTGCCTCATTCTTCACCGCCCGGGTAAGGACAAAACGATGGTTGTCAGGCACCTTCCAGGCCCAGTCGTGGACATGGGCTCCCTCTGGGGCGGGGACCATGCGGCCAGCCTCATCACGGACCACCGGCACCAGGGTGACAAAGCCCTCGTCCACCTCGCTGGGCTCATCCATGCACTCAAAGATCCGCTCAGCGCCGGCCAGGGCGGAGAAGATGGTGGTGAGCTGCTGGGAAATCTGGTTCATGGGCTGGCCCACCTGGCGGCAGTAGTTGAGGTAGAGGGTGAAGGAGCCCAGGGGCAGACCCATCACGATGGAGAGCACCCCGCCGAAGGCGGCGGTGAGGGCATAGCCGATGTTCATAATATTCATGGCGATGGGCATGATGGCGGTGGAGTAGAAGTTGGCCGCCGTGGCGGAGGAGCGGTAGCTCTCGTTAAGGTCGGCAAAGAGCTCCTTGGCCGCCTCCTCATGGGTGAAGGCCTTGATCACCTTCAGCCCCTCAATGGTCTCCTGAATATTGCCGTTGACGGCGCCCAGGTCGGCCTGCTGCTTCTGGTAGAAGCGCCGGGACCGGCCGCCGAAGACCTTGAAGACCACAAAGGTGGCCCCTATGGTGAAGACTGACACCAGGAAGAGGAGAGGACTTACCGTGAGCATGACCACCACGATACCCACAAACATGAGAATACTGGAAAAGAGAGAGACCACACTCTGCTCCAGGGCCAGCTGGACATTGTCTGCGTCGTTGGTAAAGCGGCTCATAAGCTCTCCATGGGGGTGTTTGTCAAAATAGGAGAGGGGGAGGGTCTGCATATGGTCGAAGAGCTCCTTGCGCATGCGGTTGGTGCCCCGCTGGGCCAGCTGAACCATGATACCGGACTGGCCGTAGGTACACACCCACCCCACGGCGTAGATGGCCAGGAGCTTGGCCACATCAGCGGCCAGCCCGGCGGGGGAGGTATAGACGCCGCCGGCAATGTTGTTGATGATTACCAGGTTGATAAAGCTGGAGCCGGCAATGTTGGTAAAGACCGATCCCAACAGACACACCAGGACAATGAGAAGGGGCCATTTCCGCCGGGCCAGATAGCCCATGAGCCGGACAATGGTCTTGCCCAGGTTCTTGGGCTTCTGGAAGCCGCCCCAGGCGCCCGGTCCGCCCCGGCCGCCCGGTCCGGACATGTTGTGCTGATTCTGCTGCGCCATTATTCCTGCACCCCTTCCTGCTGAGACTGATAGATCTCCTGATAGATGCCGCACCGGGCCATGAGCTCGTCGTGGGTGCCCATGTCGGCAATCTTACCATCATCCAGCACCAGAATACGGTCGGCGGACATGACGGAGGAGATGCGTTGGGCGATGATGATGACGGTGGTCCCCGCCAGATTGTCCTTGAAGGACTGGCGGATCTTGGCGTCGGTGGCGGTGTCTACAGCGGAGGTGGAATCGTCCAGGATGAGGACGGCCGGATGGCGAAGCATGGCCCTGGCGATGCATAGGCGCTGCTTCTGGCCGCCGGAGACATTGGTTCCGCCCTGGGCCATCTGGGTGTCAAAGCCGTCGGGGAAGGCCATGACGAAATCATAGGCCTGGGCGTTCTTGGCCGCCTGGATCATCTCCTCCTCGGTGGCGTCCGCCCGGCCCCACAGGAGATTTTCCCGGATGGTGCCGGTAAAGAGGACATTGTTCTGAAGGACCATGCCAATGCGGCCTCTCAGTTCCTCCAGAGGGTAATCCCGCACATCCACCCCGTCCAGGAGCACCGCGCCGCCGGACACATCGTAAAACCTGGGAATGAGGTTCACCAGAGAGGACTTACCGGTGCCGGTGCCGCCCACCACAGCGATGAATTCTCCCGGGTGAATGGTGAGGTCGATACCGCTGAGCACATTCTCTCCCGTACCGCCGGTATCATACTTGAAATCCACATGCTGAAACTCCACCTGGCCCTTAGCCTCCGGCAGCTCGGCGGGGGTGAGGGGACCATCCTCAATGGAGGGCTCGGTCTCCAGCACCTCGTCAATGCGTCGGGCACAGGCGATAGACCGGGAGAGCTGGAGCAGACTCATCCCCAACATCATAACGCTCATGAGGATCTGGAATATATAGGTGATAAAGGAGGAGAGATCGCCGATGAGCATGGTGCCCGCCACCACCTGGCGCCCGCCCAGGTAGAGGACAGCGGCAGTAGCTCCATTCATGGCGATCATCATAATGGGGATCATGGCGATGACCCGCATATCCACGTTGATGGTGGCCTTTGTGAGGGCGTCGTTGGAGCGCTTGAATTTTGTCTTCTCATAGCCCTCCCGGACAAAGGCCTTTACCACCCGGATGGCCACCAGATTTTCCTGGATGGTGCCATTGAGGGCGTCGATCCGCTTCTGGAGGACCTGGAAGAGCCGGTTGCACATGGTCATGAGCACGCCAATGGCGAGGACCAGCAGGGGAATGGTCACCAGCATCACCACAGCCAGCTGAGCGTTGATGCTGATGGCCACCGCCAGAGCTGCCACCAGCATCACCGGCGCCCGGACCAACATCCGCAGCGCCATGGTGACCATCATCTGGATGGCGTTGACATCGTTGGTGATCCGGGTAATGAGGGAGGCCGAGGAAAACCGGTCGATGTCGGCGAAGGAAAACTCCTGTACCTTGTTGTAGATGCCCCGGCGTAGGTTGGCGCCGAAGCCCAGGCCTACCATAGCGGCGAATTTGGCGCCGAACATGCCGCAGAGCATGCTGCATACCGCCAGCACCAGCATAATGCCGCCCATCTTCAGGATGTACCCCAGGTCGTCCTGGACGATACCCACATCCACAATGTTGGCCATGAAGCGGGGGAGAGCCAGTTCACAGGCCACCTCCAGGATCATCAGCAGGGGGGTGATGAGCGCCAGACGCCTATACCCCCCCATATAGGGAAAGAGTTTTTTCAGCATGAACAGTCCATCCTTTCCGTGGTCAGAGAGTCGCGGAGATTGTGGAGCATCCGCAGGTGAAAGGCCCGAACCTGCTCCATCTCCTGGGAAGTAAAGCCGTCAAACATCTGACGGTCCACCTGCTGGAAGATCTGAAAGCAGGTCTCCAGGGCCTCCCGACCCTTGTTGGTGAGCCGCACCGCCTTCCGCCGCTGGTCGGTCTCACCGGGCAGCTTCTCCACATAGCCGCCCCGTTCCAGCGATTTGAGGGACACCGCCACCGACGCCGGCGAGATCCGCAGGGCATCGGAGAGCACCTTCTGGGAGGAGACCTGCCCCTCCCGCTCCTTCAGCAGAAAGAGCAGCACCGGGTTTCCCAGATCTCCCAGTCCACGGTTGGCCAGTTCGGTGAGCATGTGCTGCTTCAGGGCCCGGGCCAGCGCCTGGAAAATGACCCCCGGCATGTCGCTGCCCGCCCTTTCCTGGATCACGCTCTCACCTCCAAAATTAGTTAGCCAGTTTATTTTTAATATGCTTACATATGATAGTCCCATATTGCTGCATTGTCAATTAATTTTGGCCGGGGAGAGCGCCAAATATCTTAGAACGCTTGTTTGACTTTTTGTGCATGCTATGATAACATAACCTTGTATCCATACCGATAAGGAGGGACCGCCTATGAAGGGTCTGACGGAAAAGCAGCGGCAGATCTACCAGTTCATCGTCTCCTTTCAGCAGGACCACGGCTATCCCCCCTCTGTGCGGGAGATCGGGGCACATATGGGTCTGAAGTCCCCCTCCACGGTCCACTTTCACCTTAAGGGGCTGGAGGAGGCCGGCATCATCACCAAGGCCGAGGGCAAGACCCGTGCCATCACCGTGGCCGGGGGCTTTCCTGCCCCGGAGCGCCGCCAGACGGCGGAGCCCCCCAGAAATCAGGTCCCCGTGGTAGGTGATGTGGCCGCCGGAGCCCCTATTTTGGCCCAGGAGAACATCGAAGACTATCTGGTGTTTGACACCGAGCATCTCTCAGGAGAGCACTTTGCCCTTCGGGTCCGGGGGGAGTCCATGCTCTATGCCGGGATCCTCCCCGGGGACTATGTGGTGGTCCACCAGCAGGAGTCCTTTCACAACGGCGACATCGTAGTGGCGCTCTTTGAGGACGAGGCCACCGTGAAAACTCTGCGCCGGAAAAACGGCCATATTTGGCTCATGCCGGAGAACCCGGAGTACCAGCCCATCGACGGCGACGGCGCCCAGCTTCTGGGCAAGGTGGTCGCCGTGGTGCGGAGGTACAGCTGATGCCTTGGATTCGGGTCGGGACGCCGTTTGGCCCTATGATTCTGGAGGGGGAACAAGCACTCACCCACCTCTATCTTCCCAATGCCCTGCCTGATCGAAAGGGCAGGGGAGCGGAGACCCCGCTGCTGGTCCGGGCGAGGGAGGCGCTTTTGTCCTACCTGGCCGGGGAACGGCAGGGGCTCGCTCTGCCTTTGGCCCCGGTGGGAACAGACTTTCAACGCTCGGTGTGGACCGCCCTGAAGGCCATTCCCTATGGTCAGACCCGGACCTACGGGGAGATTGCCGCCGCCATTGGCCGCCCCAAAGCCGTCCGGGCGGTGGGCCAGGCCAACCATCACAATCCGCTGCCCATTTTCCTCCCCTGCCATCGGGTGGTCGGGAGTGGCGGCACCCTTACCGGCTACGCCGGTGGACTGGAGATGAAGAAGGCTCTGCTCGCACTGGAATCAGGAAAGGAGCGATTCTCATGGTGAAAAGATGGCTGGCTGCCGGACGGCTGATGGTCCGGGATATGGACCTGGAGGATGTGGCCGCCCTAAAGCTGTGCCTCCTGTCTTTGGGGGTTTTATTGGGCCTGGCGGTGCCTCGAAGGAAAAAACCTGCCTTCGCCCTTTTTTCCACCCTGGTCTTTATCGGCACCTATTTCCCCTTGATGGTCAAATTTTTGGTCTCTCTGGTCCGCGCCGACCGGGAGCCCTGATAAACAACAGCAAGGGCATTGTTCTATTGTCTTGTGAAGTTTTTGGGGTCATTACTCCAGCAGGAGCAAAGACTTGTACATGTAACCACGCTATTATAAAATAACAAAGAGAAATGATATATCAGAGGGTGACATGAAGATGTGGTACGTAAAGGTGATATTCTCTCTTACCCTGCTCATAGTTCTTGCTGGCTGTAATGCGGAGAAGCAGACGATTGGGCTTACAGCGCGCGGAAGCAGCTTTGACATCAGCAATATTGAAGGGGAAATGGTCAGTTGCCGCAACGGGGACTTTTCAGGAGACATGGATTTGATTCAGCAACAGATCATCGAGGATACTTCAGCATCGGCGGACAGGTATCTGTTGGAAGCTGCTTTCAGCGACCGTTTTACCTACCAGTGCGATGGAGATGGCGGGCAGCTTTTTGGAATCGTCTCTGATCCAGATTTGAACGTTAACACCCTGGGCTATTTTGAGTACACCGTAAGTGGCATTGGTATGGAGACAATTACCATTACTCCGGATGGTGAAATGACTTTTTCCGGAGATGACGCCTTGGCGGAAATTGCTTGCTCATTGCCGTGCGAAAATTTGGGCGAACATGGTTTTGTTCGTTTGTCTGCTGGTACCATAGAAGCAGCCAGAGTAAGTATTGACGTGGAGAACAGCAAGATTTATTTTTCAGGTCTCTCTCTTGGAAACATTGTCCTTTCATATGCGGGAACGGTGTCCAATCCATGGCTTACGATCAAATTAAGCGCAGGCAATGGGAACATTGATTTTAGTAAGCTGGATACGGGTCAAATAATTCTCGCGGAGGTTGGCTGCGAGGACCGTGTCATCGAGGTTTAGACACAACAAAAATTCACATTTGATTATACCTCAACTTTTGACCCTGGCTTGGCTATTACACTTCAAAGAGTATTTGGAAAAGCATGGATGGCAAGGGAAGTGGCACTTCAAACAAGAGCTGGTCCACTACCTGGACCACTACAACAACCGACACATCAAGGCAAAACGAAAGGGCTTGCCACCTGCAATTCACAGGTAGCAAGCCCTTTCGGCTGCTTGAACAATTTTGTCTTGAGGATATAAGTCTAACTTTTTGGGGGTACTTCATCGGACACAGGGCTGTTGTTTCAGGTTGAACGTTCAGTGAGCAACGGAATTTCACTTAATAGAACCAAGGGCTCAGATCGCCGAAGGGCCAGAAGTAGCTGCCAGATCCGGAATTGTTGCTCTGCTCCTCATTCTGCTGCTCCTGCTGGGCCTGGGCCTCCTCCTGGGCCGCCCGCCGCTCGGGGGTGTCCTCATCGAAGGTGAGGGTGAGGGTGAGCTTTTCCCCATTGCGTTCCACATCCAGGGTCACAGTATCCCCGGCCTTGTAATTCTTCTTGGCTTCAACCAGCTCGGCGGAGGAGATCACCGTCTTACCGTCAATGCCCGTGATAATATCGCCCTTCTCCAGTCCGGCCTTGGCGGCGCAGGAGCTTCCATCCACGCTCTCCACCAACGCGCCCTGGCTCATGCCATACCGCTCAGAGATGCTCTCTGGGACTGTGCTCACGGTGATGCCCATATAGGGCTTTCCAGTCACATAGCCATTTTCCATGATGTCTGTAACCATATCCTTGATGTCGTTGATGGGGATGGCAAAGCCCAAGCCCTCAATGGTGGCCTCACTGCTGCTGGAACCGGACAGCTTAGCCGAGGTAATGCCAATGACCTGACCGTACATGTCAAAGAGGGGACCGCCGGAGTTGCCGTTGTTGATGGCGGTATCCGTCTGGATCATGTTCATCACATTGCCGTTTTCCATGGTGATGCTCCGGTCCTTGGCCGAGACGATGCCCGAGGTCATGGAAAAGGTCAGCTCACCCAGGGGGTTGCCGATGGCCACCACCTGCTCACCCACCTTCACGTTATCGGAATCACCGATAATGACAGGGGTCAGGCCGGTAGCGTTGATCTTCAGCACGGCGATGTCGTTTTCCGATTCGCCGCCCACCAAAGTGGCGTCATAGGTGGTGCCATCCACAAAGGCCACCTGGATGCTGTCAGCATCCTCAATGACATGGTAGTTGGTCAGGATGTAGCCGTCGCTGGTGATGACAAAGCCAGACCCAGCCGCTGCCTGGGACACCGGCTGACCCCACACATTGGTGGTGGTGATCTCAGTGGTAATACCTACGGTGGAGCCCACATAGGTGGCATAGATCTCCGGAGCGGTGAGGACATCCCTGCCGGTCACATTGGACACATTGACCACTGTAGGGGTACGAGTCCCTTCATAGATTGTGGTCTGCTCCTTGGAGAACGCGCCAGTGGCCGCCGCCACGCCGCCTCCCCCGGCAATGCCGCCAATGATGGCGCATACCAGGCACAGGGCTACCAGCTTACCGCCCTTTTTCTTTTTCTGCTTCGGCTGCTCGGGGCCATCATGTAGGGGGCGGCCTGTTGTCTCAATGGGATCGCTCCAGGGGTCCTGGGGCCGGTTTTCACTGTTATACTCATACATAAAACGTCGCTCCTTTAAAAGCTTACCGCTTTTCTCTCTGTTCGCGTTTTATTCTAACGGCAAATTATGACCATTTCATGAAGAAACCCCAAATGATTTTTGAACGCTCTGCGAAACATTTTTGAACGAAGCAATCACGGCCTCCGGAGGAGCGCGGCAGTGTCCCGGACAGCCAAGCTCAAATCGGCCACCAGCCCGTCAAAGATGCCGGTCCGGGCCACATTGATGACCACCAGGCACACAATGGGACCCAGGATCATGCCCAACACACCCCCCAGACGCATACCCACATACAGGCTGATGAGGGAGAGAATGGGGGAGAGGCCGGTCTGACTGCCCACGGCCTTAGGCTCGGCCACGCGGCGGAAGACGCATATAATCCCCCACACCACCATCAGCCCCAGCGCGTGGGACCAATTCCCGGTAATGAGATCAATGACCGCCCATGGCACCATGACCGTGCCTGAGCCAATGATGGGGATGAAGTCCAGCACCGCCAGCACCAGGGCGAGCAGCACGGCGTAGGGCTGCCGGATGAGCAGGAAGCCCACCAGCAAAATCGCAAAAACCCCCGCAGAGATGATCACCTCCGCCCTGATATACCCGGCAAGGGCACCCAGAGCGGTGTGCTTAACGTGGGAAAAGAAGGCCCGGACCTCCATGGGCAGCCGGTCAGTCATGAGAAAACGGTAATGGGGATAATCAGCGGTGATAAAATAGGCCGCCATAATGAAGACGATGAGTGCTACTACAAAGGAGGGTACTGACATAGCAAAGTTTCCGGCCCAGGTACCCAGCAGCGGCATGACGCTGCTGACCCAGCTGCTGAAGGCCATCCAAAGCTGGTCCAGGTTCTCGTTGACAAAGGTCTCCACCTGGCCCGGCAGATAGGCCAGCAGCCGGTCCAGCCACGCGCTCAGGGAGTCCACCCCAGCCTGTAGGGAGTCCCAGGCCCCTTCCCAGTTGTCAAGAAGGGTGCTTACCTCGCTGAAGAGACTGTATCCCAGACCGAAAAGGATGCCACCGGCGGCGGCAAAGGCCAATAAAATCAAAAAAATGGACAAAAAGCCCCGAGAAAGCCCCAGCCGCCGCTGAAGTGCCTTTACCGGAGGATTCAAAAGCCAAGCTGTCACCAGAGCCAGCACAAAGGGCATAAAGAGGCTCAGCAGAGGAGGCACCAGATAGCGAAGCACCAGTACGATCCCCACCACCAGCAATATTCGGACTCCCATCCTCATCCACAGTCTGCCCCGCTCCCGCCAGGTCAATTCTCCCCGCTCCACACCGGCACATCCTTTCTTTTTCTGCTATCCACAGACAGATGGAACGTTCGCATGGACATTATATCAGGTCTGTACTACAACATATCACGAATTTGTAAACCTTTTTTAAAGGCGTTTTTTGGGGTAAAAGACTTTGAACAAAAGTTTGCACAATTTCCACAGGGTTTTCCACAGGAAAAAATTGGGTGTTTACAAAGTGGATAACCGCGCCCAGATAATACCGGGCGCGGCCTCCTTTCGACCCTTGTAATTTTGTAGAATGGCCAGCTCACCTACCTGGGCCGTACTCTTTTTACTCCCGCACAAAATAAGCGATGCCCGTGCACCCAGGACCGGCATGTGTGCCCCTTCCCAAAAAGGTTGCACCTTTTTGGGGCCCTTCACTCATTTCACATGCTCGGGGCAAATAAATTGCCCCTGCGCCAAGGTCCCGCTGGAAAGCGACACCTTGTACGCCGCTGATGCGGCGGCTCGCTTCCGCTCGCCCGTGGTCGGCTCACCCATCTGGGCCGTACTCTTTTTACTCCTGCACAAAATAAGCGATGCCTGTGCACCCAGGACCGGCATGTGTGCCGACCACGGAGCCAATGGCGCTCTCCAAAATCTCGGCGCCGGGGATACACCCCTGAAGACTGGCCTCGCACTCCGCCATGATCTCAGGGCTGTCGGCGTTGCCAAAGGAGACGGGCAGGGACAGATCCGCCGGCTCGGCCTGAATCTGCTTTTCCATCCACTGAAAGGCCCCTTTTCGTCCCCTGGACTTGGCGGCGGCCTCTACGATCCCATTCCGAATATTCAAAATGGGGGTGATCCCCAGCATACTGCCCACTACAGCGGCGGTACCAGAGATGCGCCCGCCCATCTTCAAATATTTCAGGGTGCTTACCACTGCATAGAACCGCAGCCGCTTGGCCAGCTCCTCTACCTTCTGCGCAATGGTCTTGGCGTCCAGACCTTGGTCCCGAAGTCGGGCGGCCATCTCTACCACCAGTCCCAGGCCAAAGGTCACCGTGGTGGAGTCTACTACAAAGATGTTGTCCTCATCCACCATATCCCGGGCGATCATGGCCGACTGGCAGGTTCCCGAGAGCTGGGAGGCAATAAAGATCCCCACCACCTGGTCCCCGGCGTCCACATGGGCCTGGAATCGGCGGGCAAACTCCTCAGGGTTCACCTGGGCCGTGGTGGGCAGCGCCTCCGCCACCCGCAGGCGCTCATAAAACGCCTCATTGCTCAAATCAATGCCGTCCAAAAACGATTCTGCCCCAAAGTGGACAGACAGAGGCACCACCTCCACCTCCAGAGCCTTCTGA
>DXCX01000013.1 GCA_019115785.1 Candidatus Intestinimonas merdavium | reverse complement strand
CCGCCCCGACCTGCTGGAGTACGTCTCCTGCGCCCCCCTGCCCCTGATGGCCGAGGGGGATCCCTACTACAGCGCCGAGGCCACCCATATCCCCCTGGTGACCTGGGCCAACTCCGAGCACCCCGAGATCTGCCAGGCCTTCATCGAGTACCTGTATCAGGAGGACAACTACCTGGACTTCCTGGCCGCCGTTCCAGTGGGCATGCTGCCATCCATCAAGGGGATCGACCAGAACGAGACCTACCTGTCCAACCCCATCGTGCAGCAGTTCTCCGACGAGGCCGCCGTCATCACCAAGGCGGTGGAGGAGGGCACCGCCATTGGCTTTGAGCATGGCCCCAGCGCCCAGGCCGGCCTGCTCACCAGCCAGGGGGTCATCGAGGAGATGTTCCAGGACATCATCACCAACGGCACCGATGTGGAGACCGCCGCCAAGGCCGCCGAGGACAAGCTGAACGAAATCTTTGCAACCATGGTTGCCTGACGGCAGAATCAACCGGGGGGCGGAAGGGTTCCTTCCGCCCCCCCGCACTCTGAACGATTGAAAGGAGGGACGGCATGAAAACACCCGGGCGAACCCTGCGGTCAGGCGGAATTCGGGGGAGCCACCTCACCCGCTGGATCTTTGTGGGCCCCGCCATGCTGGTGGTGATCTGCCTGCTGATCTATCCGCTGCTGTCCACGCTGATTTACAGCTTTACCAACAAAACCATGATCCGCAACGCGTTCGACGTTGTGGGGCTGAAAAACTATATTGACATCCTCACCGACAAGGAATTTTACACCGCCTTCGGGCACACCCTGCTGTGGACCCTGTGCAGCGTGCTGGGCCAGCTGATCGTGGGCTTTGTCGGGGCCCTTGCCCTGAACCGGGTGCGGAGCAGAATACCCAAAAACCTGTTCCGCATTCTGGTCATCATCCCCTGGGCCTTCCCCGCCATCGCCACCGCCATGACGTGGAAATGGCTGCTCAACGGGATCTACGGCTATGTGCCCACCCTGCTGCAGAACCTGGGCATCACCCAGGAGACGCTCCAGTTTCTCAGCGACAAGAATCTGGTGCTCCCCACCCTGATCTTCATCAACATCTGGTTTGGCGCGCCCCTGATTCTGGTCAACGTCTACGCCGCCCTTCAGACCATCCCCCGGGATCAGTATGAGGCGGCCCAGATCGACGGAGCCAGCAGCTGGCAGTCCTTCCGCTACGTCACCGCCCCCCATATCCGGACGGTGGTGGGCCTGCTGGTGGTACTGCGCACGGTGTGGGTGTTCAACAACTTCGACATCATCTTCATGATCACCGGCGGCGGCCCCGCGGGGGCCAGCACCACCATGCCCATCTACATCTACGACACCGGCTGGACGGGCCGGCTGGTGGGCAAGGCCTCCGCGGCCTCCATCCTGCTGCTGCTGTTCCTCGTCATCCTGTGCCTGCTGTACTTTTCCGTGATCAACCGTTGGGAGAAGGAGGACAAGTGATATGACCAAGCTCAGACGTTTCTCCCCCGGCGGCTGCTTCTCCTATGTGTATCTCATCATCCTGTCGGTGTTCAGCGTCTTTCCCCTGCTCTGGCTGCTGGTCTCCGCCTTCAAGTCCAGCGGGGAGATGCTCACCAACCCCACCAAGATCCTGCCCATCGACTGGACGCTGGAGAATTTCCACACGGTGCTGGTCACTCTGGGGTTTACCACCAACATCAAAAACAGCCTGATCGTGGCCCTGTGCACCACGGTGATCGCCACCTTCATCTCCGCCCTGGCCGCCTACGGCATCATCCGCTTTTTCCCCAGGCTGGGCAACATCATGACCAAGATCCTGATTACCACCTACATGTTCCCCTCCATCATGCTGGTGATCCCCTACGCGGTGGTCATGAACGTCCTGCGCCTGACCAACACCCGGATCGCCCTGATCCTGGTCTACATGTCCTTCAGCGTCCCCTACGCGGTGTGGATGTTGGTGGGCTTCTTCAAAACCGTACCCATTGACATCGAGGCGTCCGCCCGCATCGACGGCGCCAACCGGTTCCAGGTCTTCACACGCGTCGTGCTGCCCCTGGTCCGGCCCGGCATCGTCTCCACCGCCATCTATGTGTTCATCAACGCGTGGAACGAGTTCCTCTATGCCCTGCTGCTGGTCAGCAGCTCCGCCAAAACCACCCTCTCTGTGGCAGTCAAAACCCTGGAAGGCGCTGATATTCTCAACTGGGGTTCCATGATGGCGGCCAGCGCCATCGTCGTGCTGCCCTCTATCATCTTCTTCTGCATCATCCAGAACAAAATTGCCGGCGGTCTGGCAGACGGCGCGGTAAAGTAAGGGAAAGGAAGGAATGTAACGATGAAAACCATCGGATACGCGATCGTAGGCACCGGCTACTTCGGCGCGGAACTGGGCCGGATTCTGAACGAGCAGGAGGGCGCCAAAGTGGTGGCTGTCCTGGACCCTGAAAACAGTGAGACCATTGCCAAGGAGTACGGCTGCGATGTGGAAACCGATCTGGATGTGCTCTGCAGCCGCCCCGACGTGGACGCCGTCATCGTCGCCACCCCCAATTTCCTGCACAAGGGGCCTGTCCTCGCCGCCGCCAAGCACAAGAAGCATGTGTTCTGTGAGAAGCCCATCGCCCTCTCCTACGCGGACTGTGACGAGATGGTCAAGACCGCCCAGGAAAACGGGGTCGTCTTTATGGCGGGCCATGTGATGAACTTCTTCCATGGGGTCCGCCTTGCAAAGCAGCTCATTGCCGAGGGCAAAATCGGCCGGGTACTCTATGCCCACTCCGCCCGCAATGGCTGGGAAGAGCCTCAGCCGGAGATCAGCTGGAAGAAGATCAGGTCCATGTCCGGCGGCCACCTATATCACCATATCCATGAGGTGGACTGCATCCAGTTCATCATGGGCCCCGCCACACAGGTGACCATGACCGGCGGCAATGTGGCCCACCGGGGCGAGCGGTTCGGGGATGAGGAGGATATGCTCTTTTTGAACATGGAGTTCGGCAACAACACCTACGCCGTGGTGGAGTACGGCTCCGCCTTCCACTGGCCGGAACACTATGTACTGATCGAAGGCACCGAGGGCGCCATCCGCATCGATATGTGCAACGTGGGCATGACCGTCAAAACCAATGACGGCAAGGAGGAGCACTACCTGGTCCACGAGACGAAGGAGGAGGACGACGACCGCACCAGAATCTATCACAGCACGGAAATGGACGGCGCCATCCAATATGGCCATCCCGGAAAGAAGCCCCCGCTATGGCTCCACGGCATCATGAAGAATGAGATGAAGTTCTTCAACGGCATTATGCACGGAGAGCCTATCCCAGATGAGTTCCGTCCCCTTATGACCGGCCAGGCCGCGCGTGCCGCGATTGCCACGGCGGACGCGGCTACCCTGTCGCTCAAGGAAGACCGCAAGGTAAAGATTTCTGAAATCGTCGGATGAGCAAAAGCAGCAGAGAAGGACACGCCTGGGCGTGTCCTTCTCTTTTTGGGTCCCGGCGGCGGGCCTGCGCCGCCCTGGACCTGGAGGACTACGGGCTTCAATAGGGCGGCCCCGCCCGGCGAAAAATCCGACTCGACGAACGGGCGGTTCCGTGTTATACTCTGTACAAACGCCCTTGGCCGGCGTACACAGAGGGGAAGGGGGTCCCTCCCCCGCCGGCGGGGCGGCCCATGTCCTCCCGCCACATCTGTCTGACAGAGAAGAGGTCCCCGGTATGAAAAAACGAAAGAAAAAGATCAACCTGATCCCCCTTGACCGCACACGGGAGCCCCCCCGGCAGGACCCGCCGCCGCTGACGGCGGAGGGGCTGGAGCACTCCCTCTACCAGTGCTCCGCCTGCGGGGCGGAGTTCCACATGGCCTCCCGGGGGGCGGAGCTCTTCTGCACCGCCTGCGGCGCCCGGTGGCGGATGACCGGGCTGGGCCGGCTGGAGGGGGTGGGGGACACCCCGTCCTACTTCCCCCACATCCCCGACTGGTACGAGTGGGAGCGCAGGCAGGTGGAGGAGGCCATCGCCTGGGGGGCCTACGAGGCCGACTTCCGGGTGCGGGTCCAGGCCCTGCCCAACGCCGCCAGCTTTGTGGAGCTGGGGGAGGGGCGGCTCCACCACGGCCCGGAGGGCTTCACCCTCACCTTCACCGACCGCGGCGGCGAACGCGCCCTCCGCTTCCCCGCCCGGTCCACCTTCTCCCTCCACCCGGAGTACGACCACCAGGGACAGGGGGAGTGCGTCACCCTCTCCACCCCGGACAGCACCTACTTCCTCTGCCCCCTGGAGGAGGGCTTCCGGGCCGCCAAGCTCCAGTTCGCCACCCAGGCCCTCTGGCGGCGGGCCCAGGAAAAGGCCGCCGACGGGGCCCCCGTCTGACCCGGGAGGGCAGGACGCCGCTTCACGCAAAACGCCGGACCGCATGCCGCGGTCCGGCGTTTTCACTCGGGGCATCCTATTCCCCCTTTCCGGCCATGTCCTCCCCGGTGTCGTCCACCTTCCGCTCCAGGGCGGCGATCATGGCGCGCAGCCACCCCGGCACCGGGGCCCCCAGGGCGCCGGCGTTTTCCATGATGCTCCCCGCCTCGGTGAGGATGTACCACACCACCACCAGGGGGCAGAGCACCACCGTGTAGGCGAAGGGCAGCTCCACCCCCGGCACATTGCGCAGAAGGTGGCCAATCACAACATCCAAAATGGCCGCCGCCATGACGGCCACCACGCTGCCCAGCTTGTGCCAGATCCCGTCCCTGGCGGTCTTGCTGGCCCACTCCCCCGCCCGCAGGGCGGCGGCGGAGCCGGTCACATAGTCGATGACCATGAGCACGATCCAGGCCACCACCACCCAGCCGAACCAGCCCCACAGGGCGGTGAGGGCGGCGCCGACGGCGGCCAGGGCCGCCTTGAAGGCGTTGACGTGGTCCATATTAGCCGCCTCCTTTCACCAGGCCCAGCCGGTCCAGGATGACGGCGGTCCGGCACAGGTCCTCGCTGACCTGGATGGTCCCGTCCCCGTAGCCCTTGAGGGCTCCCGCGTCCAGGAGCTTCTGGACGGCGGGGCGGTAGTCGGCGGGCACGTCGCCGATGGTCTTGTAGCAGGTCATCTCTTCCCCCTCCAATCGCTTTTTGAAGTCGGCCCAGGCCCCCTCGTCGATGAGGGGCCGGGGGCAGAGCTTGCCCGTCACGTCGTAGTGGCGGAGCACATGGTCCATGGGGATGGCGTACCGGGCCAGGATGTCCCGGCCCAGGGCCGCCCCGGCGGCCAGGGTGGCCTCGTCGATGGTCCAGGTCCCGTCGCTTCTCTGGTGGCAGCACAGCTCGATGCCGATGCTGTTGGCGTTGCGGCAGGCCGGGTGCTTGTAGCTCTTGGCTCCGCAGTGCCAGGCGGTGTCCTCTTCCGGAACGCTCCGCCAGATCTCCGCCCCCTCGGAGGCGTGGCCCACGAAGTAGTGGGCGGAGGCCCCCAGGTCGGGGGTGTTGTGGTAGTAGCGGGCGTTGGCCGCCCCGCCCCCCTCGGCCCCCACATAGTGGTAGACCAGATAGGCCACGGGCGCCTCCCGCCCCCCCCTGTAGTTGGCGGGGTGGCAGGGATATTCGGTGTGCATGTCCATCACGCACCTCCCTTTCTTGTCTCTGCCCCCATTATACCAGCCCCCGCCGGGAGAATGAAAACGCCGCCGCCGGGCTTTGTCCGGCTGCCCGCAGCGCGGGCCCCGGCGGCGCTCTGTCAATGCCCCCGCGCTTCGGATTGACTTCTCCCACTCCGTCTGTTATACTGGCGTCAGGAGCAGACACGCCCTCTGAACCCACGGTGAGCGCACGCCGTTCACCTGTAGGAGGGTGGTGTCTGCTTCTTTTGTGGTCTGTCCGCCAAAGTCCGCCCCTCCGGGGCCTTTGGCCATTGCCTCAGCCGCCCATCCGTGCTATACTCTCAGGTGTAGGGGCACCTCCCGGTGCTCCGAGCGGCGCACCGTCGCGGAGCGGCCCACCGGCGCCCTGGCCGGTGGCCTCCGTTTGGAATGGCGGTGCGCCGCTGGGCTTTGTTTGGGGGTTTCCAGGAAAATCCTCCTGTGTTATCATAGGCATGGAGCCGTCAATGGCATTTACGGACTGTACCGCCGATTTGTTCGGAGCGGAGGCCCGCGCCGACGGCTCCATTTTGATCTCTTCCGCCGTCAAAGGGCCTCTTTATTGACTTCTCCCGCGCCCCCTGCTATACTCTCCTCAGGAGCAGACACACCCTCTGACGCCCCGGTGAGCGCACGCCGTTCACCTGTAGGAGGGTGCTGTCTGCTTCTTCTGTGTTTATTCGCCAAAGTCCGCCCCTCCGGGGCCTTTGGCCATTGCCTCAGCCGCCCATCCGTGCTATACTCTCAGGTGTAGGGGCACCTCCCGGTGCCCCGAGCGGCGCACCGTCGCGGAGCGGCCCACCGGCGCCCTGGCCGGTGGCCTCCGTTTGGAATGGCGGTGCGCCGCTGGGCTTTGTTTGGGGAAGGCTCCATCACAGCCGCTACACGTCCTCGTGCCCGGGCGGCAGGGGCGGCAGGCTCCCCTTCTCCTCCGGCATCACTGATCCCTCCTTGGTTTGTCTGACTGCCCCCAGCATAGGCCCCCGGCGGCGCCCTGCCAATGCCCCCGCGCTTCGGTTTGACTTCTCCCACTCCGTCTGTTATACTGGCGTCAGGAGCAGATACGACACCCTGACTCATGGCACGTTCGCGCAGCGTGCCCGTAGGGGTGCTTGTATCTGCTTTCTTTTGTTATGGTTTCTTCTTGGGGGAAATTGATGCTCTGCCCCTGCTCCACGGCGACCGGCTCAATCGTCTGCCCGCCGCTGGACGGGTTGACTTTTCGGCCGTCTTTGGATATAATCGTACCGGAAGAACCTGACGGCGGCACGCTTTGGGCGTTATGTGCGGGGCCGGCGGAAACGCCGGCATCGGACGTCGTAACAAGTGGGTTCTTCTTTTTTGCATGGAAAGGGGATTTGTGGTCAGCAGATGGCATCCGTCAATAATTCCCTGTGCCGTCATATCGGTATCCCCGATTTGCTTGGAAACCAGAAGCTGGGGTGTCAATTAGATGCTCTCTCGCCCGTCGGGCCGGCCCTTCTTTTGGATCGATTCTTCCACCAACCTGTGAATATGCGCCAGCTCCTCCGGTTTCGGCTCCTCCAGCTTCACCCCGTACATCTGCTCCAGGAACTCCTTGACCGGCGGCAGGCTCCCCTTCTCCTCCGGCATCACTGATCCCTCCTTGGTTTGTCTGACTGCCCCCAGCATAGGCCCCCGGCGGCCCCCTGTCAATGCCGCTGCGCTCCGGTTTGACTTCCCGGCCCTGTGCGGATATAATAGGACTAGAAGAAGCGCTGTGGTACGCTCCTGTGGGGTCATTGACGGAAACGTCTGAACGGCCCGGGCGGGAAGTAGCGCTTCTTTTTTCCTATCTCCGCTCATAGGTATCCGTTACGGCGCCCGTCTCAGTGCCGCCCACCGAGCGCTCCGGTCCGGTGAGGGATTGGGGATATTCTCTCCCAACAGCTCCCCGCCGGGCATCTCCATGGAGAAGGGCGCGAAGCTCCTGTTTTGCTCATGGAAGCAGATACAATAAAAGGATGTTCCATCAGATGTCCTCGGGCCCATGCTCCGATTTTTCCCTGCTGCGCTGTGCCGCCTTCTCCCTGGCGTATTCCTCCATTTTCCGGACCACCTTGGCCCGGTACTCCGGCGTCCATGGTTTCGGCTCCTCCAGCTTCACCCCGTACATCTGCTCCAGGAACTCCTTGACCGGCGGCAGGCTCCGCTTCTCCTCCGGCATCACTGATCCCTCCTCGGCTGGTCCGGCTGCCCCCATCATAGGCCCCCGGCGGCCCCCTGTCAATGCCGCCGCCGACCGGGTTGACTTCCCGGCCCTGCGCGGATATGGGGTTGCCCCCGCCGGCAGCCTGTGCTATCATAGGGATAGAAGATGGCGCAGCATCCGAGCCATGTACGCTGGTTGCGTGACGGCCAGCTGCGGATGTTGCGCCATTTTCCGTTTTCCTGTTTTTCCTCCCCCATGAATAGGGCGTATTGCCAAGGGTTGCTTTCAGACGCAGTCTGTGGTATGCTTGCATGGAAAGCAGAGGCTCCCTTTGAGGATATGCTGGTTGCGTGACGGCCAACTGTAGGAGGGTTTGTGCCTGCTTTTTGTCGTCGGGCCAAAGTCCGCACCGCTCCCTTTTTGTTGACACCTATGGGAAATAATTGTATACTGATCTCAGGAAATGGTACAGCATCTGTAGCTATGTACGTTGGTCGCGTGACGGCCAACCGTGGATGTTGTACCATTTTCCATTTTTATGTTTTCCTCCCCCATGAATAGGGCGTATTGCCAAGGGTTGCTTTCAGACCCAGTCTGTGGTATACTTGCGCCAAAAGTAGAGACTCCCTCCGAGGATATGTTGGTTGCGTGACGACCAACTGTAGGAGGGTTGGTCTCTACTTTCTTTTAGAAAAGGGTGTTTTCCCCGCCCCGAATACGTAGAGGGTCCCGCGCCGATCAGGCGCGGGACCCTCTTTTCTTTTCCCACGGCGGGGGTCTGTACCGGTTCTTTTATCTCTTAAGGCTCCGTGCCGCCCCAGTAGAGGGCTTCCTCAATCCTCCGGGACAGCAGCTCCCGATACCGCGCCTTCTCTTCC
>DXCX01000012.1 GCA_019115785.1 Candidatus Intestinimonas merdavium | reverse complement strand
CCAGAGCCTTCTGACGCTCCGGAGAGAGATCACATGTGCTGTCGGTGACGATACGTACCATATTCCTTACCTCACTTTCCTCTGTGCTTCATTGCTGCCTTTACCATCTGCCGGTGAGAAAAAGCTGGCCAGCTTGCCCAGGGCATTGACCAGGGCATCGGATTCCTCCGGGGATAGCCCATCCAGTACCTGTTCCACCATCTTTCGGTGGAATTCCCGGTGGGCGGACTCCGCCCTCCTGGCCAGGGGAGTGGGCAGGATCCGCACCGCCCGCCGGTCCTTCTCATCCCGCTGCCGCTCCACATAGCCCTTCCGCTCCAACAGATTCACCGCTGTGGTCAGCGTTCCCGCCGTCACACCCTGTACCGCAGCGATGGCGGTGGCACGGTTATCCGTCCCATGGTCCGCCGCCCGGCATACCGCGTCGATCAAGTGGATCTCCCGCAGAGATAACTCAGGATACTCCGTCGTCAGAACCTCCTCCTCCCGGCGCAGAATCTGGTCAAAGACCTCCACCAAAAACCGATTGATCTTGGCGCCCCGCACCTCCATGCCGCCGCCTCCTTTCCTTTGTCCTTCAAAGCATTGGAATTTTATCCGCTCCAAAGGCACTTGTCAAGTATCTTAGTTTGAATTTCAAATAAAATTTTCATTTTCTCCCATTTTAACAAAAGTGGGCAAGAAACTTCATGCGCCCAGGGCACCGCATCACGAAAACAGGCAAACGCTGGGGCACATGAAGTTTTCGCGCATGTGGGCCGTTCCGGCCCAAATGCTGTGATTTCATGGCCGTGCCGCTGTAAGCGGCACATGGCCATTTTTGCTATGCTTTTGCATAGCAAAAGACCGCCTGCAAATGCAGGCGGTCTTCGTAGACAGGGGTCTTTGCGTCAGGCCAGCTTATTCAGCTTAATGGTCATGGCGCTCTTCTTGTTGGCCGCATTGTTTTTATGCAGCAGACCCTTGGCGGCGGCCTTGTCGATGGCCTTCACCGTGGCCTTGTAGACAACATCGGCCTCGCTGCGGTTGCCTTCGGCCACCACGGCGTCAAACTTCTTGATCTGGGTCTTCAGCGCAGACTTGGCCGCCTTGTTCCGGGCCGCCTTGGTCTCGTTGACCAGCACGCGCTTCTTGGCAGACTTGATATTCGGCAAACCAAACACCTCCTCCGATGGTATAATCATTTCCACGGGACCTGCCCGTGCAGGTATCTATTTTAACAGAAGTCTTGAAAAAATGCAACCTTTTTTTAAATTTTTTTATTTCCCGGCATAGGAAAGCTTCCATTCGCAAAAAATAGGGTCTGAATGGTGACAATGCCACTATATCTTGCGGAAGGGATGTGGTTTCCCATGCTGACCCGGCGGACGGATCTGGCGGTAGAGGCAGCGGCGCTGACCAAAATGGAACAGGAGACTCCGGTGCCGGAGGGAGTTCGCCTTTCCGAGGAAAAGCGGGAGGGCTGCCCTGTGACCCGGGTGGAGATTCTGGACGGCAGGGGAGAGGCCGCTCTGGGCAAGCCGGCGGGGACCTATGTGACCGTAGACCTCTCCGGCCTCGTCAAACGGGAGGAGAATGCCTTTTCCCGGTCCTGCCGGGCTCTGGCGGGGGAGCTGCGCCATCTGCTGCATCTGGCAGGGGTGGAGGAAAAGGCCCCCGCTCTGGTGGTGGGGCTTGGCAACCGGGCCATCACTCCCGACGCCGTGGGCCCGGGCGCCGCCGACCACACCTTAGTGACCCGTCATCTCATCCACCAGGCACCTGAGCACTTTGGGTCGTTCCGGCCAGTGGCCGCTCTGGCGGCAGGCGTCCTGGGCACCACCGGGGTGGAGAGCGGGGAGCTGGCCCAGGCGGTGGCGGGAAAGGTACGGCCCGGCTGCGTCATCGCTGTAGACGCCCTGGCCTCCCGGAGTCTGGACCGGATCTGTTCCACGGTACAGCTCTCGGACACCGGCATTGTCCCCGGGTCCGGGGTGGGAAACCACCGCTTTGCCCTCAACCAGGAGACATTGGGGGTACCCGTTATCGCTGTGGGGGTGCCCACTGTGGTGGACGGAGCCACTCTGGCTCTGGACATCCTGGAGGAGGCCGGACGGGACGATCTGGACCCCGCCGCGCTTCGGGGGGTGGGCGGCAGTCTCATGGTCACACCCAGAGACATTGACCAGCGAGTCAAGGATATGGCCAAGGTCATTGGCTTTGCCATCGACCTGGCCTTGCAGCCTCACCTTACGGTGGAGGATGTGGAGCTTTTTCTCTCATGAGGCAGAGGGGACCTGCGCTCCTCAGTCCGCCGTTTTCCTGCCCTTTCCCCGCCTTTTTCCCCTTGACGGAAGGGGGAAAGGGTGATAAAATGGGCCCAAATCAGACAAAGGCAGTGACCGGGAGGAGTACGTGATGACCCGGACCGCAGAGAGGAGCCGGCTGGTGAAAGGCTCCCGACGGTCTCGCGGAAGGCGCCCGTGAGCCGCGGAGCGGAAATGCTCCGCCGGGTTGTCCCCGTTACGGACAGCAAGAGTGTGCGCCTTTCCGCGCAAATTCAGGTGGTACCACGGACCGTCAAAGTTCGCCCTGAGCCTATGGCTCGGGGCGTTTTTGTTTTGCGTATCCTTTTTATTATCTTTCATAAGGAGTGTCTTCCCCATGAAAAACACCGAAAAGACCATGGAACAGATCGTAGCCCTGTGCAAGGGCCGCGGCTTCATCTTCGCCGGCAGCGAGATCTACGGCGGCTTGGCCAACACCTGGGACTACGGCCCCCTGGGTGTGGAACTCAAAAACAATGTAAAAAAGGCCTGGTGGAAAAAATTTGTCCAGGAGAATCCCTATAATGTGGGCCTGGACGCCGCCATCCTCATGAACCCCCAGGTGTGGGTGGCCTCCGGCCATGTGGGCGGCTTCTCCGATCCCCTCATGGACTGCAAAGAGTGTAAGGAGCGCTTTAGAGCCGACAAGGTCATCGAGGACTGGTGCCAGGAGAACAGCTTTGATCTGGGCCACAGCGTGGACGCCATGAGCCAGGCGCAGATGAAGGAATTTATTGAGGAGCACAACATTCCCTGTCCCTCCTGCGGCAAGCACAACTGGACCGACATCCGTCAGTTCAATCTGATGTTCAAGACCTTCCAGGGGGTTACCGAGGACGCCAAAAACACCGTATATCTGCGGCCCGAGACCGCCCAGGGCATTTTTGTCAACTTCCAGAACGTCCAGCGGACCACCAGAAGAAAGCTTCCCTTTGGCGTGTGTCAGGTGGGCAAGTCCTTCCGCAATGAGATCACCCCCGGAAATTTCACCTTCCGCACCCGTGAGTTTGAGCAGATGGAGCTGGAGTTCTTCTGTCAGCCTGGCACCGAGCTGGAGTGGTTCGCCTATTGGAAGGACTTCTGCCACAAGTGGCTGCTGGAACTGGGCATGAAGGATGAGAACCTGCGTCTCCGGGACCACGACCCCGAGGAGCTCTCCCACTACTCCAACGCCACCACCGACTTTGAGTTTGTTTTCCCCTTTGGATGGGGTGAGTTGTGGGGCGTGGCCAGCCGGACCAACTTTGATCTGAACGCTCACCAGACCACCTCCGGCAAGGATATGACCTACTTTGACCAGGAGAAGAATGAGCACTATATCCCCTATGTCATCGAGCCCTCCCTGGGCGCCGATCGGGTGACCCTGGCCTTCCTGGTGGATGCCTATGATGAAGAGATGGTGGACGCCGAGAAGAACGACGTGCGCACTGTGCTGCGGCTACATCCCGCCCTGGCCCACTTTAAGTGCGCCGTACTGCCTCTCTCCAAGAAGCTGGGCGACAAGGCCCGGGAGATCCAGGCGGAGCTGTCCAAGTACTTCATGGTGGACTATGATGACGCCGGCTCCATCGGCAAGCGTTACCGCCGGGAGGATGAGATCGGCACCACCTACTGCATCACCGTGGACTTCCAGACCGTGGGTGACAGTGAGAACCCCGCTGACAACTGCGTTACCGTCCGCGACCGGGACACCATGCAGCAGGTCCGGATTCCCATTGAGCAGCTTAAGGATTATATTGCCGAAAAGGTCGCCTTCTAAGTAAAGACGGCTCTTTGCCCTGATCGGGCGGCACTCTTTCTGCGGGTGCCGCCCGATGCTATCCCTTGTTCAATAGAAAATAAAGGAAATAAAGATGAAAAAATTTTTCCTCTTCCAGCGCCATACCGATCCCCAATGGCCGGTATGGAAGCGTAGCCTCTTTTGGATCTGGAATCTGGGCTGGGGACTGTGCGCCGCCCTGGGTGTCGGTCTTGTGAGTCTGGTCTTTGCCGCCGTGATTGAACAAAAGGCCATGCTCCTAAGCTATTTTCACAATCCGCTTCTTGCCTTCCTGAATTTGGCCCCCGTGGTCCTGCTCTATTTTCTGCTCTACTTCATTCTGGGCAGGGCCGCCCTCTCCTATGGTCTCACCGCCGCTATCACCCTTGGTTTTACCATGGGCAACTGGTTCAAGCTCCAGTTTCGTAACGATCCCCTCATGTTTGAGGACCTGCTGCTCCTCAAGGAAGCCGGCAATATGGCGGGAAAGTACCAGCTTTTCTTTACCAAGACCATGGTGCTTGCTCTGGCCGCCGTGCTTTTGGGCTGGCTCTTTCTCCACCTCTGTGTCCGGGGCCGCCCCGGCGCCCGGCTGAGGCTGCTGGGCTTTGCCCTGGCGGTACTCTGCGCCCTCGCTGTATGGGATATGACCCAGAACGACGACATCTACACCAACCGCACCGCCAACAACAGCCTCATCAACCAGTGGTCAGCTACCCAGGTCTATGTCTCCAAGGGTTTCGTCTACCCCTTCCTCTACAGCGTGAAGTCGGCCTCTGACGCACCACCGGAAAACTACGATGCCGACCGGGCCTCCGCCATCCTGGCGGGCTACCAGGACGCCGCCATTCCCGAAGAGCAGAAGGTATCTGTGCTCTCCATCATGCTGGAGTCCTATGACGACTTTTCCAAGTACGGTACCCCCACCCTGGACCCCAAGGTGTACGCCGACTATCACGCTTTGGAAGAGGAGAGCATCACAGGTGACCTCATCACAAACATTTTTGCCGGCGGCACTGTGGACTCGGAGCGGTGCTTCCTCACCGGCTTTTCCGACCTCGGCTCCTTCCGGTCTGCCACCAACTCCTATCCCTGGTATTTCAAAAGTCAGGGCTATACCGTCACCGGCGCCCACCCCTGCTACTCTTGGTTTTACAACCGGGAGAACATCAACGTCAATCTGGGATTTGACGACTACCGCTTCGTGGAGAACTACTTCTCTCCCATGACTGACGGCGGCGTGGGCTATGACGACCTCTTCTTCCCGGAGCTCATCAAACTCTGGCAAGAGGACAAGGCTCTGGGCAAGCCCGTCTTCCAATATAATCTCACCTATCAGGGCCACGGCCCCTACAACGACGATGTGACCTGGTGGGGAGATGACTATGTGGTGAATGACAAGGGCTACACCCAGGCCCAGCTCAACATCCTAAACAATTACTTTGGCTCCGTCTACAATACCAATCAGAACCTAGCGGCATTTTTTGACTACTTTAGGAACGAGGAGGAGCCAGTGGTCATCGTGGTTTTTGGCGACCACAATCCCTGGCTGGGGGATGGTAACTCGGTATATGAGGCCATCGGCCTGGACCTGGACTTCTCTACTCCGGAGGGCTTTTACAACTACTACTCCACCCGGTATCTGATCTGGGCCAACGATGCCGCCAAAGCCGTCTTGGGCAGGGATTTTGTCGGAGAGGGCCCTACCGTGAGTCCCAACTTCCTTATGAATGTGGTCTTTGACGCCTGCGGCTGGGACGGTCCGTCCTATATGCAGGCCACACGGGCTGTTATGGAGCAGGTACCCGTCATGAATACCCCTACCGGCCTTTACGTGGAGGACGGCACACTCACCGGCACGCTTACCCCTGAGGGACAATCCCTGGTAGATGACTACAATATGCTCCAGTACTATTACCGCAAGCATTTCCTCTATGATGGACTGCGATGATGACAGGGAAGCTCGACGCCCCGCTGTGACCGGCGGGGCGTCTGGTCTTTTCTTGGCATCGATGGCTGAGGGCATTTTTCCTCTGTACATATGTCTCTGTTTACGGCACATCTTCTTTTTTCTCCCCAAAGCATCAGGACCTGAACAACAGGATATGTTCACATTTTTCATTATCCGCCCTACCACATGCTTGTTTTATCCACATTTTTCTTAAAAATGTGGATATGGCCCAAAAGAAAACAAATCGGAGGCATCCCCCTATGGACAATCTCATTTTCTGTCTCAATGCCACAGTCCCTGTTTTTTTAATGATGCTCCTCGGCTTTCTCTTCCGCCAGGCAGGCTTTGTGGACAAAGCCTTCGCCGATAAAATCAACGGCTTTGTATTCAAAGCCGCTCTGCCCGTCCTCCTCTTTCAAGACATGTCCGGCTCCGATTTTTTCTCCCAATGGGACGGGGTTTTTGTAGGGCTGTGCTTTGGCGTGACAGTGGTGAGCATCCTGTCCATGGTCCTCCTCTCCCACGTGCTCAGCCGGGAGCTCAGGGGAGAATTTGTCCAGGCCTCCTACCGCAGCAGTGTAGCACTGCTGGGTGTGGCCTTCATTCAGAACATCTATGGCACCGCCGGAGCCGCACCTCTCATGATTATTGGCGCGGTCCCCCTTTACAACATCGCCGCCGTTCTCATCCTGGCCCTGATGCATCCCGATCAAGGGGGGCTGAGCCGGGACCGGCTCCTCCGCACCCTCAAAAAGGTGGTCACCAACCCGATTCTCATCGGCATCGTGGTGGGTATGGTCTGGTCCCTCCTGCGGCTGCCTCAGCCCACCATCCTCCAAAAGTCGGTGGACAGCTTTGCCGGTGTGGCCACTCCTATGGGACTGATCGGCCTGGGCGCGTCGGTGGACCCAAAGCAGGCCATGGCCCGACTCAAGCCGTCTCTTCTGTGTGTCTTCTGCAAGCTTTTTCTCTTTGCCGCCCTATTTCTTCCCCTGGCGGTATGGATGGGCTACCGCACTGACAAGCTGGTTACAGTCCTCATCATGCTGGGCTCCTCCACCACCTCCAGCTCCTATGTCATGGCCAGAGGCCAAGGCTACGATGGCGTTCTCACCGCCAACACCATCCTGCTCACCACATTCCTGAGCGCCTTTACCCTCACCGGGTGGCTCTATCTCCTGCGCGTCATGTCCCTGATTTGAAAACGGCAAAAGGCCGTCGAGGAGCTCCCAATGGAGCCCCTCGGCGGCCTTTTGCTGTCTACGATGATTTTTGTCTGGTGTCACGATATGGGACATGGGCTGCCTATCCCCTGAATTTTTTGCTCTCCATCACCGCCAGCTCATCACAGCGGTTATTATAGGGATTCTCCGCATGCCCTTTGACCCAGTGGAGATGGACGGTATGATAGTCGCACAGGTGGAGCAGCTTCTCCCACAGGTCCGGGTTAAGGGCGGGTTTTTTGTCTCCCTTCACCCAGCCCCGGGCCTTCCAGCCCTTGGCCCACCCCTTTTCCAGGGCGTCGATGACATATTTGGAATCAGACCAGAGCTCTACGATGCACGGCTCCTTCAATGCCTCCAGTGCGGTGATCACCCCGGTGAGCTCCATGCGGTTGTTGGTGGTGTGGGCCGCTCCTCCGGAAAGCTCCTTTTTGTATTTCCCATACATCAATATTGCGCCCCAGCCGCCGGGACCTGGGTTCCCGGAACAGGCCCCATCGGTGTAAATAGTGACGGTTTTCATCGGTGTCACAGCTCCTCCAGGATCTCCTTCCGCTTGGCCTCGTATTCCTCCTGGGTAATGAGGCGCTGGTCGTAGAGGGTCTTCAGCTCGGAAAGGCGGGCCTGGACATTAGAGGCGGGCGGGGCAGAGGAGTGCTGAGCATGCTCAACGCTCTCCTCCTCAATGTGGATCTCTGGTCCAATATATTTTTTCCCAAAGGCCTCGTAAAAACTTACTCCCGCCATCACGCCGGCGGCAATGGTCCACAAAAGCCCAAATATAGCGCCAAAACCACCTGCATTGGAAAAGTTCGGAATGACTACAAAGAGGCCGATGAGCGCGAAAATCACGCCCATAACGCCTGCCGCAATGGAGCCGGATTTACTGGGTCGGTAGGTCACACGTTTTCTGGCCATGTCTTACCCCTCCTGACGCTCACCGTGCTCCTCCTCAGAGCCCTCCTCGATCTCCTCTTCCTCATGGTCGGTGCGGGCAAAGGAGATGACCTTCACGCCCTCCTCCAGGTTCATGATCTTGACCCCCTGAGCAGTGCGGCCATAGGTGGAAATACCGGAGACCGCCATACGGATGATAACGCCGGCGTCATTGATCACCAGCACGTCATCCTGATCGTTGACCACCTTGACCCCAACCACCGGTCCGGTCTTTTCGGTGACATTGTAGCCCTTTAAGCCGTAGCCTCCCCGCTTTTGGGGGCCATCGGCGCGAATATACTCGTCCATGTCGGTCCGTTTTCCGTAGCCGTTTTCGGTGATCATCAGAACCTGGTGATGATGCTTGGCACGGGCGGCCCCCACCACATAATCTCCCTCACGGAGGTTGATGCCCCGGACGCCGGCGGCGTCCCGGCCCATGCACCGGACATCGGTCTCCTTAAAACAGATGGCCATGCCGTCGTGGGTGACAATCAAGATGGCCTGATCGCCGTCGGTCTCCCGGACGCAGATGAGATCGTCTCCCTCGTCCAGGGTAATGCAGCGGATGCCCGCTTTCCGGGCGGTGTGGATGGAGGAGAGCTGGATGCGTTTTACCGTACCGTGCCGGGTCACCATAGTGAGATACCGGTCCTCCGGGAACTCACGCAGGTGGATCATGGCGGTAACCTTCTCATCCGATTCAACGGGCAGGATGTTCACCAGATTGGTTCCCTTGGCGGTGCGGCCGGCCTCCGGGATTTGATAGCCCTTTTTCCGGTGGACCCGTCCCTTATTGGTAAAGAAGAGAATAAAATCGTGGGTGGAAGCGGTAAAGACCGTGTCCACATAGTCCTCCTCCTTGGTGGCCATGGCGGTGATGCCCTTGCCGCCCCGGCGCTGGGTGCGGTAAGTGGACACCGGAGTCCGCTTGATGTAGCCGCCCTCGGTGAGGGTGAAGACGCACTCCTCCTCCTCGATGAGGTCCTCAATGTCCAGCTCGTCTTCCACATCCTGGATCTCGGTCTTGCGATCGTCGCCATACTTGTCCCGGATGGCGATGAGCTCATCCTTGAGGACACCTCTGAGCATGCTCTCGTCGGAAAGCAGCTTCTGGAAGTAGGCGATACGCTCCTCCAGCTCCTTGTACTCGTTCTCCAGCTTCTCCCGGTCCAATCCCTGGAGGGCCTTCAATCTCATGTCCAGAATGGCCTGGGCCTGGACATCGTCCAGGCTGAACCGCTGGCACAGCCGCTCTTTGGCGTCGTCATAGCTCTCCCGGATGATTTTGATGACCTCATCAATGTTGTCCTGGGCGATGAGCAGGCCCTCCAACAGATGGGCGCGCTCCTGGGCCTTCTTGAGGTCATATTTGGTGCGCCGGATGATGATCTCCTCCTGGAAGGCGATGTACTCATCCAGGATGTGACGCAGGGAGAGGATCTTGGGCTGTGACTGGTTGTTTACCAGGGCCAGCATATTGATGGCAAAGGTGGTCTGGAGCTGGGTCTGGGCAAAGAGCCGGTTGAGGACCACCTGGGGATTGGCATCCTTCTTGAGCTCGATGACGATGCGCATGCCGTTGCGGTCGGTCTCATCCCGGATGTCGGAGATACCCTCCAGGCGCTTATCCTCCACCTGGTCGGCCATGTTCTTAATGAGCATGCGCTTATTGACCTGATAGGGAATCTCGGTGACGATGATCCGAATGCGGTCCTTGCCAAACTCCTCAAATTCGGTACGGGCCCGGACCATGATGCGGCCCCGGCCAGTGGCATAGGCCGCCCGGATGCCAGACCGGCCCATAATAATGCCCTTAGTGGGGAAGTCGGGGCCTTTTACATATTCCATCAGGTCTGCCAGGGTGGCGTTGGGGTCATCCAGCACGCAGATGGTGGCGTCAATAACCTCCCGCAGGTTGTGGGGCGGGATGTTGGTGGCCATGCCCACAGCGATGCCCGCCGAGCCATTGACCAACAGGTTGGGAAAACGGCTGGGGAGGACCCGTGGCTCTTTCCGGGACTCGTCAAAGTTGGGGTCCCAATCCACAGTCTCTTTTTCAATGTCCCGGAGCATCTCCTCGGAGATCTTGCTCAGCCGGGCCTCCGTATAACGGTAGGCGGCCGGGGGATCGCCGTCCACGGAACCAAAGTTGCCGTGGCCCTCCACCAGCATGTATCGCATGGAAAAGTCCTGGGCCAGGCGGACCAGGGCATCGTAGACAGACTGGTCACCGTGGGGGTGGTACCGGCCCAGTACATCGCCCACGCAGGTGGCCGACTTCTTAAAGGGTTTGTCGTGGGTAAGGTTGTCCTCATACATGGCGTAGAGGATACGGCGGTGGACCGGCTTCAGACCGTCCCGCACATCGGGCAGGGCCCGGCCCACAATGACGCTCATGGCATATTCAATATAGGATTTCTCCATCTCCGGCACCAGGGGAGAGGTGACGATGATCTGATCTGGATATCGGATCTCCTCCGGGTCGTATTGGGGTTTCTTGCTCATCTATCGTTTTCCTCCTTGGGTAGAGGTCTCTTACAGGTCGTAGCGGCGGTATATGATTCAGACGCAGCAAACAACCGCCCCTGTACAGCGTATGCCGCCCTCTTTCCGGTTAATAGTCCAGATTCACCGCATATTTGGCGTTCTTTTCAATGAATTCCTTCCGAGGCTCTACCTTTTCTCCCATAAGGACGGTAAAGGTCTGGTCGGCCAGGACCGCGTCATCCAGCTCAATACGCTTGAGGGTACGCTTCTCTGGGTCCATGGTGGTCTCCCACAGCTCATGGGGGTCCATCTCACCCAGGCCCTTATAGCGGCTGATGTCCACCTTGGCGTTGGGGTTATCGCCCCGGAGCTCGGCAGAGACCCTATCCCGCTCTTCGTCGGAAAAGGCCACCCGGGTGGTCTTGCCACGGGTCAGCTTATAAAGTGGAGGCACAGCGGCGTAAACATAGCCCTGCTCAATGAGAGGACGCATGAACCGGAAAAAGAAGGTCAGCAGCAGCGTACGGATGTGGGCCCCGTCCACATCGGCATCGGCCATGATGATGACCTTGTGGTAACGGAGCTTGGCAGGGTCAAACTCGTCCCCGATGCCGGCGCCCAGGGCGGTGATGACAGGCTGGAGCTTATCGTTTCCATACACCTTGTCGGCCCGGGCCTTCTCCACGTTGAGCATCTTCCCCCACAGAGGGAGAATAGCCTGGAAACGAGAATCCCGGCCCTGGGTGGCCGAGCCTCCGGCGGAATCGCCCTCGACGATGTAGAGCTCGGTGAGTTCCGGGTTATTCTCGTTGCAGTCCCGCAGCTTATCCGGCATGGCGGCGCCCCCCAGGGCGGTCTTGCGCCGAATAGACTCCCGGGCCTTCCGTGCCGCTTCCCGGGCCCGGGAGGCGGTGAGTGCCTTATCCAGGATGGCCTTGCCTACTGCTGGGTTCTCCTCCAAAAATTCCGCCAGCTTATCTGATACAATGGCGCTCACCAGGGTGCGGATCTCGCTGTTGCCCAGCTTGGCCTTGGTCTGTCCCTCAAACTGCGCGTCGGTAAGCTTTACCGAGATGACACAGGTGAGGCCCTCCCGATAATCCTCCCCCTTAATCTCATCGCCGTCCTTGAGGAGATTCATTTTCTTGCCGTAGGCGTTGAGCGTGGTGGTCAGGGCCTGCTTGAAGCCGGTCTCATGCATGCCGCCCTCGGGAGTGTGGACATTGTTGGCAAAGGATAAGATCGTCTCGGAATAGCTGTCATTATACTGGAAAGCCAGCTCAGCCATGGAGTCCCCCTTCTGTCCGGCCATATAGATGACTCCGGGGTGGATGGGGGTCTTGGACCGGTTGAGCCAGGTGACGAACTCCTTGATGCCGCCCTCATAGCACATGTCATCGTGCTGCTCTTTGCCGGAGCGCTGATCAATGGTATGAATGCGCAGTCCCGCATTGAGGAAGGCCTCCTCCCGCATGCGGGTGTGGAGGATCTCATAGTCGTAGACGGTGGTCTCGGTAAACATCTCAGGGTCGGGCTTAAAGGTGACCACGGTGCCGTGCTTGTCGGTGTCACCCACCACGGTCATGGGCTGGGTCACCTTACCCCGGGCAAATTTCATCTCGTAGATCTTGCCGTCCTTGTGCACCTGGACCTCCAGCCACTGGGAGAGGGCATTGACCACAGAGGCGCCCACGCCATGCAGGCCGCCGGAAACCTTATAGCCGCCGCCGCCAAACTTTCCGCCAGCATGGAGGATGGTGAAGACGACCTCCAGGGCGGGGAGTCCGGTCTGGGGTTGAATATCCACAGGGATGCCCCGGCCATTGTCGGTGACGGTAATGATATCGCCCTCTTTGATAATGACGTTGATCTCGTCACAGTAGCCTGCCAGAGCCTCATCAATGGAGTTGTCCACGATCTCATAGACCAGATGGTGCAGTCCCGAGGAGGAGGTGGAACCGATATACATACCGGGGCGCTTGCGCACCGCCTCCAGGCCCTCCAGCACCTGGATCTCAGAGCCGCCGTACTCGTGCTCAACCTGCTCAGGCCGCTCAAGACCACTGTTTTCCAGTTCTTCAGACATTGTAAAACCTCCTGGGTGTGATGGCGGAGCGGATAAATCCGCTCCTTACCCCGTAGGGCGGGTAAGGGACGAATTTATACGTTCCGCCGCGTTTCATTCTATTCAAAAGTACCGCTCTCCACCCGGCCACGGAGCGTAGCGGCGGAGAGCTGGGAGAGATAGGTGAGGGTCCCGAGCTCAGAGCGGCACAGAATCAGAGATTTGGGCAGATCCATGGACACATCCACCAGCTCGCCCTCCCGCTCCGCCCGCTGGAGAAATTCCCGCGTCAGCCGGGAGGACGTGGCTGTGTCCAGGTCAAAGATCCCAATAATGTCCCGAAAGGGGACCACCACCGACTGTCCCAGATGCAAATACATAGCGGAGCTCCTCTCCTCTTAACAAAGGGCGGTAAAAGCCTCTTTTCACATCAGCTGCCCGTTCTGAACATGAAAAATAGCCCCCTGGCTCAGCCCTTCCAGGCCATCGTCCCCGCAGCAGGTGATAAAGACCTGGCCTCCTGTGATCCGGTGAAGTACAAACTCCTGCCGCCGTCGGTCCAGCTCGCTGAGCACATCGTCCAGCAGCAGTACGGGCCACTCCCCGGTGTCGTGAAAAAAGATCTCCCGGCAGCCAAGCTTCAAGGAAAGGGCCGCTGTCCGGGTCTGTCCCTGGGAGGCGTAGATCTTGGCCTCCAGTCCGTTTAAGGTCACCAGCAGATCGTCCTTGTGCGGGCCGGTCAGGCACTGGCGGGCCTCCAGTTCGGCCTGTCGGTGGCTTCTTTGGTGCTCAAGCACGTCCTCAAAAATATCTCGCGTGCTCCCCATGGGGGACCGGACCGTTTTCACTGTGGAATAGCCCAGCTCCAGATGCTCACGCCCTCCGGAAAAGTCAGTGTGAACGGCGGCGGCCGCCTCCTGGAGCCGCCGGATAAAATGGGCACGGTAATGAATGAGCACCGCTCCCGCCTGGGCCATCTGATGACTGAAATCGTCCAGGGTATCCAACAGGGCAGGCTTTTCCTCCCAGTCCCGAAGAATACGGGTTTTGTGCTCATAGAGCCGCTTATACTGGCTCAGGGCGGCGGCGTATCGGGGCCGGAGCTGGCAAATGCACTCGTCCAAAAAGCGGCGCCGCTCTGCCGCCCCCGCCCGGATGAGGGAGAGGTCTTCAGGGCAAAAGAGAACGGTTTTCAGCACCCCAGAGAGGGCTTCTGCGGTTTTCAATCTTACCCCGTTGGAAACAAGCTGTCTCCGCCCGCCCCGGCGGAGCATCACCTCCAGCCGAAAGATTCTCTCCCGAGCCTCCACCGACGCTTTGATACTGGCAGATTCGGCCTCCAACCGGATGAGCTCCCGGTCATATCGGGCACGGTGGGAGGAGGCAGTGGACAGGTAAGCAATGGACTCCAGCAGGTTGGTCTTTCCCTGAGCATTTTCTCCGTAGATCACGTTGACTCCAGGGGAAAAAGCCGCCTCCAGCCGCCGGTAATTGCGGAAATCCTCCAGCTCCAGAGCATCCACCTTCATTGGACGGTAAGCTCCACATCTTCCAGCTCCACTATATCGCCGGGCCGAAGTTTTTTCCCTCTCATGGTGCAAATCTCACCATTTACCTTTACATCACCAGCTTGAATGGCCTCCTTGGCCTCGCCGCCTGTCTCTGTAACGCCGGCAAACTTCAAAAGAGCGTCCAGTTTGATCCATTCCGTCTGGATCTTTACGATCTGCTTCTGCATGGCTTCCTCCCGTTTATGACTCCGCGTGCTCCTCCAGGAGCCGCACAAAGAGGGTATATGCCTCGGGCAGCACCCGCTTCAGAGCCACCGGCTTATTGTGCTTTCGGTCGTAGAAGAAATGACCTGAGGTCCCCTCCGCTCGGAGAACGCCCGTCTGGACGTCTACCATACGGTAGGCCACCTCCATTTTGGCAGGGGAGAGCCGGGTCACCGACATATGGATGGCCACAGTCTCCCCAAATCGGGTCATGGAGCGGTATTTACAGGAGATGTCGGTGAGGGCAAAGTCGATGCCGGCCTCCACGGCTCTTTCATAGCCCCAGCCGATTTGATCCATAAAGTCGGTACGGGCCTCCTCCATCCAATGGATATAATTCCCATGATAGACCACACCCATGCCGTCTGTCTCATAAAACTGGGCCTTTCTCAGATAGGGACGCAGCTCCATGTCACTCGCCTGCCTTCAGCCGCACAGGCAGCACCATATAGAGGAAATTCTCCTCCCCCTCGGCGGGGAGGATGACGCAGGGGGCCACCCCGGAGCTGAGCTCCAGACGGACCCGATCGGTGGGGGCGGCCTTGAGCGCATCCATGAGATAGCGGTTGTTGAAGCCGATCTCCAGATTCTGACCATCTCCGGAGATGGGGCACTGGTCGGCAGCGTCGCCAATTCCGGTTTTTGTGGTAATACTCAGCATATTTTCTCCAAACACACAGCGCAGAGGAGATTTGAGCTTATCAGAGATAATAAGGGAGACCCGGTCAATGGAGGTGAGAAGGGTACGGGTGTCTCCCTCCACCTTGATGGTATTGTTCCGGGGGATGGCCTGGCGATAGGCCAGGAACTCACCCTCCAGTCGGCGGGAAACCAGCATGGTGTCCCCCATACGGAACATCACGTGGCGGTCTCCCTCAATGACCAAAGCTTCGTCCTGGCTGTCGCCGCAGATTTTTTCCACCTCATTGAGCGCAGCACCGGGGACCACAAAGGAAAAGGAGGGGGTACCATCCTTTTCCAGGATGGGCTCATGACGAAGCGCCAGCCGGTAGCCGTCTACACTGACCATGGTGAGTCCGTCGGCCCCCACCTCAAAGAGGGAACCGGTGTGGATGGGCCGGGATTCGTTGTCGCTGACGGCAAAAATGGTCTGCCGGATCATGGAACCCAGCTTATCCCGGGCAATGGAAAAGCTGTTCTGGTCCTCTACGGTAGGCAGCTCAGGAAAATCTTCGGGATCGGTAGCCAAAATATTGAATTTGCTCATGCCGCAGGTGATGTTCACCAGGTATCCGTCCGCAGAGAAGGAGACGACATCATCGGGAAGCTTGCGGATGATTTCACCAAAAAGGCGGGCGGAGAGGACCAGACTGCCTGAGTGGTCAATTTGAGCGGGGACTACGGTGCGAATACCGGTTTCTAGATTGTAGCCGGTGAGGCGCAGCTGGTCACCAGCCTCCAGAAGAATGCCTTCCAGGGCTGGAATGGAACTCTTGGGAGAGACGGCCCGGGCCGTGGTGGCAATGGCCGACTGAAGGAGTGCTTTTTCACAGGAAAACTTCATGAGAGTGGGTTCCCTTCCTTTCGTGCTCCGCTCGTTTTTGAGGAGAGGAGAGGATAAAAGATAGAAATAGTACTCGTAGTATAAAATATTGTGGAAAAACGTCGGAAAGCCTTGGGAGAGAAGACAAAGCGTGTCCACAGGGGTCGTGGACAAAGTTCGACGGTTTCCACACAGGGGAAAGAGGTCGAAAAATTGTCCACATCACCTTTTCCACATTTCCACAAAAACCGGTGGAAATGGCCCGGAGACAATTTCCAGGCCTGTACGAGTATTTATGCATGAAATGAATAGACTTGCGGAGCGTCCATACGATGAGAATGCAGGAGTTCCGTCATTTGCAGGAATGAGGTCCTGGGGCGTCAAAAATAGGGCAAGACATACGGGCAGAGGGCTTACTCATATCTGGCATTGATGTTAGCCCGAATGTCTTTGATGACCTCAGAGATCTCGGGGGTGGTCTTTTTTAGCTTTTCGATGCGCTCAATGGAGTGGAGGACGGTGGTGTGGTCCCGGTTTTCAAATTCCTTGCCGATCTCCTTGAGGGATAGGTTGGTCATCTCACGAATGAGGTACATGGCCACCTGTCTGGCCAAAGCCGTATCCTTGGTACGCCCCTGTCCCCGGAGGGCGCTGTTTTCAATGTTATAAAAGTTGCAGACCTCTTCGATGATGACGTCGGAGGTGGGCATGATGTCGGAGGGGTCCTTGAACATATCCCGTACCGCCCGGGTAACGGTGGCGGCATCAATGCTGCTCCCTTCCAGATCCCGAAGCGCCATGATCTTGTTTACAGTGCCCTCGATCTGCCGGACGTTGGCGGTAATATTCTCCGCTACATATTGTAAAACGGCTTCGGGCAGCTCCACCCCCATGCGGATGGCCTTGTTTTTGATGATGGCCATGCGGGTTTCATAGTCAGGGGGCTGAATGTCAGCAATGAGTCCCCATTCAAACCGGGTCTTCAAACGGTCCTCCAGCTTGAGCATCTCCTTGGGGGGACGGTCGGCAGTAAAGACGATCTGTTTTCTGGTCTCGTAGAGGGTATTGAAGGTGTGAAACATCTCCTCCATGGTGGAGTCCTTACCGGCGATAAACTGGACATCGTCCATGAGAAAAACATCGGCTGACCGGAATTTTTCCCGGAACTCCTGGTTGCGGCCCTCCCGGATGGCCTGGATAAGCTCATTGGTGAAGGCGTCGCCCTTGATGTAGACGATGCGGTAGTCGGGGTGCTCGTCGTGGATCTTGTGGGCAATGGCATAGAGAAGATGGGTCTTGCCCAGGCCGGACTCTCCGTAGATAAAGAGGGGATTGTAATTCATGGCGGGGTGGTCGGCCACCGCCCGGGCGGCGGCGTGGGCAAATTTATTGGAGGAGCCCACCACGAACCGCTCAAAGGTATACTCCTCCGTGCCGGGGAGGAAGCTGTCATCCTTGGGGCTGGCGCTGCGCTGCCGGCGCTCCAGATCTCCGTCCCCCAGCACCTCCACCTGGAAGTCGGCGGAGAAGAGCTCGTGGAGGGCCTTCTGAATGGGGGGCAGGTAGCGGGAGACGATAATGTCCCGTTTAAAGTCGGATGGGGTATGGAGAATGAACTTGTCGCCCTCCATGGACACGGCCACCGTGTCGTCGAACCAGGTGTGAATGGTGGTGGCGGTCATGTCCGCCTCCATGAGGGTGAGGACGCGGGACCAAATGTCGGCGGCGGAGTTCATGGCCATGGCATTGACCTCCCTTTGTTCCAAAAATGCTTTCTCTCTCCCGCTCCAAGACAGCAAAGCAACACCCTTAAAGGCGGACCTTCAAGGATGACGGCGGTGCCCCGCAAACGGGAGCCTCTCTATCTATGGCCTGTGGCATGCAGGGGCGGAAAGGTGTACGGATACGTACACATTATAACAAAAATAAGTGTGCTAGGCAATAAGTTTTCCACATGTGTATCCACTTTTCCACAGGGTAAAAAGGAGAAAGTGAAAGCCTGCGGCACAACATCTTGTGTGGAAGGAAAACTCCTTGACATATGTGGAAATTCCAGCAAAAATATAGTTGACAGTGGGGGAAACCATGGTCTATAATAAGCAAAGCGTCCCCAAAAACAAGGGGGGCGTCTACCCAAATGACGACCTCGGCCGGTCCGCCGGCCGTTGTGGTGGACGGGCACGCCCGTCTCAGGAACCGTTACAGGAGGTGTTCAGACATGAAGCGTACCTACCAGCCCAAGAAGCTCCAGCGTTCCAAGGTCCACGGCTTCCGGAAGCGGATGGCCGACCGGAATGGCCGGAAGGTCCTCTCTCGCCGCCGTGCGAAGGGCCGCGCCCGCCTGTCCTACTAAGGGATGCGGCATCGACCGAATAGAGCGTCTTGAAGGGGCGGGGGATC
Organism: Candidatus Intestinimonas merdavium; assembly: GCA_019115785.1. Classification (GTDB taxonomy): domain Bacteria; phylum Bacillota; class Clostridia; order Oscillospirales; family Oscillospiraceae; genus Intestinimonas; species Intestinimonas merdavium. The sequence goes on along the minus strand of DXCX01000012.1, from coordinate 6,955 downwards.
TAGTTCCCACCGCCCCTGCAGTGCATACGGCAGTTTTTCGCCGCCGGTGCCGTCACACAGGAGGGACCGGACCTTGAAGTTCACCGTTACCATGAAGCGAAATCATGAATTTCAGCGGCTCTATCACAAGGGAAAGAGCGCTGCCAGCCCCTATCTGGCCCTATATTGCCGCAAGTGTAAGCGGGATCAGAACCGGCTGGGCTTCACAGTAGGGAAGAAGGTGGGCTGTGCCGTCCGGCGCAACCGGGTCCGCCGCCGCCTGCGGGAGATCTACCGGCTCCATGAGGGGGAGCTCAACCCGGGCTATGACATTGTGGTGGTAGCCCGGGTCAAAGCCGTCTATGCCAAGTATGGACAGCTGGAGAAGTCCTTCCTCTCTTTGGCGGACAAGCTGGGCCTGCGAAAGAAGGCGGAGGGGTGAAACAGCTCCTTTTATGGCTCATTCGGTTCTACCGCGTCCACATCTCGCCCGCCCGACCTCCCTGCTGCCGCTTTATTCCCACCTGCTCGGCCTACGCCCTGGAGGCGGTGGAGAAGTACGGCGCCTGGAAAGGCGGCTGGCTGGCCCTGCGCCGAATCCTCAAGTGCCAGCCCTTTCACAGGCAAAAGAGCATCGAATATGACCCGGTGCCTTAGGGCCTGAATCTTCTGTGGAGGCAAGCAAATGGATTTTGCATACTACATTCTTATGCCGTTTTCCTGGCTGCTCCAGCTCTTTTATGACCTGACCGGCAGCTACGGCTTCGCCCTCATTTTCTTTGCCGTGGTGGTGAAGCTCATCCTTTTCCCCTTCTCCCTGAAGGGGAAAAAGAGCATGATCCAGATGAACATGCTTCAGGGCAAGATGCAGCAGATCCAGAGAAAGTACGCCAATGACAAACAGAGGCAAAACCTGGAAATTCAAAAGCTGTATGAAAAGGAAAAGGTCAACCCCATGGGCGGCTGTCTGTGGTCCCTTCTCCCCATCTGTATTCTGCTGCCCCTGTACGCCATCATTCGCCAGCCCATGAAATATATGATGGGTCTGGATGAAACGCAGATTACCACCCTTATCGACGTGCTCAACCAGTACGCCGCCACTACCATTGAACCGTCCAAGAACGTCTATTACCAGCTCATTGCCTCCAATGTGCTCTTTGAAAATTTTGACGCTGTGGTGGCCAATCCCGCTGTCGCCGCCTTTGCCGAAAATCTTAAGCAGCTGGATTTCTCCTTTCTGGGACTGGCTTTATCCACCATTCCCACCTGGAAGATTTGGACGGGCCCCATCAACTGGAACGCCATTGGCACCTTCTTGATCCCCATCGTTTCGGCCTGTACCGGTCTGCTGTTTTCTTTTGTCTCCATGTGGACCAACCAGCTCAACAAGAACCAGCCTGAAAATGAGCAGGCCAAGACCACCAGTCGGACCATGATGATTATGTCTCCGCTGATCTCTCTGTGGGTGGGCTATTCCATGCCCGCAGCCATGAGTATCTACTGGGTGTCTAATAACGTACTCTCTCTTCTTCAGGAGCTGCTGGCCGGCCGCATCCTAAAGAAGGACTATGAGGCCGCAGCCGCAATTAAGGCGGAGCAGGAGCGGCTGGAAAAGGAAGAGGAGAAGCAGCGCCGCCGGGAGGCTGCTGAGCGCAAGGCGCAGGCCATTGCCGAGGCCAAGGCCAACCGGGGAAAGAAAAAGGCCAAGCCCGTGGAGGAGAAGAAAAAGAGCGACGCCTCTGTCATCGAGGTGAGCCGGGTAGGTATCCGTGCTTATGCCCGGGGCCGCGCCTATGATCCCTATCGGTATAGCCCTGATGGACCTACTCCCTATAAGGACCCTGGTACCCCGGTGGACGAGACTGCGGTGGAAAAGGCTCTGAAGAAGAAATCTGACCATCTTCAGGCTGTGGCCGCTGAGGGTGCGGCTGACCAGCTCATTGTAAATGAGATCCTGGAGGAGAACGCCTCCGCCGAGGCCGTGGAGACGGCGGAGGAGAGCTTGGACACTGGGGCAGATGCGGAGATTACCGCCCTTGCCGAGGATGATGCCGAAGTCCAGGACCCCTGGGCCAAAGTGGACGCCGAGGTGGATGCCATCAACGCCGCGTCTGAAGACAAGGACAAAGAATGAGCCCAACATAAGGAGACGAGAAGACCTATGTTGCAGTATATTGAGACGACAGGTAAAAACGAGGAGGAGGCCATCAGCGCCGCCCTCCGAAAGCTGGGCCTGGACCGGGATGAAGTCTCTGTAGAGGTGCTGGAGCGGGCCAAAAGCGGTTTTCTGGGCATCGGCGGCAGCCCCGCAAAGGTAAAGGTGACCTACGAGGTCCCCGATGCTCCCGCTCCCAAGGTGGAGAAACCCAAGCCCCAGCCCAAGGCCGACGCACCCAAGACGGAGTCCCCCAAGGTCCCACTGGGAAAGGGAGCCGAAAAAACCTCTGTCCAAGAGGACAAGGCTGTACCCAAGGCTGCGGAGCCGGCTCCCGATGGGGATCGTACGGAGGCCATCACCACCTTTCTCAACGGACTTTTGGCCCATATGGGAGTGTCCGCCACGCCCAAAATCACCGTGGCGGAGGATGGCAGCTATAAAGTGGAGCTGATGGGCGAGGGACTGGGTGCCCTCATTGGCCGCCGTGGAGAAACCCTGGACGCCATTCAGCAGCTCACCAGCTACTCTGTCAACCGTGGTCAGTCCAAACGGGTGCGTATTCATGTGGACGCCGAAGGCTACCGGGCCAAGCGGGAGGAATCTCTGGAGCGTCTGGCTCGAAAGGTAGCCGGAAAGGTGGTCAAGTACCGCCGGAACGTCACCCTGGAGCCCATGAACGCCTATGAGCGCCATGTGATCCATACCGCCCTTCAGGATTATCCTGATGTGACCACCTACTCTACCGGAACCGAGCCCAACCGCCGTACCATCGTGGCCTATTCCAAGGGTGAGCACCGGGATTGAAGCTATAGCCCCCTTTTTCAGTAGAAACTGTGCCCCATCTGTCAGGCAGTATACGATGCTGCCCAACAGATGGGGCGTTTTACTTCTTTTGCGCATCATGTTCCCATCTCTTCTGAATGGAAGCGGCAATGAGGTGCTGCCACATTCAAGTGTTTCCTGGACACTCTTTCGACCGAAGAAAAAACATCTTTCCTATTTGAAGGAAATAGGGTATAATAAATAGGAATAGACTGGACTTACTTCCGTTTGCCCCTGAGTGGGCCTGTCTGCATCAAGGAGGGATTACTATGAAACTGATCCTTGCTATCATCAACTTTGATGACGCCAACGCCGTCACCCATGCCCTGACCAAAAAGGGTTTCTCCTCCACCAAGCTGGCCACCACCGGCGGTTTCCTTATGGCTGGCAACGTCACCATTTTGGTAGGCGTGGATGAGGAGAAGGTCCAGACTGTCATTGACATTATCAAGGAACATTCCCATTCCCGCAAGCAGATGATCCCCACCACCACCGAGATGAGCTACGGCTATTATCCCTCCATGCCCGTGGAGGTGACCGTGGGCGGAGCCACCATTTTTGTGGTGGATATTGAGCGCTTCGAGCGGGCCTGATGCGGGGATTGGAGGTCCTGGCGGGGAATCCCCAGGCCAAACACCGTCTTTCTGCCGGACGGGGACTCTCTCACGCCTATATTCTGGCTGGGCCTGCCGGCTGTGGGAAGCACACATTGGCTGGACTTTTGGCCCAAGCATTGGTGTGTTCCGGTGGTGGAGAGGTCCCCTGCGGTGCTTGCCCCGACTGCCGTAAGGCGATTTCCGGTGTCCACCCCGACATTATTTGGGTCGGGGAGGAGGGGAAGGATGTCAATGTGTCCATGGTGCGTGCTCTGCGGGCGGATGCCTATATCCGGCCCAACGAAGCGCCCCGGAAGGTCTACCTGATTCCAAACGCCCACACCATGAATCAGAGTGCTCAAAATGCCCTTCTCAAATTGTTGGAAGAGGGGCCGCCCTATGTTGCCTTTCTTCTTTTGGCGGAGAATGGAGGGGCAGTCCTGCCCACGGTGCGCTCCCGATGTGAGCTCATCCGCCTGGGTCCAGTCTCCGAGGCCGAGGCTCTGGCAGTGCTGTCGGCCCGTTTTTCAGACCTACCCGCCGATCGGATTGCCGACGCCGCCCATCGGTGTGAGGGGGTTATTGGACGGGGGATCACCCTGTTGAAGGATTCCGACAGCAGAGCCCGAGGGGTCCAGGAGACGGCCCAGAGGCTGGTGAAGCTGCTGTTGGAGGGACCGGAGCTTGCCGCACTGGAATTTTGCGTGGGACTGGAGAAATGGGAGCGGGAAGACCTGAGTGCCCTCATGGAGGAGGGCGTGGAGCAGCTGCGTACCGGCATAGGCGGATGCCAAGACCTTCGCCGTGCCCTGTCCCTGGCGAGACGCCTGGAGGAGGTACGCCGTGGGCTGGACTTCCATGTGGGGGCCGGCCATGTGGCGGGCTGGCTGTGCGCGGGCTCCTTTTAAATCAGAGAGATCGAGGTATCCCCATGACTGAAATCATCAGTGTCCGCTTTAAAAGCGGCGGAAAACAATATTACTTTGATCCCCAGGGTGTCCAGGTGGTGTCCGGTCAGGGGGTCATTATTGAAACTGCCCGTGGAGTGGAGTATGGCGAGTGTGTTCAGGGCAATACCATGGTGCCTGACGAGTCGGTCGTACCCCCTCTCAGGCCCATGCTCCGGGTGGCCACCCCCGAGGATGAGAAGATTGTGGAGCGCAATCGGGAGAAGGAGGCCCGGGCCTTTCGTATCTGCCAGGAAAAGATCGCGGATCACGGTCTGGAGATGAAGCTGGTAGAGGTGGAGTATAATTTTGAGGGGAATAAGATCCTCTTCTTTTTTACTGCCGAGGGGCGGGTGGACTTTCGAGCCCTGGTCAAAGATCTCGCCAGTGTATTTCACACCCGTATTGAGCTGCGGCAGATCGGCGTACGGGATGAAGCAAAAATGCTGGGCGGCCTGGGCATCTGTGGGCGTCCCTTCTGCTGTTCAGGCTTTTTGGATGAGTTCCAGCCTGTCTCCATCAAGATGGCGAAGACCCAAAACCTCTCCTTGAACCCCACCAAAATCTCTGGTACCTGTGGCCGCCTTATGTGTTGTCTGAAGTACGAACAGGAGGCCTACGAGGATGCTGTAAAGCGGATGCCAAAGCAGGAGTCTTTTGTGGAGACCCCGGACGGGGTGGGCACCGTATGTCAGGTAAACTTGCTGAAGGAGCAGGTAAAAGTCCGGCTGGACGATTCCCCGGAGACCCCAAAGTGCTATCGGAACTGTGAGATTTGTGTGGTCCGAAATGGCAAAGGAAAGCGGCCAGAGGACTATGTAGCTCCCCCTCCAGAGGAGCTGGCCAAGCTGCGTTATGTGCCCCCTCGGGAGGAGGGGGTGTGGGAACGGCCCACCCCGGAGCGGACAGCGCTCACCGAGGCTCTGGAGCGGGTGTTCCAGGCGGCTGAGGAGAGCGCCCAGCCCATGCGGGAGAAGAAATCTCCCCCGCAGGACCGTGGAAGCCGCAGCCGAGGCGGGTCCCGGCGCCGGCGGGGAAGCGGTGAGGGCAAGCAGGCCCAGGAGGCTGTCCCTGAGAAAAAGGGGAAAGAGCAGCCGTCCAGAGGGAGCAGTGACCGGCCCCAGGGGGAGCAGCAGCGCGTCAACAGCCGTCCCAACAAAGCAAAAGGGGAGAGGCTGACTCAGCAGATGCAGAACCAGCCCTCCAAAGAGAATGGCGAGAGCGGCGAGAAAAAGGCCCCCAGCCGCAATCGGAACCGGCGGCGGCGCCGTCCCTCTGGTGGAGGACAGCCGCCCAAGTCCCCCGAGGCGGAATAATTGAAAAGGAAAGTGCCCGTCCGGCGGACGGGCACTTTTTTATTTTTTGCTGGTGTAATGCGACTTTTCTTTACTGTATCCCTGCCTAGTGCTCACCGCAGCTATGGCTATGGCCGCCGCAGTGGTGCTCATGGTGGCCGCCGCAGTCGTGGCCATGGTGCTCGTCGTGGTGATGGCACTCTGCGGCTGGGTCATAGGACAGGGTTCCAGCCAGAAGGCAGGCCACCGCCTGATCGGCGGACCCGGACACACCGCCGTAGAGCTGAATACCCGCCTGTGCCAGGGCTGCCCGGGCACCGCCTCCAATACCACCGCAGATCAGGGTATCCACACCACTCTCCGCCAGCAGGCCAGCCAGAGCGCCGTGGCCGCTCCCATCGGCGCTGAGGATGGCCGCAGACTGGACTGTTCCCTCAGCTATATCATAGACTTTGAACTTCTCCGTGTGGCCAAAGTGCTGGAACACCTGACCGTTCTCATAGGTCACCGCGATTTTTTTCACAGCTGTTTCCTCCTTTATGACAATGCCTGTAACAGTGGCCGCAGCCCGGATTTCCACTGGGACAGAGGATAAACTCACCGCCTCCGATGGTCAGAGACCCACCCAGAGTCAGGAATCTGGCCACCTTGGTACGGGCGGTGCCGTAGATGGCCTGTACTGTGGCCCGGGAGACCTCCATCTGCTGAGCGCAGTCAGCCTGGTTGAGTCCCTCCAGGTCCATGAGACGGATGCTTTCAAACTCGTCTACCGTCAAACGAATGGGCTCCTGGCAGGCTCCACCCTCCACCGAGCAAAAATGCCGCCGCTCCGGCAGGGCGCACACCCGTCTCCGTTTACATGGTCTGGGCATCCGGCCGCCTCCTCTCAGGAATTTGGTATATGCCAGTAACCTAAGTATACTCTATTTCTGGCATATGTCAATAATAAGCGCTGACTTTTCCACATTGTGAGAAAAATTGTGGATAAAGATCGAGATGGGACCAACATACTGTGTGGGAGGTCTGTTGTAACCGTCAAATCTCCCGGCGTATAAAAAGGCCGCCATCTCAGTGCACAGGCAATGAGATGGCGGTCGGCATTTTCATTATAGTTTTGGAATTTTACATTCCTGTGGCGCGTTCACCGGGAGGAGAGAT
>DXCX01000011.1 GCA_019115785.1 Candidatus Intestinimonas merdavium | reverse complement strand
GGTGGTGGATGACTCCATGGTGGCCAGGAACCTCATTACTCAGGGGCTGGCTTCCCACCCACGCATCAAGGTGGTGGGCACCGCCATCAATGCTGTGGATGCCAAGAGCAAAATTGACCGCCTCTCCCCCGATGTGGTGACCATGGATGTGGAAATGCCGGGGGTCAACGGCATTGAGTTTCTTAAGCAGTACCTGCCCACCCATCCGGTGCCGGTCATTCTGGTGTCCTCGCTGAACCTGCGGGTATTTGACGCCCTGGCCGCCGGAGCGGTGGACTTCGTCCGCAAGCCTGACGGTGCGGAGAGCACGGCTTCCTTCCTCCACGCCCTGGCCCAGAAGATCATCGTGGCCTCCTGCGCCAAGGTCCCCCGGACCACCCGCCCGGCACCCGCCGCCGGCATGGCCGCGGTCCATCCTCCCATCGGGTCCCTGGGCCACAGCCTCGCCCTGGACAGCACCATCATCGGCCTGGGCGCCTCCACCGGCGGCACGGAGGCCACCCTGGAGGTCCTCAAGCGCCTGCCCGCCGACATCCCCGGCATGCTCATCGTTCAGCACATGCCGGTGGGCTTTACCAAAATGTATGCCGACCGCCTCAACCGTCTGTGCCAGATGGAGGTGCGGGAGGCCGTCAATGGAGACGAGATTCACCGTGGCCTGGCCCTCATCGCCCCCGCCGATCTCCAGATGCGGGTGGTGCGGATGGGCAGCCGCTACACCGTCTCCTGTATGCCCGGTGAGAAGGTCAGCGGCCACCGGCCCTCGGTGGATGTTCTCTTCTCCTCCATGGCCAGCACCGTCAAATGCCACATGGTGGGCATCATCATGACCGGCATGGGCCGGGACGGCGCCAGCGGCCTGCTGGAGATGCGCAAGGCCGGCGCCTATACCATCGGCCAGGACAAGGAGTCCTGTGTGGTGTACGGCATGCCCTGTGTGGCCCACGAGATCGGCGCGGTCACCATCCAGGCCTCCTGTGAAAACATCGCCAGCGTACTCATGACCCATCTGAAGACCGCCAAGTGAGCCAAAAATAAAAATACCGTTGTTTTCCCAGACCTGGTCGGTCCGGTAAAACAACGGTATTTTTTTCCGCCGCACGCCAACGGCGCGGAAAAGAGGCAGCCTGTGGGGAGCTGTTTTCCCAGGGGACGGCAGAGGGCTCCTGGGGCAAGGCGGCCCCGGAGCCCTTTGCGAAGTCTCTTCCGTTAATACTTGTCGCCCACGCCGGCAGGAGCGGCATAGGCGTTTCCGCTCTCGCCCTCGCTGACGCTGGAATAGCAGGCCTGTCCATTGTCAGCGGTCAGCGTGAAGCCCCCCAGCAGCTCCTTCATCACGTTGGCCTGACTGCTGAGCTCCTCACTGGCCGCGGCGCTCTCCTCGGAGGTGGCCGAGTTGGTCTGGACCACCGCGGAGATCTGGTCGATGCCCACGGAGATCTGGGAGATGGCATCGGCCTGCTCTTGGGAGGCCCGGGCGATCTTGGCGATCATGTCCAAAATATTCTGGGACGCCTCCGCCACGTCATTAAAGGCGGCATCTGTGCGCTTGGCAATCTCCTCGCCGTGGGAGACGTGCTGGAGCGAGTTTTTGATGAGACCGGTGGTCTCCTGGGCGGCATCGGCCGACTTTTGGGCCAGACTGCGCACCTCGTCGGCCACGACGGCAAAGCCCTTGCCGGCGTTGCCCGCCCGGGCGGCCTCCACGGCGGCGTTCAGAGCCAGGACGTTGGTCTGGAAGGCAATGTCGTCGATGACCTTGATGATGCTCTGGATGTTGTTGGATGCATCGGCAATATCCTGGATGGAGGAGAGGAGCTGCTTCATCTCCTCCTTGCCCTTGTTCACGATTTCCCTGCTCTCCTGACCCAGCTGGTCCGCCTTCTGAGAGAACTCGGCGGTGTCAGAGATGAGGTTGGAGATCTCGCTGATGGAGGCGGAGAGCTCCTCCACGCTGCTGGCCTGCTGCGTGGCGCCCTGGGCCAGGGCCTGGGCCCCGTCGGCCACCTGCTCGGCGCCGGCGCTCACCTGGGCGGAGGAGGCCTCCAGCTCGGTCAGCGTGCTTCTCATCTTCTCCTGGAAATTCTCGATGGAGGTCTGGATGTGGGCAAAATCACCCCGGAACTGGATGGGACACTCGCAGCTGAAGTTGCCGCTGGAGAACTCCGTCATGCCGTAGTCGATGGCGTCGATATACTTGCTGATCTCACCGAAGGAGAAATTCAGGCGCTCGGCCAGATCGCCAAACTCATTTTTGCCGTCATAGTCCACTTGGGCCTTCAGATCGCCCTTGGACAGGGCCTCGGCGGCGGCGCGGATCTTGCTTACAGCCTTGGTGATCATACTCGTGGTCTTCAGGGCCACCATCAGACCAAAGACCAGCGCCAGCACGAAGACCACCACCAGGATGATCATATACACCCTGAGCATCACCAGGGTGCTCTCTTCCTCCAGGCTCCGCTCCTGGGTGGTGACGGCGTCGATCTCCTGGGCAATGTCGGCCAGCTCGTTCATGGCAGGGGAGCACTCGTTCAGAATGGTCTCCTTGGCCATCTCCCAGTTGCCGCGCTTGGCCTCATCAATGACCTCGTTGGCGATGTTGAACCAGTTTTGGAAGGCGGTCTCGTACCGCTGGGCCAGACCATCCTCGGTGCCATGGGCATCCTTGAAGACCTGGACCTGCTCCTCAATGGTCTGGATATTGTCATTGATGTTGGACTCGAACTGGGAGATCTGCTGGGGGTCCTCAGAAAGGACCATTTCGCGCAGATCTCGCGCGGCCACGTTGGTCGCGATGCGGCAGTCCTTGACAGCGCTGTTCGCGTCCAGGACTTGGTGGATCAGGTTTTCCGTGTTATTCTGGGTGCTTTGCAGCCCTATGATGCCGACCAGAGCAATGATTCCAGCCAGGACAATCAACGCCGAAAATACCATAAGTAGATAGGGCTTTAGTCTCATCTTGTTGAGCATGGTGGATCCTCCTTTTATCCCTAGCTATTTGCCATCAGCGGACCGTGGTTGTTATCTTCCGGCTCGCCGGTAGATCTTCATAGAAAATGAATTGATGTTTTCCCGTCTGTTTTCCGTAGTAGAGCGCTTTGTCCGCCTCAGCCAGGCACCGGGTATAGTCAAACCCTCGCTTGCGCACGAAGGTCACGCCGATGCTGCTGGCCAGGGGGAACTCCGCGATGGCATCCAGCTGGTCCAGTAGCTGGCATAGTCGCTGAGAGAGACGCTCCTGATCCAGATAGTCGTTGAGAAAGACCAAAAACTCGTCTCCCCCCAGCCTCCCTATCATGTCGCTTTGCCGGAAGGTGGTCCGCAGAATCCGCGCCACCTTCCGCAGAGCCTGGTCACCTGCCAGGTGACCGTTGTTATCATTGATACGCTTAAAATCGTCCACGTCCAGCACCATCAGGACACCGCATAGATCAGGCTCTGCCCCCCGGACACACTTGGTCACCTGACGCTCGAAGGCCGTTCTGTTGTACACGCCGGTCAAAGGGTCCCGGTTGGCCGCCCTGTCCTGGGCGATGGCCCGCTCCTTCTCCAGGTTGATGTCCTTCAAGTAGAGCAGGGCATACACATTCTGGGTCTCGGGCTCCCGAAACACGTGGATGACCAGTTCCACCCAGCGGCGCTCATGCCCGATCTGGCGCTGATAGCTGAAGCGCCGGCTGAGCTCGCCCCGCTGGATGAGCTCCCCCCAGCCCCCCTGACCACAAAGACGCCGGAATTCCCGGGCCTCCGCCGCCGGCAGATACCGGCTGAGCTGTCTCTCCAAACGCTCCAGGAAGCGAACCGGCTCCCGCCGGTCCTCCCGCACATATTCCCGCCACAGGCCGCCCACCGACCGGAGCTGTCCGCTCTCCAGGTCCACCTCCGCGTAGGCCACCGTCTCTGAAAGGAGCGCCTGGTAAAAGCGGGCCCTGCACATGCACTCCAGCTCTTTCACCCGTTCGGCGCCTGTGGGCTCCAGCACCGCCACCACCGTGTTGTGGTCCTGCTGTCCCTTGCCCAGATGGCGCAGCATCAGCTTGAACCATCCATAGTTGCCGTCCTTCCCTTTGAGCAGGATCTCCGGAAGGACCAGGTCCGACTTCAGGCACACACCGGAAAAGGCCTCCCGAAATTCCAGCGCGAAGTGGGGGTGGACGATCTCCCGGTCGATCCAGCACTGGGGAAAATCCGACTCGTGGTCCTCCTCCCCCAAGATCAGGCTCCTGGCCGTGTGAAAGAAGATGCTTTTGCTCAGCTCATTGTACTCGAAGGTATCCCGTATATGGACATCCGGCAGCGGCCTGGGGAAGTCGGTATCACTGATGATGCGGTGATACCCCTTCAGACAGATCATCCCGTCCTCGTCCGCCACACGGGTACCCACACCCTGGACCAACACCTCGCCGTATTCCGGATGCTTCCAGGTGTACTCCAGCTGCATGACCCGCTGGTGTTGCTCCATGCCTTCCATGGACTCGTTGATGTAGTGGTAATAGCCGTCATTGACCCGGTTATACCAATGGCGGTAGCACTCCTCCGGCGTGAGGGAGCGCGGCGCGCCCATCACCCGGCACATGTTGTCATCCGCCAGCATCTCACAGCGCCTTGTCTCGGGGTCCATCCGGATCTTCCACAGGCCCACGCCCAGCGCGGAGAGAATGTGGTCATAGTCCGCCCGCAGCAGCGCCCGGAGCCGCCGCTCATTGCGCTCCTGCCGGATCCGGTTGATCAGGAAGCAGGACAGGATGCGCACCTGGGTGTCGTCCTGAACGGAATAGCGCGGGTTGTCGATGCCGATGAAAGCGACAAGGGCGCCATCCAGCAGCACCGGGACCGCGATGAGACGGGCAATGTCCTGTTCCACCAGCATCTCCCATTCGGCGGGGCTGGAATATCGCAGGGTATCCAGGTTAGACAGGATGACCGAGCAGTTTTGCCGGAACAGCCGCAGCCAGCGCTCCAGCGCCGCCTGAGGCACCCTTTGTCCGCTCCCGAGCTGCGGCAGTACATTGTGCCGGCACCACTCCCCTGTCTTGCTCCACCTCTCCTGCTCCTGCGGCTCCGGCTCAAACAGGTAAGCCCGGTCGGCCTGGTAGAACTCCCCCACCAGGGCCAGAAAGCGCCGCACCGTGCCGGCGTAGTCTGTGTCTTCCGCCAGGCGCTGGCTGCACTCCATCATTTTATTGGCAAAGTCCAGCTGTTCCCGCAGGTTCTGACTGACGATCTCGTGCTTGGTGATGTCCAGCGCCACTTCCATCCTCGCCTGTCTGCCCCGATAGGTGAGCAGCTTGTCCTTGAGAAGGAAATGCCGTCCACAGTACTCATTCATCTGATCCCAGACGTAAAAAACATCCGCCTTCAAATACTGATTGGTGCAGAAGGGACAGGGCTCGTCCCGGCCCTGAAGGGCCTTATAGCACTTTTTCCCGCGGTAGTCCCGCAGTCCCAGCAGCTTCTGCCCCGCCGGATTCAGATAATAGAGCTCGTAGGTCTCCAGGTCGCTGACATAGAAGATGTCGCTCTCCGCGTCCATGATCGCCCGGACGACCTCATCCTCCGGCCACTCGGAGATGGGCACCCCGTCGTAGTTGTGCACGGAGCGCCGGTAGCTCTCCTCCCGAGCCTCCCGGGCCCGGAACGCCTGGCCCTGCGACCGGATATAGAGCTCCTCAAACTTCTCCACGCCGCAGGGGCGGGAAAACAGGAAGCCCTGGAGCAGACCGGGCCGCAGCTCCTCCACCACCGCCAGCTCCTCGGGGGTCTCGATGCCCTCACAGCACACCCGGATCCGGCTGCCCTCCGCCAGCTCGATCATGTTGCTCAGCAGGCGGAAATGATAGGCGCTGTGCTGGATGTCGCGCACAAAGCACCGGTCGATCTTGACCTCATCCACCTCCATCTCCTTGAGCCGGCTCAGGCTGGAATAGCCTGTCCCAAAATCGTCGATGGAAATGGAGATGCCGTACTGCTTCCACCGGCGGAGGATCTCGTTGAGGTGGGAATAGTTGAGAAGCTGAACGCTCTCCGTGAGCTCCACGGTCAGCGCGCTGCCGGGCAGCCCGCTGCGTCTGAGGATCTCCAGGACCTTTTCCGCGATGTCCTCCTCCCGCAGCTGGGTATAGGACATGTTGAGGCTGACGCAGAATTCCGGGATATGCGCCCGCCATTTCCTGCACTGTGCCAGGGCGTCCTCCAGCACCCACAGACCCACGGCGCAGATCAGCTTTGTCTCCTCCAGGATGGGCACGAATTCCTCGGGGCTCACGTTCCCCCTGCGGGGAGAGCAGTACCGCAGCAGCGCCTCGGCCCCGTGGAGCCGGTAGCTGTGGGAGTACACCTGGGGCTGATAGTACAGGGAAAAACCATCAAACCCCCTCTGGACGCTCCGCCGGAGGTCCTCCTTGAGCTCCAGCGCCGCCAGGTCCTTTTCGTAGTCGTCGGCGGAGAAAAACCACAGGGTATCCTTTCCGTTGGCCTTGGCATAGTCCACGGAATTTTCCGCATACTGAAAGAGGGTACCCACATCGGGGACCTTGTAGGTCTGGAAGGGGACGCAGCCGCCCGACAGGGTACAGCACTCCTTCAGCCGGCACCGGAGCTGCGCGAAGATCTCCATCACCATTCCGGCGCTCTTTCCCGGCAGATTCACCGCGAAGCAGTCGCCGTCCGTACGGTAGATCCGCTGCTCGCCGCCGGTGGCGGCCTCCAGGGCCTCCGCCACCCGTTTGAGCACCTGGTCCCCAAATTCCTGACCGTTTTTCAGGTTGATGGACTTCTGATCGTCCACGTCCACCAGCAGCAGGTAGCCGTCCTGCTCCTGTCCCAGGAGCCGACGGAGCTCCTCCTTCCACACATCCATGTTGAAGGCGCCCGTCAGGCGGTCCGTCTTGCCTCTGGCCACCGTGTCGGAAATCCGTCCGATCATCCACACCGGCCTGCCCCGCTCATCCTGCTGGACCTTCCCCCGGCAGCTGATCCACACGATCCCGCCCCGCCGGTTGAAGACCCGATACTCCGCGTCATAGGCGCGCAGCGCCCCGCTTTTCAGCCTCCCGACCCTGTCCTTGAGCGCCGGAAGATCCTTGGGATGGACGATCCCATACCAGTCCTCCAGGGTACAGCCGCCGTCCTCGTTCCGTGCCACGCCGTAACGCTCTCCCACGGCCCGCGGAAGATAGAGCCTCCCGGCGCCGAGGTCCAGCAGAAAGAAATCCTCCTCCGCCCCCTCGCCGAGAAAGTCCAGGATGCCGCGGTAGACCGCGAGGACCTCTTCCATCTTCCGTTCATGGTCCATTTCCCTCATCCCTTCGTGCCTTTCCCGGCGCCGGGGCGGAGTCTCCCCGGATGGCCCGGAGATGTAGACGTGTGTCCCTTACGCGCCCTTGAGGTGCTTGGCCAGCTTGCGGTCCTCCGTCCGGATGTGGGACAAAAGCACGCCCGCCACCTGGTTGAGCTTGCCCAGAGACTTCACCGTGGCGCCGTCAGCCAAAAGCTCCTGGGTGGTCTGCTGGAGCTGGCGCTTGTAGCCGTCGTGGAAGGTCTTGTGGGAGGGGTAATTGGGGTACTTGCTGGTCACCTGCAGCCTCTCCTCGTCGGAAAAGTGCCGGCCTACATATCCATTGAGAAAGTCCACCGTACGCATGATCTGATCACGGCCTTTCCCACTGGCGCACGCGTCCAGCAAAGCGTTGATCGCATCAAAAAGCTGTTTGTGCTCGGAATCGATCAGGGTGTTTCCAGTGATCAGATCCTCAGTCAGTTCATATCGCATGACAACGTCTCCTTAATTTAATAAATATCGTCACACCGTTTTAATACGGCCTTACTTATGTCATATCGACAAGATTTTTAAAATGTTAAACTTCGGTAACTGTTTTTTCAATAAATTAGAAAAAGGGGAAAGTTTTTTGTCTTTCGGTTCCGGGGTCTTATTTTTATCCCATTTCAGACGATAACATAAGTGATTGGCAGTGGCCAGTCCTTTCAGCGCACCGAAGGAGGATGCAGAATGTTTTCAGGAATCAAGCCCACTGGGGGCTTTCCGCTTCGTGGTATTTCCACATATAGCGCCCGCCCCACCGCGGCGGAACACCCCAAGCTCGAACAGCAGAATTACGACCAGTTCCTCTTCTCCCCCGCGCCCAGCGGCGAGGAGGGCCAGGTCCGTTCGCTGGCCAACCAGATCTCCCAGCAGGTCCGCATCCGTCCTACCCGCCATGAGCTCTCCGCCCTGCAGCAGCAGGTCGCCGAGGGCACCTATTGGCCGGACACGGGTGTGATCGCGTCCCGCATGCTGCTGGACCCCTAGGAGGATCGGCCATGGATGATATGGAAAACCTGCTGCGCTTTTTCACCGAGCTCCGGCAGGAGCTGGACCATCTGACGCGGCTGCAGCAGCAGAAGATCGAGGCGGTACGCGCCCACGACCTGGAGGTGCTCAACGGCTGCATGAAGCAGGAGCAGGCCGTCTCGCTGGCGCTGCGCGGTCTGGAGCAGAAGCGGGAGAAGCTGCTTGAGGCTCTGGGGCTGTCCGGCGTCCCCCTGCTGGAGCTGGACCGTCACTGTCCCCCAAAGTACCGCGGAGAGGTGGCGCAGGCCACCGACAAGGTCCGCAAGCAGTATGCGCTCCTGCGCAGCGCCCAGGAGGCCGCCCGTACCGTGGTGGAGAAGGACCTGCGGGCGGTCAACCAGGAGCTGGAGCGGCGCGGGCTCCGCTCCGAATCGGACGATTCCTATCAAACTCCCTCCAGCTCCCCCCTCAGAGGGATGGGTGCTGACTTCAGAGCATAAGGAGGATCGGCATGAGCAGTACATTCGGCTGTTTCAGCACCGCCCGTCTGGGCATCTATGCCGCCCAGAAGGGCCTGGATGTGACGGGCAACAACATCACCAACATCAACACCCCCGGCTATACCCGCCAGCGTCTGGACCAGGTGAGTCTTGTCACCACCGCGTCGGATAAGTATTTCTCCCAGTACAACACCCGGGTGGGCCAGGGCGTGCTCACCACCGGCGTCAGCCAGATCCGGGACCCCGGACTGGATCTTCTCTACCGCAGCGCCCAGGCCCATGTGGGCTCCTACGGGCAGATGCTCAGCGGTCTGGATGACATCGCCTCCATTCTCGACGAGGTGGGCAAGGGTGACGGCGAGCAGGACGACGGCGTCATCCTCAACCAGATGAACGACCTGCGGGACCTCATCAGTCAGGCCATCACCAGCGGCATGGACGGCGGCACCGACCGACTCATCTACGCTTCCGCCAAGGCCCTGTGCCGCCTCTTCAACAAGGCCGCCAACGACCTCACCGAGCTCAAAGGGACCTATGAGAGCTATCTGGAGCAGGACGTCTCCCGGGTCAACACCATTCTCACCAGCATCCAGGAGCTGAACGTGTCCATCCGCAACGCCGACATCCGGGGGGATGAGGCCCTAGAGCTGCGGGATGAGCGCAACCGCTTGCTGGATGAGCTGAGCTCCTACGTGAAGATCGACGTGAAATACAGCGACGAGAACGTGGGCGCCGGTCTTGTTGTGGAGAAGCTCACCGTCTCCCTGGCCACCGGAGATAAGAATACGCTGGTGGACGGAGAATATGCCTCCCAGCTCTCCCTGGGCACCCCGACTGCAAATCCCAACTACCCCGGCGGCTCCGATCTCCCCTACCTGGACGAAAACGGCCAGCCCACCGACAATTGGGAACTTGCCCAGTCCACCGATAACCCCAACTATGGGATTACCCTTCAGCCCCTGCGGGGCCTGGACGGTGCGCTTGCCGACCCGGCGGACTACCCCCCTCATGCGCCAACGGCTGTGAATGGCACCAACCTGGATGACAATGACCTCTACGGCTCCATCCAGTCCCTGCGGGAGATCCTGACGGAGAAGGGTGAGTACTCCACCCAGAACGACGTGAACACCGTGGACCCCGACGCCGCCATCAAGCGGGGCATCCCCTATTACCAGATGGCCCTGGACAGCCTGGCCAAGGAGTTTGCCGAGCAGATGAACGCCCTCAACACCCCCGGCGCCGGTGTCTCCGGAGAGGGCGCCCTCTTCAGCATGGGGAGCAACAACAACGATACCACCAACATCACCGCCTCCAACATCTCGGTCTCCCAGGCCTGGGGCGAGGGTAATGTCACCATGATCGCCTCCAAGGACCCCAACGCCTCCAGCGGCGACACCTCCAATCTGGCCGCGTTTCTCAACCTCTTTACCAAGAAGCAGGCCTTTGACCCCAAGGATGTTGCCGGCGCCGACGCCGTGGGCGCCATTTACAACGGCAGCTTTGAGGATATGCTGCTGCGCATCGAGTCCACCCTGGCCGAGGACCAGATGACCACCGGCGACGTCTATAACAACTACACCCTCACCTCCAATGAGATCTATACCGACCGGGACAGCGTCTCCGGTGTGGACCTCAATGACGAGGCCACCAACCTGATGGTCTACCAGAAGGCCTACGCCGCCGCCTGCCGGCTGATGACCACGCTGAACACGGCGCTGGACTCCCTGCTGGCCATGTAATTTTGGGAAAAGGAGATACTGCTATGGTACGCGTCACAACAAACGGTTCCCTTTTCAATTACCGTTATAACCTCTCCAAGGTCACCAACAACCTCAACAACTCCATGATGAAGGTCATGACGGGGCGGGAGTTCAACTCCTATGCCGCCGACCCCGCCGCCGCCACCCGCGCCTTCAAGGTCCACAGCTCCCTCAACGCCATCAACGCCCAGTACTCCAACAACCGGACCGTCCTGAGCAAGTTCGAGTCCGCCTGGAGCAACATCGAGGGGATTCTGGACGACCTCTCCAGCACGCTGGGCGAGGTCCCCGCCCTGGGAGGGCTCAATACCCCCAATCTGGACGCCCTGGACAGTCAGGCCCAGGCGCTCCGCTCCGGCGCCGAGGCCATCATCCAGAGCATGAACGCCCGGTATGACGAGGACTTCATCTTCGCCGGCTCCGACAACCAGGAGGCCCCCTTCGCCATTGACGCCGACGGCTTTATCACCTACCGGGGCGTCCAAATCGACAATCCGGCCACCCTGGGCAACAACTACCTCACAGACCCCAATGATCCGACCTCAACCGTGATCAACCCCGATACCAATCGGCCCTATACCAATAACGAGATGCTGAAAAAATGGGCCGAGGACGACCACCTCTATGTGGACATCGGCCTGGGCTTTGAGTTGGACGGCAACGGGGAGGTCATCCCCTCCACCGCCTTTGACGCCGCCATCTCCGGCATTGACATCATGGGCTACGACGTGGACGGCGACGGCGACCCCAAGAACATGGCCTCCCTGATGCTCCGCCTGGCCGACGTGTTTGACGGCTATGATCCCTCCACCAAGACCTGGAACAACGGCAGCTATGAGGACGCCCTCCGTCTGGTGGAGAAATTCCAGAACTCCAAGAGCGCCATGATCGACAAGCACGCCGCCCTGGACGCCGAGGCCAAGTCCCTGAATGTCAACAGCACCCAGCTGGAGTCCAACTTCGACGCCCTCAACGTGGAGCTGGAAAGCATTGAGCGGGTGGACCAGGTGGACGCCATCACCGAGCTGGTGTGGGCCCAGACCTGTTACAGCGCCGCCCTCCAGGTGGGCGTCAACGTGATCCCCCAGTCCCTGATCGACTACATGCGCTGAGCCTGAACCAGGCATCGCTGTAGTTTCGGTTCGTCCCGGAACCCATACATATCGTTCGGATGCAGAGAAAGGAGCGTTTGCGCTATGTATCCGCTGATCGAGATCCAGACCGTCCCCATTGAGATCCAGATGAAGGTCACCAATGCCCGCCTGGAGTATGCCAGAGGCACCGCCCAGATGGAGGTCTCCAGGGACAAGAAGGGGCTTCAGATCCGCAGCCAGCCCATCAAGGTCAACATCGACACCTTTGAGGCCCGCAGCTCTGTGATGCCCACCACGGCGCAGCGTATTCAGCAGAGCGCCCAGAATGGCATACAGGCCTCCTACGAGGCCACCGCCGTCCTGGCCCAGCAGGGCCGCGCCATGATGGAATCCCCTGTGGACGGGACCGTCATCCCCCAGATGGCCAAAGACACCGTCCAGCGTCCCATGGTCAATCTGAACATCCAGTTCCTCCCCTCCGCCGGCGCGGACCTCTCCTGGACCGGCGGGGAAATGAGCATCCACTACGAGATGGACAAGCTCAACTTTGACTGGCGCATGGAGCAGATGAACTTTACCTTTGTCCCCGGTGACATTGAATTCACCATGACCCAGCGCCCCGACGTCATCATCAAATATGTGGGCGGTCCTCTGTACGTTCCGCCCTCTTCCGACCCGGACTATGGGCCGGTGGACGTCATGGCGTAAGAGGAGGAGACCCTTTGCAGATCGACACCAAATATTTCGGCCCTGTGGAGTACGAGGAGGGTGATCTCCTCCGCTTTCCCAACGGGCTCTTTGGCTTTGAGGCGGAGCACAGCTTCCTTCTCCTCCCTTTCGCGGGCAGCAATGGGAGTTTGCTGTCCCTGCAAAGCGTCAGTACGCCCGCTTTGGCCTTTGTGGTCATTGACCCCTTTTCCCTCTGCCCCGCCTATACCCCGGCTCTCTCCCCCGAGGAGCTTCGGTTTCTGGGCGTCAAGGAGAGCGGGGAACTGGGGTACTATGTGCTCTGCGTGGTCAAGGAGCCCGTCAGCGAGAGCACGGTGAACCTCCGCTGCCCCGTGGTCATCCATCCCGATGACCACACCGCCATCCAGGTGATTCTGGAGGACACCCCCTACCACATGCGCCACCGTTTGGGTGACTTCTCTCACGGAGGGGGCGCTTCTCCATGCTGATCTTACGCCGAAAGATGGGGGAGTCCTTCCTGGTGGGCGACCAGATCCGTGTCACCATCCTGGACATGGAGGCCAACGGCACCGTCAACATCGGCATCGACGCCCCCAAGGACGTGCTTATTCTGCGCAGTGAGCTCCGGCAGGCCACTTCCGCCAACCAGGACGCCGCGCAAAGCCCGTCTACCCAGGCGGTAGAGGCCCTGTTTTCCGCCCTCTCCCTGGGCCAATCTCCGGCCGCTTCCCCACAATCGCCGGACCATCGGCCTTGATCCTATAGGAAAGGAGATGTTTTCCATGGATATGATGTCTGGCATTGCCGCCACCGCCACCAGCCTTTCCGCCGCTCAGACCTTGCAGAGCTATTCTCTCGCTGTGAGCAAGAAGGCGATGGACACCCAGGAGATGGCCGCCCAGGCCATGCTGGAGATGCTGGGCCAGCAGCCGGTTCCGGCCAAGGGCACCTACATTGACACCTACGCCTGATCCCAGCGGCCCACTTTCTCAACTGACCTTGAACCACCCGCCGGCGCACACGCCGGCGGGTGGTTCTCGTTTCCGCGGACCATC
Organism: Candidatus Intestinimonas merdavium; assembly: GCA_019115785.1. Taxonomy (GTDB): domain Bacteria; phylum Bacillota; class Clostridia; order Oscillospirales; family Oscillospiraceae; genus Intestinimonas; species Intestinimonas merdavium. The sequence goes on along the minus strand of DXCX01000011.1, from coordinate 10,495 downwards.
CCTCATCATCCGCTTCCTCCCGGCCCAGTCGCCGCAGGCTGCCATGAGCCCCTCCGGGACGGCGCCGCCGCCTCTATCCTGTCTCACCATAGCACAGGGGATGCCCAGGGTGAGCAGGGGGATGAGGGTGGCGCCGGTGACGGCGTTGTTGGCCGACTCGGCGGCGGCCACGCCCTCCACGGAGCCGTGTCCGAACTCCTCGGGGTGCTTGGACAGGTTCTTGGCCGTGTTGTAGCGGAAATAGACCAGAAAGCCCAGACAGCAGAAGATGGCCCCCACCACAAACAGGTCGGTGGCCCGGCTGAGCAGGTAGGAGACCACCAGAATGGCCAGGATCACCAGGGCCTTGAGCTCGGCCACCGTCTCCTCGTCGGTGCCGGCCCGGGCCATGATAAAGCAGCGGTTGCGGAAGTAGGGGTAGCCATACTCGCCCACGCCCTCGACGCCGGCGAAGGGACCGTTTTCGATGGGGCCCTCGTCAAAGGCGCACACCACGGTGACGCTGCCCTGCTGATAGGTCTCCTGGATCTGGGACTGGTGGGAGACGGCGAACTGGGTCTCCCCCTTGGCCACGGCCTGGGCGGCCTCGGCGGCGGACTGGTAGGCCACCAGCTTCAGCTGGTCGCCGCCGCCCGCTCAGATGGCCGCGGTGGGGGCCATCATAAGGATGGGCTCCCGCCCCGGGCGGGAAAACGGGTCTTGACATTGTCCGCTCTCGGCGGTATAATGTCCATCACAACAGAACAGGACAGGACAGTTGAAGCGCCCAGAAAAAAGCCGTTGGCTTGCCGAAGGAGTAACACTCTCAGGCGTTCCGAGCAGGAATGAGGACTGTGCGTGAATGTCACTCTGGAGAAGCTCATGAACTGGGTGCCGAAGGGGCAAACCGGCGCGGCAGCGCGCCGTCAATCTCTCAGGCAAAAGGACAGAGGATACATGCCGACGCGGGCCGAGTACAGGCCCGCTTGTGGGTGATGCTTATCTTTTCAGGCCGTGGGTGGACCCACGGCCTGATTTTTGTTGGGAGAGAGGAGAGAAAAACGATGTTGGAAGCATTTCAAGCACTGGAGGCCTGGCTCTATCCCATTGTCTGTGACATCAACGTCACCCTGTCCAGCTACATTCTGGTCTTTCTGCTCATCGGCGTGGGGCTGTGGTACTCCATCCGCACCCGCTTCATCCAGGTGCGCTGCTTTGGCGAGGGCATGCGGAAGGTCTTCGGCAACCTGTCCCTGCGGGGCGGGCGTCAGGAGCGGGGCATGAGCTCCTTCCAGGCCCTGGCCACCGCCATCGCCGCCCAGGTGGGCACCGGCAATATCGTGGGCGCCTCCGGCGCCATCCTCACCGGCGGTCCGGGCGCCATTTTCTGGATGTGGATCATCGCCTTCTTCGGCATGGCCACCATCTACGCCGAGGCCACCCTCGCCGTCCAGACCCGGGTGGTGGATGAGCACGGCGCCTTCCACGGCGGGCCCGTATACTACATCACCACCGCCTTCCGGGGGGCTTTCGGCAAGTTCCTGGCCGGCTTCTTCGCCGTGGCCATCATCCTGGCCCTGGGCTTCATGGGCTGCATGGTCCAGTCCAACTCCATCGGCTCCACCTTCCAGACCGCCTTCCACGTCCCCTCCTGGGTGGTGGGCATCGTGCTGGTGGTCATCTGCGCGGTGATCTTCCTGGGGGGCATCGACCGCCTGGCCGCGGTGACCGAAAAGCTGGTCCCCGTCATGGCGTTGATCTTCCTGGTGGGCGGCCTGGCGGTGCTCTTCGCCCGGCTGGCCTACCTGCCCGCCACCTTCGCCATGATCTTCCGCTACGCCTTCCAGCCCCAGGCCATCATCGGCGGCAGCTTCGGCTACGCCATCAAGACCGCCATCAGCCAGGGCGCCAAGCGGGGCCTCTTCTCCAATGAGGCCGGCATGGGCTCCACCCCCCACGCCCACGCCCAGGCCAACGTGAAGGACCCCCACGACCAAGGCGTGGTGGCCATGATCGGCGTGTTCATCGACACCTTTGTGGTGCTCACCCTCAACGCCTTAGTAATTATCTCCACTTTGTATACCAATGACGGAATTCTCCATTCCGGAATCATTCCAGAGGGCATCAGCAAGACCAATCTGGCCCAGGTCGCCTTCGGCTCCGTCTTCGGAGCGGAGGCGGGCGCCATGTTTGTGGCGGTGTGCCTGTTCTTCTTCGCCTTCTCCACGGTGCTGGGCTGGAACATGTTCGGCAAGATCAACGTGATCTACCTCTTCGGGAAGAAGGCCGTCCCCGTCTACGCCGTCATCGCCCTGGCCTTCATCTTCCTGGGCACCCTCATGTCCAACGATCTGGTGTGGGAGCTCACGGACATGTTCAACAATCTGATGGTGATCCCCAACGCCATCGCCCTCTTTGCCCTGACGGGCACGGTGGTCAAGATCGCCCACGGCCGGGGCCGGGCCGGGGCCGGAAAGGCCTGATCCCCCCTTTTTCTGAAACATACCGGAGCGGACGCCTGGGTCCGCTCCGGTATATTTATGCGCCCATCCCGGCATTTTTTGTCATTCTGACCTTGCGCCAAACCACATGATGCGGTCGGTGTTGATCACTTTGTTGGAATTTGTAACACCCATACGTGTTACCTCCTGCTGGCTTCTGGGAAGAGACTCCCACTCCATTCTATGAGGGCCCCGGCGGGTTTGCCCCCGGAAAGGCTGACCATCCTTCCGGTCAGCACCCAGCGCCCCGCCCCGTCCCCGCCGCCGCATGAAAACAGGAGGTATTTAGTATGGCAAAAAAAGGCATGGCACGTCCCGACCGGACCCACACCCAGCCCCGCAACCGGGTCCCGCCCGTCCCCCAGCTCCAGGGCAAGGCCAGACGGGGAAAACAGCAGGCCAACCCCATCGTGGAGGGGACCGGCGGCCCGGAATACAAGGTCTTCCACTGACGTCCCCCCTCTCCCTGTCTCCATCCGGTATTTGGAGCGCCCCGGAGGACCGGCACCGGTCCTCCGGGGCGTTTTCCCTTTCCCCCTTTCGCCCCTGGGCATTTTTCATAAGAAGGGGGCTGTGATCCGACGGGATTTTCACTTGACAGCGGGCGGGAAATGTTGTATGATACTGCTTGTGTAAAGTTCGCAGACTTTACAAGTCGGGAGGGAGATGCCGGGATGAAGAACCAGGCCTATCGGATGGCGATGCTCTACGATTTCTACGGCGACCTGCTCACCGACCGCCAAAAGGAGTTTTACGACCTCTACTACAACGAGGACCTCTCCCTGGCCGAGATCGCCGAGAACTACGGCATCACCCGCCAGGGCGTCCGGGACGTCATCGTCCGGGCGGAGGCCTACCTCACCGAGATCGAGGACAAGACCGGCCTCATCCGCCGGTTCCACACCATGCAGGGCCAGCTCCGGGAGGTGGCCGACTGCGCCCAGAAGGTCCTGGACCTGAACGACGCCAAGCTGGGCAGCGATGAGCTGGAAACCCTGGCCGGGCGCATCAAGTCCCTGGCCGACACCCTCATCCAGGAGTGACCTATGGCATTTGAAGGATTGACTGAAAAACTCTCCAACGCGTTCAAAAAGCTCCGGGGCAAGGGGCGGCTGACCGAAAACGACGTCAAGGAGGCCATGAAGGAGATCCGCATGGCCCTTCTGGAGGCCGACGTCAGCTACAAGGTGGTCAAGGAGTTCACCAAAACGGTGACCGAGCGGGCCATCGGCTCCGACGTGCTGGAGAGCCTGACCCCCGCCCAGATGATCGTCAAGATCGTCAACGAGGAGCTCACCGCCCTCATGGGGGGCGAGAGCGCCAAGCTCAATATCTCCTCCAAGCCCCCCACGGTGGTGATGGTGGTGGGCCTCAACGGCGCCGGCAAGACCACCAACTGCGCCAAGCTGGCCGGCTTCATGAAGCGGCAAAACGGCAAGCGGCCCCTGCTGTGTGCCTGCGACACCTTCCGCCCCGCCGCCATCCATCAGCTGGAGGTGGTGGGCGAGCAGCTGGACATCCCCGTCTTCCAGATGGGGCAGTCCGACCCGGTGGACATCGCCAAGGCCGCCATTGAGCATGCTCGCAAGCACGGCAACGACCTGGTCTTCCTGGACACCGCCGGCCGCCTCCACGTGGACGAGGCGCTCATGGAGGAGCTCAAGGTCATGAAGGCGGCGGTAAACCCCGACGAGATCCTCCTGGTGGTGGACGCCATGATCGGCCAGGACGCCGTCAACGCCGCCAAGGCCTTCGACGAGGCCCTGGACATCACCGGCGTCATGCTCACCAAGCTGGACGGAGACGCCCGGGGCGGCGCGGCCCTCTCCATCAAGGCCGTCACCGGCAAGCCCATCAAGTTTGTGGGCGTGGGGGAGAAGCTGGACCAGGTGGAGATCTTCCACCCCGACCGGATGGCCTCCCGTATCCTGGGCATGGGCGACGTACTCTCCCTCATCGAGAAGGCCCAGCAGAGCTTCGACCTCAAAAAGGCCGCCGAGCTCCAGGAGAAGATGAAGAAAAACCGTCTCACCCTGACGGATTTTTATGAGCAGCTGGTACAGTTCAAGAGCATGGGCTCCATCGCCGACCTGGCGGGGATGCTCCCCGGCGTGGACGCCAAGGCCCTGGAGGGGGCCGACCTGGACAAGAACGCCCTGGGCAAGACCGAGGCCATCATCCTGTCCATGACCCCCGCCGAGCGGGAGAACCCCTCCATCCTCAACAGCAGCCGGAAAAAGCGCATCGCCGCCGGCAGCGGCACCCAGGTGGTGGACGTCAACCGGCTTTTGAAGCAGTTTGACCAGATGCAGCAGCTCACCAAGCAGATGGCCGGCATGGCCGGCGGCAAGCTGGCCCGGCGCATGGGCCGGCTGGGGAAGTTCAAGGGCTTCCCCTTCGGATAAGTTGGTCCGTACCGGCGGGGCGCCCGCCCAAGGTACTGCCATAAAAGGAATTTTGAACAATCATTTGGAGGTGACGATACATGGTTAAAATCAGACTGCGTCGCATGGGCGCCAAGAAGGCTCCCTTCTACCGCATCGTGGTGGCCGACTCCCGCTATCCCCGTGATGGCCGTTTCATCGAGGAGATCGGCACCTACAACCCCACCACCGATCCCGCCGAGCTGAAGGTGGACGTGGAGCGGGCCCAGGCCTGGATCAAGACCGGCGCTCAGCCCACGGAAACTGTGAAGGCTCTGCTGAAAAAGGCCGGCGTGTAAGCCGGCGGGAGGCGCACATGAAAGAGCTTCTTACCTATGTGGCCCAGAACCTTGTGGAGCACCCGGAGGCCGTTTCGGTCACCGAGACCCAGGGCGACGGCGAGACTCTGCTGGAGCTTCGGGTGGCCCCCGAGGACATGGGCAAGGTCATCGGCCGCCAGGGCCGCATTGCCAAGGAGATCCGTACCCTGATGCGCTCTGTGGCCCAGCGGAAGGGGACCAGGGTCTCCGTCGAGATCGTGGACTGAAAAGCGGCGGGAACTGATCCCGCCGCTTTTCCTTTTGTGGGCCGGCAGGCCGGAAAGGACATGCACATGAAGAACAAATTTCTGGAGGCCGGGCAGATCGTCAACACCCACGGCATCCAGGGCGAGGTGAAGATCGTCCCCTGGTGTGACTCCCCGGAGTTCCTCTGCTCCTTCTCTACCTTATATATGGACGGCGTCCCCATCAAGGTCCTGGCCGCCCGGCCCCACAAGGGGAACGTGCTGGCCCGGCTGGAGGGGGTCACCGACGTCAACGCCGCCATGCGCCTGAAGGGGAAGATCCTCTCCATCGACCGCACCGGCGTGGAGCTCCCCGACGGCCGCCACTTCCTGGCCGACCTCATGGGCCTGGAGGTCCGGGACGCCGACACCGGGGCGGTCCTGGGCGCCGTCCACGACATCCTCACCCCACCCGCCCACGAGGTCTACGTGGTCCGGGGCGGCGGGAAGGAGTACCTCATCCCCGCCGTGGACGAGTTTATCCGGGAGATCGACGTGGACGGCGGCTTCATCCGGGTCCGGCTCATCGAAGGGATGGGCAGCGATGTATAGCATTGACATCATGACCCTTTTTGATGAGACGGTGGGCGACATGATGAACGAGTCCATCCTGGGCCGGGCCCAGGAGCGGGACATCCTGCGCATCGAGGCCCACCAGATCCGGGACTACACCCTGAACAAGCAAAAGCAGGTGGACGACTACCCCTACGGCGGCGGCCACGGGGCGGTGATGCAGGCCGACCCCCTCTACCAGTGCTGGCGGCACATCACCGACACCTACGGCTCCGGCCACACCATCTTCCTCTCCCCCGCCGGCAAGACCTTCACCCAGACCGAGGCCAAGCGCCTCCTCCGGGACTACGACCACCTCATCCTGGTGTGCGGCCACTACGAGGGCATCGATGAGCGGTTCATCGAGGAGTGCGTGGATGAGGAGATCTCCATCGGCGACTTCGTCCTCACCGGCGGCGAGCTGCCCGCCATGGTGGTGGCCGACGCCGTGGCCCGGATGGTGCCCGGCGTCCTCTCCGACCCGGAGTGCTTCGAGGAGGAGAGCCACTGGAACGGCATGCTGGAGTACCCCCAGTACTCCCGGCCCGAGACCTGGCACGGCCGCTCCGTCCCCCCCATCCTCCGCTCCGGCGACCACAAGAACATCGCCCGCTGGCGCCGGAAGCAGAGCATCCTGCGGACCTGGCGGCGGCGTCCCGACCTCTACCGGAAGCTGACATTCCCCTCCAAGGAGGACCAAAAGCTCCTCGCCGAGCTCCGCTCCGAGGTCCCCGAGCTGCCCGAGCCGGGGGCGGAGGGCTGATTTTTTCCGTCCTCCTGCATAAAGTTTTTGCCGACGGCATCCCCCCTTTTTCCACAGATGCCCCAAATATAATTTCCATCTTTTTGTATGTTGTCCTCAATTCTGGATGTTTTGTGCCAGAAATTCGGTGATTGGGACGAGAAGATGTGGGGTAGAAGGCCGCCCCCCTCCCCCCGTTCGCCCTCTGAGGCCGGCCATGGACGCCGCCGGGCGGGAAGGCCTGGGGCAGAGGGGCTTCGGGCTGTTACTGTTTGTAACCTTTTGTTTCTTTTATCTGTTTCCACCGACGGTAAACGACAGGAAAAACCGCCCTGATTTTTACGTATCCCTTCTGAAAGTTCCCGGTTGATTTGACTTTTGCGGAAAATATGGCTATAATCCCACCTGTTCCACGCAACGCAAATGATTACAAAATCAACGGATACATGTTTCAGGAGGAATTGACCCATGTTCGTTCGATCATCCAAGGTAGGCCGCGGCGCCGCCCTGCTGATCTCCGGTCTGCTGGCCGCCCTGTTCATCACCGGCTCCGCCAGCCCCCAGACCACATACCATATAACCGACGGCGACGCCGTCTACACCGTCAGCGGCCGCTCCGGCGACCCCGAGGGGGCCCTGGCTCTGGCCGGGGTATCGGTCTCCCAGCGGGACCGGGTCACCGCCGCCACCCAGTCCGACGGCACGGTGGCCGTTACGGTGGAGCGGCCCGTGACCACCTACGAGGAGCTGGTGGTGGAGCTGCTGCCCTATGACACCGTCCGCCAGGCCGACCCCGACCTCCCCATCGGCGCCGAGCAGGTGGTCCAGGCCGGCGCCCAGGGCGCCGTGTCCGCCCGGAGCCGGGTGGTCACCGACCCCGACGGCAGCCTGCGCATCACCTCCATGGGCACCTACGTCTCCCAGGAGCCGGTGACCGAGGTGGTCAGCTACGGCACCCGGGTGACCCCCACCGCCCAGTCCTCCCTCAGCGTCACCGACGACGTGCTCACCCACATCGACGCCGGCGCCGACGGCGGCGGCACCCTCACCACCGCCTCCGGCGCCCAGCTCACCTATACCCAGGTCCTCAGCTGCAAGGCCACCGCCTACACCACCCAGCTCCAGTCCTGGAAGAAGACGGCCACCGGCACCACCGCCCGGGTAGGCGCCATCGCGGTGGACCCCGATGTCATCCCCTACGGCACCCGCATGTTCATCGTCTCCGCCGACGGCTCCATCACCTACGGCGTGGCCACCGCCGAGGACTGCGGCGGCCTGATCCAGGGCAACCGCATCGACCTCTTCTTCGACACCTATGACGAGTGCATCCGCTTCGGCGTCCGGACCTGCGACGTCTACCTGCTGGCCTGACCCACCCTGTCCCCTTCCGCCAGACCGGGAAGGGGACCTTTCTTTTCTCCCCGCTTCCGGTTGACTTTTCCCATGGCCTATGGTAGAATCTAATCTACAAAATGAGATTAGGAGATTGTCAGCATGAGTTTTAAAGTCATTGTGGACAGCTGCTGCGACCTGACCCCCTCCCTGCTGCGGGAAGACGCCTTCCTCAGCGTCCCCCTGACCATCCGCGTGGGCGACAGGCACTTTGTGGATGACGCCGGGCTGGACCGGGCGGAGCTTTTGTGGCGGATGAAGGAGTGTGAGAGCGCTCCCCAGACCGCCTGTCCCTCTCCCGCCCAATATCTGGACGCCTTTGATTGCGGCGCTGACGATCTGTATGTGATCACCCTCTCCGCCCTGCTCTCCGGCTCCCACAACAGCGCCCAGCAGGCCAGGCAGCTCTGGCTGGAGGAGCACCCCGACGCCCACATCCACATCTTCAACTCCTGCTCCGCCTCCGCCGGCGAGGTGCTGCTGGCCCTGAAGGTGCGGGAGCTGGCCGCCTCCGGCCTCCCCTTCCACACCGTGGTCAGCGAGGCCACCGCCTTCTGCGGCGGGATGAACACCCTCTTCGTGCTGGAGACCCTGGAGAACCTGCGGAAGAACGGCCGGCTCACCGGCCTTCAGTCGGTGGTCACCGCCGCCCTGCACATCAAGCTGCTCATGGGCTCCACGCCCCAGGGCGAGATCTGTAAGCGGGGCCAGGCCATGAGCATGAAGCAGGCCCTGAACAAGATGGTGGAGATCATGGCCAAAGACCCCAATCACGTGGGCAAGCTGCTGGTCCTCTCCCACTGCAACTGTCTGGAGCGGGCCTTCCGGCTCAAGGAGATGGTTCATAAGAGCTGCCGCTTCTCCGAGGTCTTCATCTGCGAGACGGGGGGCATCAGCACCGTCTACGCCAACGACGGCGGCATCGTGGCCGCCTACTGAGCCGCCCAACACAAAAGCGGACCCGCACCCCCTCTTTTTCAGGGGTGCGGGTCCGCTTTTCCTCTATTTTGTTTCAGTCGAACCACCGCTCCAGGCAGTAGCGGATGGCGTTTTCATTGTTGGAGCAGACCTGGACATCGGCCGCCGCCTTCAGCTCCGGGGAGGCATTGGCCACCGCCGCGCCGATGCCGGCCAGCTCCAGCATCTCCTTGTCGTTGAGGGCGTCTCCCACCGCCACCACCTCCTGGGGGTCGATGCCCTCCAGCTCCAGGATCACCGACAGGGCCGCCCCCTTGGACACCCCCAGGGGCAGGATCTCCAGATAGGTCTCCTCGGAGAACACGGTCCGGCCCAGGCCGGAGAGCTGAGGGTCCAGCCACGCCTGGACCTCCAGCAGAGTCTCGTGGTCCTGGGTCATGAGGGTCTTGTTCCAGGGCATGGGGGAGGCGTCCACCGTGGTGGGCACGGCGGGGCGCTTCTCCTTGTCGATGAGCCCCTCCACATAGGGGGTCATGCGGAAAGAGAAAAAGCCCTCCAGACCGTGATAGGCCACCGCCCCCATCCGGGGAAACCGGGCGATGGCCTCCTTCACGATGGGGCGGACCTCCTTGGGCAGGACCCACCGGCGCAGGATCTTGTCCCCGCCCGCCAGGTCCACCACCTGGCCGCCGTTGCCGGTGACCACAGGGAGGTTGATGCAGGGCAGCAGCTCCGGGAAGACCCGGATGGCCGCCGGCATCCGGCCGGTGGCCACGGTGAAGAGTCCCCCTCGGGCTACATGGGCCCGGATGGCCTCCAGATTCTCCGGGGAGAGCCCGGAGTCCTCGTCCAGCAGGGTGTGGTCCATATCGGACACCAGCAGACGCCGCTTCACAGGCCCGCACCTCCTGTCTCGGCCCGCTGGGCATACCGCCGGGCCAGCTTGACGCCGGAGAGGAGGAGGGCGAAGAGGAACCAGAAGATGACCATGACCCGGGGATAGTTCCACAGGTAGTCGGCCAGGCAGTCCACCAGGACGCCGGCCACCGCCGCCGCGGCGCCGATGGTGATGAGCCGCACCTCACGGGGGCAGTGGATCTTGCAGGCCTTGGCGGCGGACTTGAGGCCGCAGATCATGGCCGCCCCATAGGAGAGCACCCCAATGAGCCCCGTCTCCAGCCAGATCTGGAGGTACAGGTTGTGGGCGTGGACGAAGGGGGCGGTGCCGTGGTAGAGGTTCATATCCTTGATGGCCAGGCGCACCGCGTCGGTGCCCAGGCCGGCCCCCCGGATGGGCCGGGTCCGGATCATCTCCAGAGCGGCGGCGTACAGGGGGAAGCGGCTGGAGGTGGAGGAGTCCTCCAGGTTGAAGATGGTGAGGATGCGGTTGAAGATGGTGTCCGGCAGGAAGGGGATGGCGCAC
>DXCX01000128.1 GCA_019115785.1 Candidatus Intestinimonas merdavium | reverse complement strand
AGTTTTCAGACCAGTAGCGGCACTGGTCCTGGCAGTGTTTTTTTCGACGCACATGTCGCCGGAAAAAACAGATTTCACTTCCTTCCGTCGTCTGCGGACGACGGAACTCTGCGAGGCTCTTGCACGAGATCGGACGCATTTGCACTTTTTCGACAGGCGGCTGGCTTTGGGTGGCGTCAGGACTTGGCGGAGAGGGCGGCGTCCTCGGGGGAGAGGCCGGCCCGGGCGATGCCCCGGCGGAGCCAGTTGCCCCGGGCGTAGTAGACGATGTAGAGGAGGGAGGTGACGGTCCAGCTGATGGGGTAGCTCACCAGAACGGTCTCCAGCACGGGGTAGTGGGGGAGGACCAGCAGCACCCAGAGCACCCGCAGCACGCACACGCCGCTGCAGGTGAGGAGCATGGGCTTGAGGGAGTCGCCGGTGCCCCGGACGGCGCCCGAGAAGATCTCGATGCACACGAAGGTGGCGTAGAAGGGGGCGGTGAACCACATGACGTGATGGCCCAGCTCGATGACGGCGGCGTCGTTGGTGAAGAGGCGCAGCAGGGCGGGGGCGGCGCCGCAGAAGAGGAGGCTGATGACGGCGGTGACGCCGAAGGTGAGCCCCAGGCAGACCAGCACGCCCTTTTTGACCCGGTCGTACTTCCGGGCGCCGAAGTTCTGGCTGACAAAGGTGGTGATGGACACGCCGAAGGCGCCGCTGATGAGCCAGTAGAAGGAGTCCACCTTGCCGAAGGCGGTCCAGGCGGCCACGGTGACGGTGCCGAAGGAGTTGATGCAGGACTGGAGGACCATGTTGGAGATGGTGTACATGTTGGTCTGGATGCCGGCGGGCAGGCCGATGCGGACGATGGCGGCGAGCTTGTCCTTGTGGAAGCGGATCTCCCGGGGGACCACGGAGTAGACGGTGCCGGGGCGCAGCAGGGAGAAGGCCACCAGCACGGCGCTCACCACCTGGGACAAGACGGTGGCCAGACCCACCCCCAGCACAGCCAGGTCCAGCGCCACCACGAAGAAGAGGTCCAGCACGATGTTGGTGAGGCAGGCGGCCATGAGGAAGTAGAGGGGCCGCCGGGTGTCGCCGATGGCCCGGAGGATGCTGGCCCCCATGTTGTAGAGGAAGGAGGCGATGGAGCCGCAGAAGTAGACCCGCAGGTAGGTGATGGCGTAGTCCATCACGTCCTCGGGGGTGCCCATGAGCCGGAGGGCGGGGGCGGAGATCAGCAGACCGATGGCGGTGACCACCACACCGGCCGCCAGGGCCAGGGCGACGCCGGTGTGGACGGCCTCCCGCAGCTCCGTCCCCTGGCGGGCGCCGTAGTACTGGGCGACGACCACCGTGGCCCCGGAGGAGAGGCCCACGAAGAGGTTGACCAGGAAGTTGATGATGACCGCCGTGGGCCCGCCCACCGCCCCCAGGGCGGCGGTGCCCACGAAGTTGCCCACGATGATGGCGTCCACCGTGTTGTAGAGCTGCTGGAAAAAGGTGCCCAGGAGGATGGGGAAGAAAAAGGAGAGCAGAGGCTTGAGGATGGACCCTTCGGTGATCTGGTTCTGCACAGCGGCGCACCTTCCTTACATGATTTCCAAAACAGGAGGGAAAAGGACCCCACCCGACGGGGCGTCGGATGGGGCAAGGCAACTATAGCAGGTTCTGGCCGTTGATGTCAAGATGGAAGGTGAGCTGGAAGAACTCCGCCGCCTTCCGGCACAGGAGCATCCGCTGGAGGAAGATCTCGAAGTAGTCCATCACCGGACAGACCTGGGTGTTGATGGTGAGGGTGAGGGTGAAGGTGCCGGCGGTCCGGTCCAGCCGGGTCACCGACTCCTCCACGGCGTAGTTCACCCGGTCGTGGATGTCGAAGCTGGTGACGTCCTTGTTGCGCACCCGGCTGCGGCGCACGTCGGTCTTGTCGGCCAGGATGAGGGCGGCGGCCACGGCGTTCACCGGGTAGGCGGTGGAGTCGTCGTGGTGGCCGATGGCGGTGATGACGGCGGCCACGTCGGCGGGGGACATGCCCATCTTGTCCAGGATGCGGAAGGCCATCACCGCCCCGGTCTGGGCGTGGTCGTTGCGGTTGACCACATTGCCGATGTCGTGAATGAAGGCGGCGATGCGGCAGAGCTCGATGGTGTGGACGTCGTAGCCCAGGTCCCGCAGCAGGTCGCCGGCGATGGCGGCGCAGCGGCCCACATGGGCGTAGCTGTGCTCGGTGAAGCCCAGGGCCAGCAGGGAGGCGTCGGCCTGGGTGATATAGGTCCGGATCTCCTGGGACCGCTTGATGTCCTCGTAGGTCACCTCCATGGGGACCACGCTCCTTTCTGTGTCCCGCCGGGCTTGCTGTTCCCGGCGGCGGGGACGGAAAGACGACCGGAAAAGGAGGCATACCCTTCCGGCCGTCTTTTCTGTGCTTACTCCTCCATGGGGGTGGGGCCCATGGCCTCGTGGAGCTCGGGCAGAATGGCGCCGTGGAAGAAGCGCTCGGCGTAGCGGTGGAGCACCTCCAGGGTGTCGGGCACCTTGTCGGCGGTGAGATTGCCCGCCCGGGAGAAGTCCCCGTCCAGGATGAACTTGGGCTCCGGGTCCTGCTTGCCGCCGTTGATGAGGCCGGGACCGGCGTGGATCTTCATCCGCGCTCCGTCCTCCAGGGAGAGCTCGGTCTCCAGGGTGGAGCGGCCCACCTTCGTCTCATCCACGTCGGGCTCCCCCAGGATGCCCAGGTAGGGGGAGCGGATGAGGTCGTCCCACAGCAGGTCGGTGAGGCCCAGCCGCTTTTTGGAGATGGCGTTGAGGTAGCGCAGGCCCACCCGCTGGAAAAAGGCGGGCTGGTAGACCTGGATGAACTGGGCCAGAGGCTTGTCCAGCCGCAGGGCAAAGTCCTCCCAGTTGGTATAGCGCAGGGTGGACAGGGCGATGAAGTCCTTGGTGAGGTTGATCTTCCACAGCCCGTCGGCGGAGATGAAGCTGTGGTTGGTGATGGGGCTCTGGGGCTCCACCTTGGCGTTGGGCCCTCCCGCCCCCACCACCTTGGGGGGCAGCTGCTCCTTCCGGGCGGCGTACCGGGGGAACTCCTGCCGGATGGCCTCCTGGAAGTCGGCCGGCTCGCCGCTGTTGATGGTGAGGATGGTGGGGAACCGCAGCTGGCAGATGACCTCAATGAGGGGGCTGCGGGCATATTGATAGCGCTGGTACTCTGCAAACAGCATGGTGAAATTGCTCCTTCCCAAATGCCTCCAACCGGCGGAGGCGGTTCTCCTTTATTGTAAAGGCTGCGCCCCGGTCTGTCAATGCCGTCACCCTTTGACCGGGTGGGGAATAGGATGGCTCAGACGGAACATGGAGGGGAGAAGCATGAGGAACGAGTGGAACGTCTGGGTGGTGGGCGGCGACCTCCGGCAGGTCCGGCTGGCCCAGCTTTTGCATGAGGAGGGACACACGGTACATACCTGGGCCATGGAGGAGGCGGAGGGGGTGCCCGGCCCCGCCGGCGACCTCACCGAGGCCCGGCTGGCCGACTGCGTGGTGCTGCCCCTGCCGGCGGCGGGGGAGGACGGGGGACTCAACGCCCCCTTCTCCAAAAGGAGGACCGAGCTGTCGGCCGTGCTGGACGCCCTGCGGCCGGGCCAGGTGGTGTGCGCCGGCCGGGCGTCGCCGGAGCTGACGGCCCTGGCGGAGGAGCGGCAGCTGCGGCTCTTCGACTACTTCGGCCGGGAGGAGCTGGCGGTGGCCAACGCCGTCCCCACCGCCGAGGGGGCGGTGCAGCTGGCCATGGAGGAGCTGCCCATCACCCTCCACGGGGCCCGGGTGCTGGTGGTGGGCTTCGGCCGGGTGGGAAAGCTCACCGCCCACCGCTTCCGCGCCCTGGGGGCACGGGTGAGCGTGGCCGCCCGGAAGTGGGCCGACCTGGCCTGGGCCGAGGCCTACGGCTACGCCCCCGAGCACCTGGAGGGGCTGGACGAGAGCCTGTGCGCCTATGACCTGGTGGTGAACACCGCCCCCGCCCGGGTGCTGGACGCCCGCCGCCTGGAGCAGCTGGAGCCCGACTGCCTGGTCATCGACCTGGCCTCCCGCCCCGGCGGGGTGGATCTGGAGGCGGCGGCCCGGCTGGGGGTGCGGGTCATCTGGGCCCTCTCCCTGCCCGGCAAGGTGGCCCCCGTCACGGCGGGGAAGATCCTCCGGGACACCATCTGTCACATTCTCTGTGAGTTAGGAGTCTGAGCATGGAACACATTCGGGTGGGATTCGCCTTCTGCGGGTCCTTTTGTACATACGACCAGGTGATGCCGGCCCTGGAGCGGGCCAAGGCCCGGTACGGGGACGTGACCCCCATCATCTCCGAAAAGAGCGCCGAGACCGACAGCCGCTTCGGCCCCGCCCACGAGTTCATCCGGGAGATGGAGCGCATCTGCGACCGGCGGGTCATCGACACCATCCCCAAGGCCGAGCCCATCGGCCCCAAAAAGCTGCTGGATGTGCTCATCATCGCCCCCTGCACCGGCAGCACCCTCTCCCGGCTGGCCAACGGCATGAGCGACACGTCGGTGACCATGGCGGCCAAGGCCATGTGGCGCAACGGCCGGCCGGTGGTGGTGGCCGTCTCCACCAACGACGGCCTGGCCGGCTCGGCCAAGAACATCGCCGCCCTGCTGGACAAAAAGCACGTCTTCTTCGTCCCCTACCGCCAGGACGACCCTGTGGGCAAGCCCACCTCCCTGGTGGCCGACTTCACCAAGATCAACGACACGGTGGACGCCGCCCTCCAGGGCCGGCAGCTCCAGCCTCTGCTGCTGGGTCCGGCGTAAAAGACGCAAACGCCGTCCCTCCTCCGGGCAAGGCCCGGGGAGGGACGGCGTTTTATTTCAGCTTGGCCAGCTCGGCGGTGATCTGGGCGGCGTAGTCCACGGCCAGGCGGAGGGCCAGGGTGAACTCCGGGGCGCTGGCCCGCCGGAAGAGCCCCACCACCCCCAGGGTGTACCGCAGGGCGCCCCCGGGGCCGAAGATGGGGGCGGACACCGACCGAAGGCCGATGCGGAACTCCCCGTCCTCCACGGCGTAGCCCTGGGCCCGGATGGCCCCCAGCTCCTGGGCCAGCCGGTCGGGGTCGGTGATGGTGTGGGGGGTGTGGGGCACCGGGGGGTGGGCCCGGAGGAGCCGGGTGCGCTCGGCCTCCGAGGAGCACCAGGCCAAAAAGAGCTTTCCCTGGGAGGTGCAGTAGAGGGGCAGGCGCCCCCCCACCTCCGAGACGATGCGCAGCCCGCCCCCCTCGCTGGACTGGTCCAGGGTGACCGCCTCCGCCCCGCTGCGGACGGAGAGGAAGGCGGTGGCCCCCGTCTCCGCCGACAGCCGGGAGAGATAGGGGGCGGCGACGCTGGTGATGTCCCAGGAGGCGCTGACGGCGCAGCCCAGCTCAAAGATCCGCAGGCCCAGACAGTAGCGGCCGTCGGGCTGCTGGGATACCATGTGGTGCTCCCGCAGGGTGGACAGCAGGCCGTGGATGGTGCTCTTGGGCAGGCCGCTCTTCCGCTCCAGCTCGGCCAGGGACAGGGCCGAGCGGCTCTCCCCCAGCAGCTCCAAAAGCGCCATGGCCTTGTCCACCGAGCGGATTCTTCTCCCCGTCTCCATGCCGCCGCCTCACAGCCGGCCCGAGCGGTGGGCGATCATCTCGGCGGCGATGGAGATGGCGATCTCCGCCGGGGTCTCCCCGCCGATGGGCAGGCCGATGGGGGAGTGGACCCGGTCCATGTCCGCCGGGGAAAAGCCCAGACCCGCCAGCCGCTCCCGGGTGGCGGCCACCTTGTGGCGGCTGCCGATGCACCCCACATAGGAGGCGGGGGTGGCGAGGACCTGGGAGAGGACCTCAAAATCGCTCTGGTGGCCGGGGGTCATGATGACCACATAGTCCCGGTCGGTGATGGTGATGTGGTCAAAGATCCGGCGGTAGTCCCCCAGAATGACCCGGCTGGCCTGGGGAAAGCGCTGGGGCAGGGCGGCCTGGGGCCGGTCGTCGAAGAGGACCACCCGGAACCCCACATGGGCCAGCAGGGGGCACAGCTCCCGCCCCACGTGGCCGCCCCCGAAGAGGTAGACCACCCCGGCCTGGACCAGGGGCTCCACATAGCAGGCGGGGGACTCCTTCCGGAGGACCCCCCGGCTCCGGAGCAGGGGGCGCAGCGCCTCCGGGGAGAGGGGGACGGCGAAGCGGGGTCCGTGGGCGCCGTCATAGAGCCCCAGCCCCCCGGCCAGGCCCTCCTCCACCGGGGTGATGAGCCAGGCGTCCTCCTCCGGACGGTCCAGGGCCTCCAGAACGGCCTCCACCGCGGGGAGGGCGGCGGCGCGGAGCACCTGGAAGGCCACCGTCACCTTCCCCCCGCAGATCATGCCGATGTCCTGGACCTCGTTGGGGGTGAGGTCGAAGGCGTGGACCAGGCTCTCGCCCCCCGACCGGAGAAGGTCCAGGGCGTACCCCTGGCTCCTGGCCTCCACCGCCCCGCCGCCGATGGTGCCCCGGCAGGCGCCGTCGGCAAAGACCGCCATTTTGGCCCCCGCCCCCCGGGGGGCGGAGCCGGAGCTGGCCACGATGGTACACAGGACGGCCCCCTCCCCCCGGTCCAATGCGGCGCGGAGGGCCTCAAAAAGTTCTTTCATGTCACACACCTCCCTGGACGCTCTGCCTGCCGATGGAGTTGGCCACCAGGGCGTCGTACTGCGCCCGGGTCAGCGCGCAGTGGTAGAAGAGGTCGTAGTACCGGGCCACCTCCTCATAGAGGTCGTAGCCGGCCTCCTCGGGGTAGAGGAGCTTGGCCATCCACAGCATCCCCAGGTACCGCTGGACCGAGGGGGGAAAGCCCATCCAGTTGTAGGGGCCCATGGGGGTCTCATAGTAGCGGCCGGCGGCGATGGCGGTGAGCTGCCCCCAGGCGGGGTCCTCCCCCACGGCGTCATAGGCGCTGTCGGGGGCGAAAATGATGTAGTCGGGGTCCCAGAGCAGGATCTGCTCCAGCCCCACCTCATTGCCGGTGCCCTTGGAGGAGGGGGACTCCACCACCGCCAGGTTGTTGGACAGAAGGTCGATGATCTCGGAGTGGTAGGAGTTTTGGGCGATGACGTTCTGGCCGTCGGGGCCGGTGATGTAGAGGAGGTCCACCTTGTCCACCCGGCCGGCGATGTCCACGGCCCGGGCGTAGACCTCCTCACAGTAGGAGGCCAGGGTCTCGGCCTCGGCCTCCATGCCCACCAGCTCCCCCAGCAGGCGGTAGGCCTCCCCGGTGGTCTGGGTGGTGGCCGTGACGTGGACGAAGGGGAGGCCGGTCTGCTCCTGGAGGGCGTCCAGGTCCTCGGCGATGGTGTCCTTGGGCTCCCCCACGTCGATGACCACCTGGGCCCCCGAGGCCAGGAGGGTCTCCAGGTTGAGCTCCCCCTGGCCGCCGTAGAGCTGGCCCAGCAGGGGGAGGTTATAGTACTCGGTGTCCAGGTATTCCGCAGCGCTTACGTCCCAGGCGTTGGCGATGCCCACCAGCTTGTCGGGGCACAGGGCGAAGAGGACGATCTGGGCCAGGGGGCCGGTGACGGCCACCTTGTCGATCTGGGCGGGGAGGGTCACGGTGCGGCCCACCGAGTCGGTGAAGGTCCGGGTCTCGGCGGCGGGGGCGGCGGACTCGGTCTGTGCCGGGGCGGACTGGGTGGGGGCGGGCGTATCGGCGGCGCCGCCGCCGCAGGCGCACAGGGAGAGGACAAGGGTCAGGGCGAGCAGCAGGGAGAGGGGCTTTTTCATGGTTCCAAACTCCTTTCAATTTCCGGGGGCAGGTCCTGGACGTCGAAGGCGATGACCGCCGCCCTCCGCTCCGCCGGCAGGCGGTAGGGGTACTCCGGGTCGTCCTGGGCCACCAGCCGGGACCGGACGAAGTCCTCGGTGAGGGCGGCGGGGTCGGGGTCCCGGCTGTAGAGGCGGAAGAAGGCCACCCCGTCGGCCACGCTCCTGAGGGGCTGGTCCAGGCGCAGGTCCAGCTCCCGGCGGGTGTAGGGCACCCCCAGGGCCTTGAGCCGCTCCTCCAGGGCGGCCGCGCCGTGGCGGTGGCCGGGCACCGGCCCCTGGGAGAAGCGGCGGCCGGTCTGGACCGCCTTCACCGCCACCACCCGGCCCCGGCACTGCGCCCTGGCGCAGCGGAGGATCTCGCCGGCCGAGCCGAAAAAGCAGAAGAGCATGGCGTCGTAGGGCTCCGCCGGGGGGTGGGCGAAGAGGTCCCCCTCCAAGAGCTCCAGGTTGGGGGGGAGGGGCTTTGCCCTCAGGGCGGCGAGGGCCTGGTGGGAGCGCTCGGCGGCCACCACCTTCTTGAAGTGCCGGGCCAGGGCCAGGCTGGAAAAGCCCAGTCCGCAGCCGGCGTCGCAGATC
This sequence comes from Candidatus Intestinimonas merdavium, assembly GCA_019115785.1. Lineage (GTDB taxonomy): Bacteria > Bacillota > Clostridia > Oscillospirales > Oscillospiraceae > Intestinimonas > Intestinimonas merdavium. The sequence continues at coordinate 1,391 of DXCX01000128.1, read as the reverse complement.
ACCCCGGCGCCGGGGGCGGCCTCCGCCGCCGCCTGGGCGATGCGCTCATAGTAGTCGGACCCCTCCGCCGCCGCCTCCAGGTAGGCCACCCGCTCCTCCGTCCAGTCGAAGCCCTGCCGGCGGATGGGGGAGAGGAGGGTGCCGTAGGGGGTGGGGGTGAAGCGGACGGGGACCTGGTAGAGGGTGTGGAGAAGGGCGGGGTCGAGGACGGCCTCCGGGGGTCCGTCGGCCGCCACCTTGCCCTGGTGGAGGGCCACCACCCGGTGGGCGTAGAGGAGGGCGAGCTGGGGGTCGTGGCAGGAGAGGAGGATGGCGTAGCCCCGGCGGGCCAGCTCGGACACCTGGTCCAGCACCCGCACCCGGTTTCCGAAGTCCAGGCTGGAGGTGGGCTCGTCCATGAGGAGGAGCCTGGCCTGCTGGGCCAGGGCCCGGGCGATGAGCACCAGCTGCTGCTCGCCGCCGGAGAGGCGCTGGAAGTCCCGGTCGGCCAGGCCGGCGATGCCCACCTGGTCCAGGGCGGCCAGGGCGGCGGCCTCCTCCCTGGGGCCGGGGTTTGCGAAGGGGGAGAGCCGGTGCTGGGTGCCCATGAGCACCATGTCCAGCACCGGATAGGAGAAGGCGGGGTGGTGGCTCTGGGGGATGTAGGCCATCTCCCGGGCCAGGGCCCGGGCGGAGAGACGGCGGATGTCCCGCCCGTGGAGGGAGATCTCCCCCTCATAGCCGGGCAGCAGCCCCAGGGCGCACCGGAAGAGGGTGGACTTGCCCGCCCCGTTGGCCCCCAGGAGAAAGACCAGCTCCCCCGGCTCCAGCCGGAGGTCCACCCCCTGGAGGACGGGGCGGGAGGTGTAGGAAAAGCGCAGGTCACGGATGTCCAGCATCACCGGAGCCCTCCCTTCCGCAGCATGAGATAGAGGAAGAAGGGGGCGCCGATAAAGGCGGTGAGGATGCCGATGGGGATCTCGGTGGCCAGCAGGTTCCGGGACACGTTGTCCACCGCCAGGAGGAAGACGGCCCCGAAGAGCATGGAGGCGGGCAGGAGGGCGCGGTAGTCGTTGCCCACCAGCCGCCGGCCCAGGTGGGGGACCACCAGCCCCACCCAGCCGATCATGCCGGACACCGAGATGGAGGCGGCGGTGACCAACGTGGCGCACAGGGCCAGCGCCAGCCGCAGCCGGTTGGTGTGGACCCCCATGGTCCTGGCCTCCTCATCCCCCAGGGTGAGCAGATTGACCCGCCAGCGCAGCAGAAAGAGGGGGACGAGCCCCAGGGCCATGGGCAGGAGGGCGTAGCGTACGTCGGCGGTCCGGGTGGCCGAGAGGGAGCCAATGAGCCAGTAGGTGATCTCGGGGAGCTGGTTGGTGGGGTCGGCCACCAGTTTGATATAGGAGGTG
>DXCX01000127.1 GCA_019115785.1 Candidatus Intestinimonas merdavium | reverse complement strand
GTGCGGAACCACGACCCCGAGATCATGCTGGAGGCCTTCCAGCTGGTGCGTCTGGGCGAGGACGACGTGAAGAGCAAGTTCCCCGCCATGTACAACGCCTTCACCTATGGCGCTCCCCCCCACGCAGGCATTGCCCCCGGTGTGGACCGCATGGTGATGCTGCTGGCCGGTGAGGACTCCATCCGGGAAATCATCCCCTTCCCCATGAACAAGAACGCCCAGGACCTGATGATGGGCGCCCCCTCCTTTGTGGAGCCCAAGCAGCTGGAGGAGCTCAACATCATCTGCACAAAAAAAGAGGAGGACACCGATCTGTGAGTCTCCCTTTCTCCAAATTTGCCGCTCGGGCCGTCGCGGGCTTGCTGCTCCTGAGCACGCTCACCAGCTGCGGCGGCACAGCGGCCACCACCCCCACGCCCTCTGCCGCCCCGGCAGAGCCCCCCTCCCCGGAGGCACAGGCTGAGTTGGATGCCCAGCTGGGCCTGCTGTCCAAACATATCACTGAGGAGGAGCGGCAGGCCGCCATGAACCTCTGGCTCCAGATCCGTCCCATTCGGGAAGCCCGACTCTCCGCCGGCCAGTGGGCCTATCGGCCCCGTGAGGAGTCCCTCCTGCAAGAGCTCTCTGATCTCTACGACCAGTACACCATCAAGTACCTGGACGGTGACGCCGCCGGCTTCGGCTATACCAATCCGGAGGAGACCACCCTGATCTCCTACAATATCAGTGAGGATGGCACTCTCATCGCCGATCCGGATACGGCGGGACAGCTTGAGGGCTGGACGGAAGAGGAGCTGATGCTCCTCTGGCGGGATATGACCGAGCTCCTTCCCGAGGGGGCATTCGCGGACTTCAAGCGTCTCACCTTCTTCACCGACGGTCCAGAGGAGACGGTGGCCTGGGTTTGGCAGCTGGATGACACCGGAAACACCTGGGAGATCGCGGTAGACCCTGCCGACTCGGGGGACAAGCGCTACTTTGTGGAAACCATTCTTCATGAGTACTGCCACTATCTGACTCTCAACAGCAGTCAGGTGACCTACACCTCCACCCAGACCACCGACACCTACAATGAGTGGGGAATGGTCTCCCATCAGGGCTCCTACATCGACGACTTTTACCAGGCCTACTGGACCGGCTATATCGACGATTGCCTGTCCTGTACCGATACCTACAACTTCTTCCTGCGGCACTATGACGACTTTGTCACCGCCTATGCCTCTACGGACCCCTCCGAGGACATCTGCGAGGCTTTTACCTTTTTTGTCCTCTGGCCCCGGGACCCCCTGGCAGACCAAGCCGTGTGGACCCAGAAGCTGGACTTTTTCTATGACTACCCGGAGCTGGTTTCTTTCCGGGACCAGATTCGGGCGGACCTTGGGCTGAGTGAGTATCAGGCCTACGAGGATCTCTTTCCCGCCGCCGCCTGACGGCAGCGCACAGACACAAGAAAAGGAGCGCCCCCTGTGGGGACGCTCCTTTTTTCACACGGTGTGGAAACTGTGGCTGCCTGACGGCGCTTAATCCGCTTCCCTTTGGTACCGCCGATCCCGTTCAGTGGACGCTTTGAAATCAGTACCGCTCCACCCAGCCGGAGATGAGGAGGGTGGGGACGGTCCAGGCCAGGAGGAAAATGGTCATCTGGGCGCTGGTCAGGGAGGACCAGGCGCCGATAAAGGTGAGATAAAAGGCCAACAGCAGCCCAATGACCGAACCCAGAACGGAAAGAGTTGTGGTCATAAGGACGGCCAGACGCAGGCGCTTGGCCCCCACCACCGCCTCAGAGAAGGGGGCCAGCCCCTCCCGGCACAGCACAGCGGTGAGCCCGGCATTGTGGAGGGCGGCGGGATCGGAGAGCTCGGTACGCCGGTCTACAGCGGGAAAGTCCATCTTCTCCACCGGGAGCTTGAACTTCTGCCGCAGCATGGCGGGGATAAGGTTAAAATCCCGGGTACACAGCACCGGGGAGACCCGGTTGTTCACCAGGGCGGTGATGGCGGGAGGAATGGTAGGGTGCATGGCGTAGTTGAGGGCAAAAATACCGGCCAAATCTCCCTCAATGGCACAGAATACGGCGCTGCGGACGTTTAGCCCTTGGGGGAGGGGTACCTCCATCAAGGTCATAAACGAGGCGGAGCCCACCAGGATCCGTTCCCCGCGAATGTCGGCGGAAAGTCCGCCCCCCTCGTGACGGGTAAAGCCGGAGCAGCGGCGGTAGACCGCGCCCTGGGTCCGGAGAAGGTCGTGGAAGATCTTGTCCAAGCCTGATCCGCTCTCTTTGATGAGGGTGGCGCATACCGCCACCACCTTTTCCACAGAGTAATCCCCAAAAATCTTGATGCCGTTCAGGGAGACCTCTCCCGGGGGAAAGAGGTCGGTATCCGTGAGAAGGATAGCGCTCCCCGCCCGCTGGGCTCCAGACCATCCTGGGAGCGCGGCCCCACTGGAGGCCAGCCTCCGGGAGAGCGCCCGATAGGGCCGGGAAAAGCACAGCAGGGCGGAAAAGCTGGCCGTGGCGGTGGTGGTGGCGGAGAGACACCAGGGCAGCCGCTCTATAGCATCTTGTCCCACAGAAGCAATGAGGGAGCACAACAGGCTCCCCAGCAGCAACAGAGGTACTGAGACCCGCAGGGCCCGCTCGGTTCCATCAGGCTCCTGGACCTGACTGCCAAAGCCGTAAGCCGGACCAGACCACTTGGCATAAGCATCCTTTCCATTCCAGCTCTTGCGGTCCAGGGTCACCAGATAGGGCTCCGAGGCAGCCGCCGCCGTTCGGCAGGAGAGACGCAGCCCCTGCCGCTTGGCATAGGTACCCCACATGGTACAGAAGAGTCCCACACAGCAGGCGGCGCAGTAGGGTATGGTGGTCCGCTCCGGCATCCAGGTGAGCTGGGTAAAGGCGTCCCACAGTGTGAAGGCGCAGGCAAAGCAGGAGGCGGTGGCGCCGCCGGGGCGCAGGAAAAAAAGGTCCAACAGGCCCCGCAGCAGCACGTCCAAGCCCAACACCATGGCCACCGCCAGCAGTCCGCCGGAACACAATACCCGAAGCTGGAAAGATCCCATCAGGGTCTCGGGCAGAAACAGACCGAAAAAACCGGCAAAGGCCAGGTACAGGAGGGGAATGCTCAGCAGAGCCACCAGCACAGACCGCAGCCGAAGCAGGCCAAGCCCTCTTCCGTACCTGCTGGCCAGATCTCCCGGTGGAAGATCGGGGGGCGGCGCAGGAGGCTTTCGAGGCTTGCGCTCCCTGGCGGGTGGGTTCTCCTTTTCTCTCCGCTCCTCTTCATCCACACCAGGGATGAGCTTCTGAAAGCGGATGGTCTCCTCCGAGACCTCGGTGCCCTCTTCGGCAAACATCTGCTCGGAAAAGGCGTCGGCCTTCTCTTTCAGGTGGCGCAGCCCCGCCTGGAGGGGAGGCGTATCATCTTCAGGAAACTCCAGAACCTTGTCCGTCACTGGTGCCTTGCGGGGCTTTGGAGGCGGCGCCTCCTCCTCTGCGTCTGACTCTTGGCCGCTGGATTCGCCGGCGCCATCGCTGTCGGACTCGTCGGAGGCTTCTCCCCCCCCCTCTTCTTTTGGCTCCGCCGCCGTACCGGGGAAGATCACCACATTCTTGGGCGGCGGGGTCCGTTTGGCCTCCGGCCAGGGCAGATCGGGACCAGAGACGGCCCCCTTGGCCGCCGGAGGTTCTTCTCCCTCCCACCGGCTCACATCCACGCCATACTCAGCCAGGATCTCCTCGAGCGTAAAGCCGTTATCCTTTTTTTCATCGTCCTTTGCCATACCGGCCTTCCTTTGTCTCTATATGGTTATCCCAGCCGCTGACGGACGGCCTCATAGAGCAGGATGGCCGCCGCCGCGGAGGCGTTGAGGGAGTTGAGCTTACCCTTCATGGGAATGCTGACCTTAAAATCGCACTGCTCGGCCACCAGCCGCCCCATACCGTTTCCCTCCGACCCAATGACGATGGCGGCGGGACCTTTTAAATCGGCATCATAGAGGGTGGTGTTCCCGTCGGCGGCAGTACCAAAAATCCAAACCCCCTCCTCCTTGAGTTCTTTCAGGAGGGCCGTGAGGTTGGGTACCCGGGCCACCGGCACATGGGACACTGCCCCCGCCGAGGTTTTGGCCACAGTGGCGGTAAGTCCGGCTGACCGGCGCTTGGGAATGATGACGCCATGGGCCCCCGCACACTCGGCGGTACGAATGACCGCCCCCAGGTTATGGGGGTCGGAGAGCTCATCACACACCACGATGAGAGGTGGCTCCCCTTTTTGCCGGGCAGCGTTCAGGATGTCGTCCACGGTGGCGTACTCCCGGACGGCAGCCTGGGCGATGACCCCCTGGTGGGCATGGGTCTGGCTCATCGCATCCAGCTTACGCCGGTCACACTCCACTACCACTACGCCCTTGCCCCGGGCCGTGGAGGCGATGTGGCCAAGTGCGGCGTCGGTCTCCCCCTTGGCGATATAGATTTTGTCGATGGGGGTTCCCGCCCTTAACGCCTCAATGACCGCATTGCGGCCCTCGATCATGCCGTCGGCCTCGGCCATTGGCTCGGGCCGGGAGGTCCGTTTTTCTCTCATGGGACTTGTCCTGCCTTTCTGTTCAATCAGCTTTCAGTATATCATACTTCACCCGGGAGAAAAAGAAGAATTTACACACCGTTCAGGATAAGAAAAAGCGGGCGTCATCGGATGGAAACTGCCCGCAGAATGATGCTAATGTTCGGTTGTGTAGCCTGATAAGCAATGGGGCAACCCATTCACAGAAAGTTTACCGCCCCCTTTCTTGTGTTTTAATGTATAGTGTGCTATATTTAGGGTAACTTGTTATCTGGCAAATAGCAGGCGAACTGTTCCAAAAAAGGAGGACACGCCTTGGATCAAAACAACAGAAAGGGCTCTGGAGGCTCTGGTGGAAACAAGAATATGATGGGGATCGTCTACATCATCATCTGGGCTCTCATCATCACTCTTGTGATCAACTACTTTACCTCCTCCATCTCCACCTCCCGTTCCACACAGATCGAGTATTCCCAGTTTGTGGAGATGGTAGAGAATAACGAGGTGGCCTGGGTGGTCATGGAGTCCAACAAGTACACCATTTATCCCCGACCAGACTCCACGCAGGCCGACCAATCCCAGACCCCCGCTGCCCGTCCAGACGCCGACGCCACTGTCACCCCCATTCCCGGACTGGAGGGCCTGGAAGGACTCACCGGCGGCACCTCCGGCATTACCTCCCCCGCCACGTCGGACGTCGCTGGTACCCAACTCCCCGAGACCGGCTCCAACGAGTGGAAGCAAATGCTCAAGGAGGGCCCCTCCTACTACTGTGCCCCCATTACCAGCGACACTGAGATGTCCCGTCTTATCTCCATCATGGAGGAAAACGACGTCATCTACGGTCCCCCCTACATTGAGCAGCTCTCCCCCGTCATCACCCTCCTCATCTCCTACGTTCTTCCCGTGGTCATCATGGTGGTTCTCTTCTCCTTCCTTTTCCGGGGCATGTCCAGCAAGATGGGCGGCGGCCTGGGCGGCCTGGGAAAGTCCAACGCCAAGGTCTATGTGGAGAAGTCCACCGGCGTCACCTTTATGGATGTAGCCGGTCAGGATGAGGCCAAGGAGTCCATGCAGGAGATCATTGACATCCTGCATAATCCGCAAAAATACACCGAGATCGGCGCAAAGCTCCCCAAGGGCGCCCTGCTGGTGGGTCCGCCGGGCACCGGCAAGACCCTGCTGGCCAAGGCTGTGGCCGGTGAGGCCAACGTTCCCTTCTTCTCCATCTCCGGCTCCGACTTTGTGGAGATGTTTGTGGGCATGGGCGCCGCCCGGGTCCGCGACCTCTTCAAGGAGGCCAGTAAAATGGCCCCCTGCATCATCTTCATCGACGAGATCGATACCATTGGCAAGTCCCGTGACAACCGCTTGGGCGGCAACGATGAGCGGGAACAGACCCTCAACCAGCTGCTGGCGGAGCTGGACGGCTTTGACCCCAGCAAGGGCGTTATCGTCCTGGGCGCCACCAACCGCCCTGAGGTGCTGGACAAGGCCCTCCTCCGTCCCGGCCGCTTTGACCGGCGCATTACCATTGACCGGCCCAACCTGGCCGGCCGACTGGCCACCCTCCACGTCCACACCCGGAAGATCAAACTGGCCGAGGATGTGGACCTCAAGAAAATCGCCCTGGCCACCGCGGGCACCGTGGGCGCCGATCTGGCCAACCTGGTCAACGAAGCCGCCCTCCGTGCGGTCCGTATGGGCCGGAAGGCGGTCAACCAGGAGGACCTGCTGGCCTCTTTTGAGTTTGTGATCGCCGGCAGTGAGAAGAAAAACTCCGTTCTCACTGAGTTTGAGAAAAAATTGGTGGCCTATCACGAGGTAGGCCATGCCATGGTGGCCTATAAGCAGAAGAATGCCGAGCCCGTGCAGAAGATTACCATTGTTCCCCATACCGAAGGCTCTCTTGGCTACACCCTGCTGATGCCTGAGGAGGACAAAACCAACCTGCGCACCAAGGATGAGCTCATGGCCAAGATTACGGTCTCCATGGGCGGCCGGGCCGCCGAAGAGGTGGTGCTCAATACCATGACCAACGGCGCCTCCCAGGATATTCATGAGGCCACCAATATCGCCCGGAATATGGTAGCCATGTACGGCATGAGCGACGCCTTCGGCATGATGGCGCTGGGCTCGGTACGGAACCAGTATTTGGACGGCGGCTACGGCCTGGACTGCGCTCAGGATACCGCCGCTGCCATGGACCGGGAGGTCCAGGCCATCCTGACCAAGTGCTATCAGGACGCAGTCTCCCTCATTCGGGACAACCTGGAGGATATGCACAAGGTAGTCAAGTACCTTCTGGAGAAGGAGACCATCACCGGCGGTGAGATGGTGGCCATCATCGAGGGCCGGGACCCCGCTCTGGTAGAGGATGCCTACGCCTCCACCAGGGATACCAAAACGGCCTCCCCGGCCCTGGACGGCGATGTGGAACCTCCCGCCAAGAAGATCCACATCTTTGACGGCAGCCAGGATCAGGGGGCCGGACAGAGCCCGTCTACCGATGCCGATGATTCCACACCTCCCCAGACCGATCTCCCGGCGGAGGAACCCCAGCGGCCCCAGGATCAAAATGATCAGTGACCATAATCCCCCCGGCGGAGCTATCTTCCGGGGGGATTTTTTGTCTATACCCTCTCAGGTCGCCCAACAGACCGTAAGCGTAAAAACAGTCGGCGACTTGTCAGGGAAGAATGCCTCTGCCAAACTATAAGAGTCTGAAATAATACAAGGTAGTACCAGAGAGTATTCAAGACTCTGAGATAGTGAGGTGCAGGCATGGAACAAATGGACAGTTTACAGAGAGCCAATCAACAACACCGGTTGGTGGAATGGAGCCGACGTGTGGAAGCCTGCC
>DXCX01000126.1 GCA_019115785.1 Candidatus Intestinimonas merdavium | reverse complement strand
TGACGGTGCCCGTCTTGTCCAGCACCACTGTGCTCACGGTGTGCAGGCTCTCCAGGGCCTCGGCGGACTTGATGAGGATGCCGTTCTCCGCGCCCTTGCCGGTGCCCACCATGATGGCCACAGGGGTGGCCAGGCCCAGGGCACAGGGACAGGAGATCACCAGCACCGCCACCCCGGCGGTGAGGGCCCGGGTGATGTCTCCTCCAGTGACCAGCAGCCACACCACGGCGGTGACGGCGGCTATGGTCATGACCACAGGGACGAAGACCCCGGCCACCTTGTCCGCCAGCTTGGCGATGGGGGCCTTGGAGGAGGCCGCCTCGTCCACCAGGGCGATCATCTGGGCCAGGGTGGTGTCGTCCCCCACCCGGGTGGCCCGGAAGGTGAAGGAGCCGGATTTGTTGATGGCGGCGGCGGCCACCTTGTCCCCGGGCCCCTTCTCCACGGGGATGGACTCGCCGGTGAGAGCGGACTCATCCACGGCGGAGGACCCCTCGGTGACCACGCCGTCCACGGGGATGGAGGCGCCGGGACGCACCCGGATGAGGTCGCCCACCGCCACCTCCTCCACCGGCACCTCCACCTCGGCCCCGTCCCGGAGGACGGTGGCCGTCTTGGGGGCCAGGTCCATGAGGCGGCTGATGGCCTGGCTGGTCTTGCCCTTGGAGCGGGTCTCCAGGAACTTGCCCAGGGTGATGAGGGTGAGGATCATGCCGGCCGACTCAAAGTAGAGGTCCATGGCCCAGTGCTCCACCCGCTCCATGTCCCCGTGGCCCAGGCCATAGCCGATCTGGAAGATGGCGGCCACGCCGTAGACCACGGCGGCAGCGGAGCCCACGGCGATGAGGGAGTCCATGTTGGGGGCGCCGTGGAGAAGGGTCTTGAAGCCCACCCGGTAGTACTTGTCGTTGATATACATGATGGGCAGCACCAGCAGGAACTGGAGAAAGGCGAAGGCCAGGGCGTTCCGGCTGTCGTGGAAGAAGGCGGGGAGGGGCCAGCCCATCATGTGGCCCATGGCGATGTAGAAGAGGGGGATGAGGAAGCACAGGGACACCAGAAACCGGCGCTTCATGCCGGAGAGCTCCTCCTCCATCTGCTTTGCGGCCTCGGCCCGGGCGTCCACCCGGGCGTCGGACTTGCCGGCGGCGGCCTGGGGGAGGGCGCAGCCGTATCCGGCGGCGTCCACAGCGGCCATGATGGCCTCCGGGGTCTCGGCGGCGGGGTCGTACTCCACCGTCATGGAGCCGCCCAGCAGGTTGACGTTGACCTCGCTGACGCCCTCCAGCTTCCGCACCGCCTTGTCCACGTGGGCGGAGCAGGCCGAACAGGTCATGCCTGTCACGGTAAATTTTTGCTTCATTGGGGTCACCACGCTTTCAATTTGAAAACTGTAAAAAGAAGAAAAAGTCTGCATATCGGAACAGGGCCAAAGCCCAAAGTTCTTTTTGCTTCTTTTTCTTTCAAGAAAAAGAAGAGAGGGTCACTTCAAAATCTTGCCCAGCATATCCACCAGCTCGTCGATCTTCTCCTCCCGCTCGGTCTGGGTATGGGCGGTGTTGACGCAGTGCTTGAGGTGGGCGGTGAGGATCTCCTTGTTGGCGCGATTGAGCATGGCCTCGGCGGCCATGACCTGGGTGGAGATGTCGATGCAGTACCGGTCCTCCTCCACCATTTTGAGAATGCCGTCTATCTGTCCCCGGGCCGTCTTCAGGAGCCGGAGCACCGTCTTCTGATCTGCCATCATGGCCGGTCCCTCCCACATATCAAATGGTTCAAATACACCCCCCGGGGGTGGGGGGTGTCCTTATAATACCCCCCGGGGGGGTCCCTGTCAAGCATTTTTTTCTTGACAATTTTCTGTCCTAGTGTATTATGAATATAGAACACTAGAACACAGGGAGGGGAGCGCCATGCAGTTCAGCAACAGCGTGCCCATCTACCTCCAGGTGATGGAGGACATGAAGCGGGAGATGGTGACGGGGGGTCTGCCGGCGGGGAGCCGGGTGGACTCGGTGCGGGTGCTGGCCGCCCGGTACGGCATCAACCTCAACACCATGCAGCGGGTGTGTTCCGAGCTGGAGCGAGAGGGGCTGCTGGAGACACGGCGGGGGGTGGGGTCCTTCGTCACCGGAAACTGGGAACGGCTCTCCGCCCTCCGGGAGGAGATGGCCCGGGCCCTGGTGGAGAGCTATCTCAAGGGCATGGCGGGGCTGGGCTTTTCCCGGCTGGAGGCGGCCGAGCGGCTGGGCGGAGAGGAGGGGGACGGCGGTGGACAGTCTGCTGGAGGTCAACGGGCTCTCTAAAAGCCTGGACGGCCAGATCGTGCTGGGGGCCTGTCACTTCTCCCTGGCCCCGGGACACATCACCGGACTCCTGGGCCCCAACGGGGCGGGGAAGTCCACCCTGCTGCGGACCATCGCCGGGCTGCTTCGGCCCGACGGGGGCGAGATCCTCCTCCACGGAAGGCCCATCGGCCGCCGGGAACGGCCCAGGGTGGCCTATATGGCCGATCAGACCCAGCTGCCCCATGACCTGACGGTGCGTCGGGCCATCCGGTGGTATCGGGACCTCTTCCCCGACTTGGACCTGGACCGGTTTCAAGCGGTGTCGGGCAGTCTCCCGGAGCGGGAGCTGGTGTCCCGGCTCTCCAAGGGCCAGGCCGAGCGGCTGGACCTGGGGCTGCTCCTGGCCCGGGACGCCGACCTCTACCTGCTGGACGAGCCCCTGGGGGGTGTGGACCCGGTGGAGCGGGCTAAGATCCTCTCAGCGGCGGCGGGGGTGGGGGTCTATGTACTCTCCCTCACCGTGACCCTGCTGTGCAAAAGCGATAAAAACCGCCACCGGGCCACTCTCTCCGGGGCGGTGGGGAGCGTATTGGCCGCCTGTATCCTGGGCGGGTTCCTCCTCCAGGTGGCGCCCTTGGGACTTTTGGGGCTGGGCTGTATTCTGGCGGGCCTGCCGGTGAGCATCTGGCTCCTGGCCCGCAGGGTGGAGTAGACAGACAAAGACCGCCGTCCACACCGAGAGGAATGGACGGCGGTCTTCTTTAGGTCCGCTCTCCGGCGGTGGTGGTGTCCCGGAACAGGAGAGAGATGCACCACACGGCGGCCAGACCCACCAGGGTGTAGACCACCCGGCTGATGGCGCTGCCAGAGCCGCCGAAAAAAAAGGCCACCAGGTCTAAGCCGAAGATACCGATGCTGCCCCAGTTGAGCCCGCCGACGATGGCCAGGATCAGGGCGATCTTATCCACGATCACGGAAAAAACCTCCTCATTTTGGTATCCGGGGCTTAGGATGACCAAAATGGGGAGGTTTTATGCAATCATAAAAAAATCTGGCTTACAGCAGGGCTTTGGGGCCGAAGCCGTGGGAGAGCAGTTCCCGAAGGGGGAGCTTCACATAGTCGCCATCGCCCCGGGCGATGAGGCACTCCAGGTCGGGAGCGAACTCAAAGAGAACCTGCCGGCAGGAGCCGCAGGGCCAGCAATAGTCCTCCGACCGCCCCACGATGGCGATGCGGACAAAGTCGTCCCGGTGTCCCTCGCTGACCGCCTTCACCACGGCGGTGCGCTCGGCGCAGATGGTGGAGCCGTAGGCGGCGTTTTCCACGTTGCAGCCGGTGAAGACGGTCCCGTCGGCGCACTCCAGGGCGGCGCCCACGGGAAAGTGGGAGTAGGGCGCGTAGGAGCGCTCCAGCATGGCAAAGGCGCGGTCCACCAGTTCCCGTTCCGTCATGAGTCAGACCTCCTCTCAGATGCTCATTGGATGTGGACGTGGTTGTTGATGTGGTTCATGCAGTAGCAGTAGTAGCCGTTGCACTTGGAGCAGTAGCGGAATTCCATGTTGGGGTCGTCGGCGTCAGTGATGCCGCAGACAGCGCACTTGTGGAGGTAGCCCTTTTCCTTTTTGACGTCCCGGGCGGCCTTTTTGAAGTTGATGGTCTGCCGGGAGCTCTGGTGCCGGAAGCGGCGGAAATAAGGGGTGAGGTAGCTCCAGAAAAAGAGGACGTAGTTGACCAGAGAGGCCAGGATGGAGGGAAGACGCATGGGCAGGAGCAGGAATAGGTACATGGTGGGGGTTTGGATGATGTCCCACAACATAAGGAAGACGTAGAAGAGGGCCAGCCACTTGGCCCGGACAGGGATGACAAAATAAAAGCGCATTTCGGCGTCGGGGTAGAGGGTGGCGAAGGCCAGGAAGAGGGAGAGGTTCACGTAGTACATGGAGGCGGTGGGCAGCATGGTGCGGGTGAGCAGATAGGAGAGCAGGCCGAACAGAACGCTGAGCACGATACCGCAGGCATAGAAGAGGGTGAACTTGGCGGCGCCCCACTCCCGCTCCATGAAGGGCCCTAAAAAGGCGTAGAAGAACATAGAGATGATAAACCAGAAAATCCGGTCCGACTGGGGGACGAAGATAAAGGTGATGAGCCGCCAGATCTGCCCATGAAAAATGGCGACGGGATAGAAGTCCAGCAGAAGGGAAAAGGTTCCGCTGCTGAACTGGTCCAGAAGAAAGACCGCTACGGTGCCGGCGATGATGAAGTACATCAGATTGGGGATGCCGAATTTAGGGTGCCGGTACGCGAAGCGGTCCAGCCAGCTGTCCACGGAGCGCATAGGGAGCCTCCTTCAAATGTGATGAATTCGTGTAGAAAGTATTTTACCCTCTTTTGAGAGGGAAGTCTATAAGAAAATTGTGAATTTTCCAGTTTTCATCGGGGAGGCCATTCTATGGGCTTGACAACGCCCATAGAGATGTTATAATAGGGGTACAACTCCATAACCTTATCAAGAGTGGCGGAGGGAACGGCCCGATGAAGCCCGGCAACCTGCGGGAGACTGCAAGGTGCCAAATCCGGCGGCAGTGTTCGTAAAGATGAGGGTAAGATCTCGTGCGCTCCGCCAGAAGGAGCGCTTTTTTGTTGCCCTTTTCCGCCTGAGAACAAAAAAGAAAGGAAATGTGCTATGAGCCACCGTGTATTTACCTCCGAGTCCGTTACCGAGGGACACCCCGACAAGGTCTGCGACCAGATCTCCGACGCCGTTCTGGACGACATCCTGGCCAGCGACCCCCATGCCCATGTGGCCTGCGAGACCTTTACCACCACCGGCATGGTGGTGGTCATGGGTGAGATCACCACCAGCCACTATACCGACATCCCCTACATCGTCCGCCGCACCGTGGAGCGCATCGGCTACACCGATCCCGCCTATGGCTTTGATTACCGCTCCTGCGCCGTTATGACCGCCATCGACGAGCAGTCCCCCGACATCGCCATGGGTGTCAACCAGTCCTATGAGGTCCAGCAGGGCGGCGACAGCGATCCCCTGGATCTGGTGGG
>DXCX01000125.1 GCA_019115785.1 Candidatus Intestinimonas merdavium | reverse complement strand
GGAAGTAGCGGTGCAGCGCACCAAAAATTTTATGTTTTACTTGACACATTAGGACGACCTGGGGCGGGTGGTCATCCCTAAGGAGATCCGCCGCACCATGCGCATCCGGGAGGGCGACCCGCTGGAGATCTATACGGATAGGGACGGCGGCGTCATTTTTAAAAAGTATTCTCTCATGGGGGGGCTGAGCGATTTTGCGGTCCAGCTCTGTGAGAGCCTCAACAAGGCTACGGGCCGGGTGGCGGTCATCACAGACCGGGATACCTGTATTGCCGTGGCGGGGGCCGCCCGGAGGGAGCTGACCGACAAGCGGATCTCCGCCGAGCTGGAGAGCATCATGGAGGGCCGGCAGGTTTACCAACACCAGGCAGGAGAGGGCCTGCTGCCCGCCTGTGAGGAAAATGACAAATACCGGCTGGATGTGGCGGCGCCCATTCTGGCCGAGGGGGATGTACTGGGCAGCGTACTGTTCGTCTCTCAGGAGGGCAATCCCACCGGGGATGCGGAATACAAGCTGGTGCAGACGGTGGCGGCTTTTTTGGGCCGGCACATGGAGAGCTGAACCACATACGGCAGGGAGGGAGAAGGTGTGCGTCTGTTTGTGGCGCTGGTGCCGCCGGAGGGACTTCGGCGGGACCTGGAACGGCGGGGAGAGGAGCTGCGGGGGCTCTGCCGGCGGGGCAGAGTGGTCCCGTGGGAGAACATCCACCTCACCCTGGCCTTTCTGGGGGAGACCGACCGCCGCGACGCGGTGGAGCGGGCCATGGGGCGCGCCGCCGGGGCCCCCTTCTCCCTTCATACCGCCCGTCCAGGACTGCACCCAGGCCATGAGCCGCGGCGCACCCTTCTGCCCACGGAATTGACGATGGAGGAGTCGGAAGAGCTGGCCCGGCTGTGGTTCCGGAAATTGGAGGGGCTGTGCCGGTTCCGGCCTGCTTTGGCGTTGGACCGCTGCCGCCAGCTCGGGGTCCTCACCACCTGTCTGGCCCGGGGGTATGTGGCGCGTCACCCCGAGGGGCCGCTGACAGAGGACGACGCTGCCCTCATCGGTATGGCGGCGCCCTTCTGCGACATCGGCATGTTGGGACTGCCCGACCCCGAGGACCACCGGGAGGAGGGCGACCCCCGGCATACCATTCTGGGCCATGAGCTCCTTGCGGTGGAGGGGGACTTGCCGCTGCTCCGGTACGGGGCGGAGATTGCGCTCTGGCACCATAGAAATGCCGACGGCTCTGGCTGGCCCCAGGATATGGACGGAGAGGCCCCTTTGAGCGCCATGCTGGTACATACCGCCCTGCGGCTCCAGCACTATCTCCACTACTATCAGGGC
This sequence comes from Candidatus Intestinimonas merdavium, assembly GCA_019115785.1. Lineage (GTDB taxonomy): Bacteria > Bacillota > Clostridia > Oscillospirales > Oscillospiraceae > Intestinimonas > Intestinimonas merdavium. The sequence continues at coordinate 2,931 of DXCX01000125.1, read as the reverse complement.
TATGAGGATGCGTTGGACCGCGCTGTCCGCACCATGAAGGGTGAGGTGGGGAGCATCCTCACAGAAGAGATGGCGGGGCTCCTGGAGGAGACGCAGCAGCTGCGGGCCGCACTTCTTTAGAGGGAGGCCGATGGAGAAAAAGACGCCCGGACCTCTGAAACGGTGGTCCGGGCGTCTCTGCGCTTTTGGGAGATATTTGGCTCAGAACAAAACACAACCCCCCGGCCATCCAAACATGACCGGGGGGCTACGCCTGATTCTGAATTTCTACCAAATTGTATACCTCTTACTTTCTACGGATTTTTTACGCGCTCAAAATCCAACGCACTGGAGAAAAGAACTTTACCGTACCGTTGCCACGCAAACAAGTTATGACACATGCGGTTCCGTCGTTCGCGATACTTCGCTTGAGGTTTGCCGTGTGCATGCTCACTTCAGTGAACCCTGTGGTGGAGCTTGCTGTGCGGGAGATCTTTTCTTACCCGGAGGATCTTCAACGCGGTGGGCGCCGCCTAGGTTCGACACCCGGATAGGGGACCTTGCCTGTACCATTCAGTACATCGGACTCACCTCATCCTTTCTGACCATATTATACAATAAGATTGAGAGAAATGCAATAGGAATTGTGAAAAATATGATGTTTCTTAAAAAGGGAATGGGAGATACTGTGCAATGCGCAAAATGTGACCGAGATGTGACCGGCGTGGTATAGAATAGTAACATCAAACATGGGGAAGGAGGCCATTGACCTGATATGAAACAGATAACGGAGGGACGCAGGGCCTTTGTGGTCCAGATTCTCAGCAGGGAGAACGCCACATGGCAGGGGACGGTCACCTGGCTGGACGGTAAGAAAACCCAGCCGTTTCGGAGTGCGCTGGAGCTGCTTCGGTTGATGGACAGTGCCGTCACCACGAGCGAGCGGGGGAGAGAGGCGGAGGTCCGCGATGATGGGGGCAGGGCTTGCACTCTGGAAGAGGGGACTCCTGAAGCGGACCAGATAGCCGTCTCAGCCATAGACCCATGAAAAACAGTGCCCGGACCGTTGCTTGAGCGGTCCGGGCACCTTTGCTTTATGTGGGGAGGTATTTCAATCAGAACAAAACACAACCCCCCGGCCATCCAAACGTGACCGGGGGGCTACACCTGATTCTGAATTTCTACCAAATTGTATACCTCTGACTTTCTGCGGATTTTTAACGCGCTCAAAATCCGACACGCTGGGAAAAAGACCTTTGCCATGCAGTCGCCGCTCGAACAAACTGTGACACATGCGGTTCCGTCGTTCGCGATACTTCGCTTGAGGTTTGCCGTGTGCATTCTCACTTCAGTGAGCTTTGTTGGGGAACTTGCTGCGCAGGAAACTTTTTCTTGCTTGGGGGGATCTTCAACGCGGTGGGTGCCGCCTAGGTTCGACACCCGGGAAGGGGGACCTTGTCTGTACCATTCAGTACATCGGACTCACCTCATCCTTTCTGGCTATATAGTACAATATACCTTGGAAAATGTCAAGAGTATTTTGTGAAAAATTCAATAAATTTTGGACAAGAGGCTGTCCGCGCCGCACCGCCACTTTGCCTGCATGGTCCGGGCCCGCCGTACCCGGACCGGGTGAGGGGACCTAGGTCAGCAGGCACAGGATAAGGCCGTAGACCACGCTGGCGGAGATACCGTAGGCCAGCACCGGGCCGGCCACAGTGAAGAGACGGGTGCCGGTTCCGGTGATCAGGCCTTCGCTTTTGAACTCCAGGGCGGGAGAGACCATGGCGTTGGCAAAGCCGGTGATGGGCACCAGGGTCCCCGCGCCGGCTCGCTTGGCCAGGTCGTCAAAGCGGCCAAGTCCGGTGAGCAGGGCGGAGGCCAGGATGAGGGTCATGGAGACGGCGGACCCAGCCGCGTCCTGGGATAGGCCGGCGCGGACATAGAAGCCCAGAAGCCACTGTCCTGCTGTGCAGATGAGGCCGCCCACACAAAAGGCCCAGGCCAGATCTTTGGCGATGGGGGAGGGCTTGGCCATCCGGCCCACATAGGCACAATATTCTTGATTGGTCATATCCATCACGATCTCGCTCCTTCCGCTGGACACAGTTTGTCCCTTGACGAGGCAGATCATACATGGTATAATTCAGTTTACTAAATTAGTTATTTAGTAAATTAGTAATTTGATAGCCTGGAACAGGGACGGGTAGGAAAGGAAGCAAGAGAGATGGAGATCCCCACCAACCTCAAGCACAAGCCGGTGATCGTGGCCGAGGATTATGCCCATATCGACGGCCGCACGGCCTATGAGAGTGACTCACAGGGCTTGTCTCTGGGACTGGCCCAGTGGAATGACCGGGGCCGTGTGGACATTTCGGCCAAGGTGTGGCGGCACACCGGGGAGAAGTGGTCCCGGCAGTCGGAGGAGCTGCCCCTCCACCGGGTACTGGACCTGGCCATCCTCACCTGTCGGGCCATGCTCTACTTCCGGGAGGAGTCCTACCGGCATCCCGGCGGATATGACAAGGAGAATCCAGTCATTGACCGGGTGGGGCTCCAGGGGGATGCCATGACGGTGGCGGTGTGTACCGGTAACGACCACATAGACGGGGACATCGCGCTCTTCCAGGAGGCGTTGGCCCGGGACGGGGAGCTGCTGGGTGAGCGCATCCGGGTCCTTAAGGCCCTGACGGCTGAGCTGTGACGGTTGACTTTTTGACTGGGATATGCTATACTGCCCCCACCTACTTGGAGGGCGAATTGTCCTTTAGGGCAGCACCGCACAATTGCTGAGGCAAGCGCTGTCGAATCACCCATCATGCAGGAAACCATAGGCTTCCCGGCGCATTTCTTCGCGAGAGCGCACAACTTCAAGCCGCCAGGCAGGGCCTGTCAGCCAGAAGCAGATTCGCCAATGCGAACATGATATTGAATTTGGCTCGCTGCTTTTCG
>DXCX01000124.1 GCA_019115785.1 Candidatus Intestinimonas merdavium | reverse complement strand
GGGGGTCACTTCGATGCCTGCGGCCCGTAGGACGGAGGCCAAGGACCCGCCCTCGGCTCCGATGAGCAGACGAAGCATGACCGGGAGTGTGAGACGGCGGGACCGGGAAAATTCCCGGTCCCCGCTGTTCTTAGCGGCGATGTCCTCGATTGTGCCGTCTAGGGTGGCTAGTATGTCGCCGGGGGTCATGGTCGACCTCCGCCTGCGTCACACAGCGCGACATTTGTCATGAACGTCTCCAGTGGTTCGCAGATGCTTTTGCGAATATTCATCAGCCAAAGTTGGTGCTGGTAACCAGTGCACGGAATGAAATCCTCATGTTCATACAACTTGCAAGACATACCATCGCAACTGACCTCGATGGAAATGAAGGCCATCTGGTAACTCTCTGCACTGTTCTTATTGTCGCCGAAAGTCTGAGTCAACTCGGAAACAATTGCACCAGTGACCACCATCGTTTCCTCGTGTACAGCAAGAGTATTCTTCATAACAGGAACGGGAAGCTCGAGAGGCTGTTCCTCCGCGGGAAGAAGACCGCACTTCTTCAAAAATTTAATAGCAAAAGTTTTCATAATAATTTATACTCCTTACTATTGCGGCGCTTATGTTCAAGCTGCCGACTTACGGTGCTCCGCCGTCTTGAGCGTGTCTGCGTCAGCTTGCCGGTAAATCAACATTAGCTTGCAAGAATAACAAAAAAACCGCGCACAACAACGGCAGCCCCTCCGGCGGGACCATGCCGTTATTGTGCGCGGTGCATATCACTCAATCATTTGATAGCAACTCGTCGCATTTGGAAAAATGTTGACTAATTATTGCTATTTCTACATACAATTACTATCTTGATTACTATCTTGTCTTGTTCTTTAATTCATTCGTCAAATTCTGGGCTACTAAGGCCATATTCAACATAGCAGATACCCCAAAGTCTGTCAAGAAGCGTTTTTTTAACTTTTTGTGAACAGTAGCAGGAGATTTTACGACTAAACTTAACGGCTCCCGCACCTCTTCAAAAATGAGTTAAGGGGCAAATCTTCGGATTTGCCCCTTAACTGGTCCTAACTTAATAGTATTGCCTCGCCGGGTCAGATGTTTTACAACCTCAAATGCTCCTGGAGAGAGCTGGAGCTGACCCTGGCGGCCAACTTTGGGGCACGGGACTGGGTGCTGGTATTCACCTACGATGACGCCCATCTTCCAAAAGACAAGCACGGCGCGGACCGCGTCTTCCAGAAGTTTGTCCGCCGCTACCGGGCGGTACGGCGAAGACGGGGAGAGGAGCTGCGTTACCTCTACAACACCGAGGGCTTCCACGAGCTGCGGACCTATGACTGGATGGACGCCGACGGGGAGCTGGAGGACAGGCGGCTCCACCACCATGTGGTGCTCAACTTCACCTCGCCCGAGGACCTGGAGGAGATCCGCAGCCTCTGGCAGGGGGGAGGCTATGTCCGGGCCGAGCCCCTGGACGTCCACTACTACCGGGAGCTGGCCAAGTACCTCACCAAGGAGGCCCGTGAGTTCGGCAAGCCCAAGCCGGGAGAGCGGACCTGGCGGGGGTCCCGCAGCCTCAGGAAGTACCAAGTGGAATATATTTACATTCCAAGCGACAGCGTCACCCTGGCGCCGCCGGCGGGGGCGGTGGATTACGAGACCTTCAGCGAGCGTAACCCCTATGGCTTTGCCGACTGTATCGGCGCCCGGTACCTCCTTTTCCCGGAGCGGGAGCCGGGACAGTATACATATAATAGAGGCCGACGGCGGCCGGCTTAATCATTTTCCGGCTTGAAACCAGTCTTAATAATTCGTCACCCTATGTAGAAAGTGAGGGGAAGGCATTGCAAACCACCAAAAAGCCTGATAAACTGGTCATCAAGGACGGATGGCTCATGTGCCCGTCCTGCGGGAAACAGAGGGTCCTTCGGATCTATCCTGAGACCCGGGCCAAGTGCTTGCAGGTCTACTGCAAACGCTGTGGCCACGAACACATCGTGAATATCGACGAGTGCCTGTGCCAGAGTGCCTGTGCCACATGATCCGCGCGGAGCGGTCTTGTCGGCTCAGGTGTTTTTGTTTCTCCGGAGGTGATAGCCGGGAGCCGGAAAGCCAAAGGCCCGGCCCATGGGGGGAGCGGCATGATCTCAGCCACCAGGCTCCACCAACTGGTGGGGCTGATCCAGGCGGGGCGGGAGGCCAGGTTTTACGACTGGCCGGAGTGGCAGGCCGTCCGGGAGGAGGTGCTCCGGCTGGATAAGCGGGAGTGTGTGCTCTGCCGGCAGCGGCGTCATCGGTACCGTCCGGCTAAGATCGTCCATCACGTCAAGCACCTGCGGGACCGGCCGGACCTGGCCCTGAGCGTCACAGATCCGGATACCGGAGAGCGGCAGCTGGTCAGCGTCTGCAAGAAATGCCACGAGGAACTCCACCCGGAGAGCCAGCGGCAGTTCAGGCAGCGGTGTCTGCCGCTCACCCCTGAGCGATGGGACTGACACCCCCCCGTCAGAAAAACGGGGTAGAGGTCGGAGCGGCCTGATCGGGTGGGTCCAAGACAATTCCGGCAGGCTCGGGCGCATGCGCGCGCCCTGCCTGACCCGGGCCGAAAGGAGGGAAACCGTGGGCAAACCAAATGCCGCTGCCGGGAAGAACTGGCGGCAGACTAAGAACTATCGGGCACTCCGGCAGTCCATGCTGGACGATTTAACGGCCAGGGGGCTGGTGGATCGGGCCTACACCGACAAGGTGGAGGAGTACATGGATTTCTGGGTCCAGCGCCAGAAGCTGGAGGCGGACATCGCCGCCCGGGGCGTCACGGTGCTGGACGCCAAGCGGGAGATGCCGGTGGAGAACCGCTCCGTCTCCCTGAGCGTGCAGGTGTCCCGCCAGATGCTGGCCATCTTCACCGCCCTGGGGCTGAAGGAGGACGCCTGCGCCGCCTCCCCCCAGGGAGGTGACGAGGATGAGCTGTGAGATGCCTGCGGAGGTCCTGGAGTACATCGAGCTGGTGGAGTCGGGTCAGCCCAGGGCCTGCCCGGAGCAGCACGCCCTGGTGGCCCTGGTGCGCCGGGCCTTTGAGGCGGAGGATCTCCGGGTGGAGACTGGCCGCCTGGAGAAATACCTGGGCCTTCAAAAGTACTTTCCCTTCGCTCTCTTTCCCTGGGAGAAATTTCTCTTCACCCTCTGGAACTGCACCTACACCGCCCAGGGCCGTCCCCGCTGGAAGACCGTGCTGTGCATGGTGGGGCGGGGCGCCGGTAAGGACGGCTACATCGCCTTCGACTCGGCGTGTTCCATCTCGCCCTACAACCCGGTGAGCCACTACAACGTGGACATCTGCGCCATGAACGAGGACCAGGCCACCCAGCCCTCCCGGGACCTGGTGGAGGTGCTGGAGCTGCCCAGGTACGAGGCCAAGCTGAACAAGCACTATTACCACACCAAGGAGATCATCCAGGGCCGGAAGAACCGGGGCGTTATGAAGGGACGTACCAACAACCCCAAGGGCCGGGACGGCATGCGTTCGGGCAAGACCATCTTCAACGAGGTCCACGCCTACGAGAACTACGACAACATCAAGGTTTTCATTACCGGACTGGGCAAGGTGGCCGACGCCCGAATCGGCTTCTTCACCTCCAATGGCGAGGTTTCCGACGGCCCCCTGGATGACAAGCTGGCCCAGGCCAGGCGCATCCTCTTCGAGGGGGAGCCGGACGGCGGCATGCTGCCTTTTATCTGCTGCCTTCAGAGCCGGGAGCAGGTCCACGACCCGGCCAACTGGTACATGGCCAATCCCTCCCTGGCCTACCGGCCCGCCCTTCTCCAGGAGACCGAGGACGAGTACAAGGACTGGCTGGAGCACCCGGAGCAGAACGGCGATTTTCTCACCAAGCGCATGGGCCTCCGGGCGGGGCAGAAGGAGATCTCTGTCACCGACTACGAGAAGGTGAAGGCCACCAATCGGCCTCTACCGGACCTGCGGGGCTGGACCTGCGTTGTGGGGGTGGACTACGCCGAGCTCTCCGACTGGGCCGCCGTCAACCTCCATTTCCGCCGTGGCTCAGAGCGCTTCGATCTCAACCACGCCTGGATCTGCGCCCAGTCCAAGACCCTGCCCAGGGTAAAGGCCCCCTGGAAGGCCTGGGCGGAGGCGGGGCACTGCACGGTGGTGGAGGACGTCTCCATCCATCCGGACCTGCTGGCCGACTACGTCAGGCGGGCCGGGCAGCGATACAACCTGAAGCTGCTGTGCATGGACCACTACCGCTGGACCCTGGTGTCCGAGAGTTTTAAGAAGATCGGCTTTGACGCCAACGACAAGAGCCGGGTGAAGCTGGTGCGGCCCTCCGACATCATGCAGGTGGAGCCGGTGATCCAGGAGTGCTTCGACCGGGGGCTATTCGCCTGGGGGGACAACCCCTGTCTCCGCTGGGCGGTGAACAACACCAAGCGGGTGCGCAGCTCCAAAAAGCTGGGCGTGGACACCGGCAACTTCATTTATGCCAAGATCGAGGCCAAGAGCCGCAAGACCGACCCGTGGATGGCCCTGGTGGCCTCCATGGTGGGGGAGGCGGCCCTGGGCACCGGCCAGACGACAGCCGTCCCGCCGATTGGGGCCATTCCACTATGAGGAGGTGACCGAGACGGCACTGAGCTTTTTTCGCTTTCTCCAGCCCAAAGGTGGGCGGGTGAGCACCCGGGAGGTGACCTGCCGGGAGCTCTTTGAGGCGGCCCAGGAGTACCAGGTCCGGGAGCTGTGCTTCTGGGTCTGCGTCAACATGGTGGCCAACGCCATGGGCCGCTGTGAGGTCCGCACCTTTCGTGGGGGTGAGGAGGTCCGGGAGCGGGACTACTACCTGTGGAACCTGTCCCCCAACGTAAACCAGAGCTCCACCGCCTTCTGGCATAAGCTGGTGGCCCGGCTCTACCAGGACAACGAGGCCCTCATCGTCCCCACGCTCACCCGGGCTGACGGTATGGACGCCCTGGTGGTGGCCGACGGTTGGGACGAGCCCGAGGAGTGGCCCAGCCGGCAGCGGGAATACCGGAGTGTCCGGGTGGGGGCGTACACCTGGTCCTATCCGCTCTATGAAAACGGTGTCCTTCACCTGAAGCTCCACCACAAGCATATGGCGCCGGTGATCGCGGGGCTCTACCAGTCCTATTGGAGGCTGGTGTCTGCGGCCATGCGGCACTACGAGTGGGACCGGGGGCAGCACTGGAAGGTCCACGTGGACCAGATGGCGGCGGGAGAGGACGGCTGGGCGGAGCGGTTCCAGGCCATGATTGCCGCCCAGATCAAGCCCTTTCTGGACAGCAATGGGGCCGTCCTGCCGGAGTTCGACGGCTACACCTACGAGCGGGTGGGAGGGACGGGAACCGGCGATACCCGGGACATCAAGGCCCTCATCGAGGACATTTTCGACTTTACCGCCCGGGGCTTTCTCATCCCGGCGGTGCTGGTCAACGGGAAGATCGAGGGGACCCAGGACGCCAACAGCCGCTTTCTCACCAACTGTATCGACCCCCTGTGCGACCAGCTCCAGGAGGAGATCACCCGCAAGCGGTACGGGTACGCGGCCTGGCAGGCGGGGAACTTTGTCCGGGTAGACAGCGCCAGCATCCTCCACTTCGACCTGTTCTCCAACGCCGCCAATGTGGAGAAGCTGGTCGGCTCGGCCGCCTTCTCCATCAACGACATCCTCAGGGCCGCCAACCAGCCCACCCTGGACGAGCCCTGGGCCGACGCCCACTTCCTCACCAAGAATATCTCCACCATGGACGATGTGGCCCGGCAGTTGGGCATGCAGAAAGGAGAGAACCCATGAGAGAACGGATGTGGGAGCTCCGGGAGGCCGCCGGCCCCGGCGTCCTGGACCTCTATATCTACGGCGATGTGGAGGGGGACGGCTACGACTGGTGGCGGGAGGAGGCCGTCCGCAGCGAGACCAGTGCCAACGCCTTCCGGGACGCCCTGGCCGCCAGGCCTGACGTGAAACAGATCAATCTCTATATCAACAGCTACGGCGGGTCCGTCTTTGAGGGGACTGCCACCTATAGTCAGCTCAAACGGCACCCGGCCCGCAAGACGGTGTATGTGGACGGCTTTGCCTGCTCCATCGCCTCGGTGATCGCCATGGCGGGAGACGAGGTGGTCATGCCCCGGAACACCCTCATGATGATCCACAACATGTGGATGGGGGCGGTTGGCAACGCCGCCGAGCTGCGGAAGGCGGCTGCCGACCTGGACGTCATCAACGCCGCCGGCCGCCAGGCCTACCTGGAGAAGGCGGGGGAGAAGCTGGACGAGGCCGCCCTCACTGCCATGATGGACGCCGAGACCTGGCTCACCGCCGAGGAGTGTCTCCGGTATGGTCTGGCTGACCGGTACGCTGAGAGCGACGCTGACCTGTCGGGGGCAGCGGCGGTCCTCCAGCGGGCCAACCTCACCCTGGAGCAGAGCATCACCATCCAGAAGAGTCTGGCTGCCCAGCTCCGGCAGCTCACTGCCCCGCCCAAGTTCCCCCAGCCGGAGCCCCGCGGGAAAAACGGCGTGATGGCGCTGTTCGCCGGATTTGATGCGCCGAAAGGAGAGAATACATGATTTCCATGGATATGAAAAACCGTGAAAACGTCCGCGCCCTATTGCAGAAGGCCATTAAGGACGGCGATACTGAGGGCTTTTACCAGGCCTTTGACCAGATGCTCACCTGCATTCAGAATGACCTCCAGCAGAGCTATGAGGCCCAGGTGAACGGCCTGCGCCAGGACCTGGACAGCCGGATTCTCAGTGCCCGGGGAGTCCGCCAGCTCACCACCCAGGAGCGGGACTACTACCAGAAGGTCATCACTGCCATGAAGTCCACCGACCCCAAGCAGGCCCTGGCCAATGTGGACGTGGTGATGCCCGAAACGGTGATCGAGTCTGTCTTTGAGGACCTGACCGCCCAGCACCCCCTGCTCTCTGCCATCAACTTCATCCCCGCCACCGGCCGGGTGCGGATACTGGTCAACACCAACGGCCGCCAGGAGGCCCTGTGGGGTGACCTATGTGACGAGATCGTCAAAGAGCTGCTGGCCGGCTTCCGAGAGGTGGACTCTGGGCTCATGAAGCTCACCGCCTTCCTGCCGGTGTGCAAGGCCTCCCTGGACATGGGTCCCCAGTGGTTGGACCGTTTCGTCCGGGAGACCTTGTATGAGGCCCTGGCTTCCGGCTTGGAGGTGGGTATCGTGGTGGGCACCGGCAACAAGATGCCCATCGGAATGAACCGCCAGGTGGGCGACGGTGTCACCGTTAAGGGCGGCGTCTACCCCGAGAAGGCCAGGGTCGCCGTCACCGACCTGTCCCCCGACACGGTTGGCAATCTCTTGAGCCTGCTGGCGGTGGACCCCAACGGCAAGCCCCGGGCGGTCCAGGATGTGCTCTTCATCGTCAATCCTCAGGACTACTACCAAAAGGTGATGCCCGCCACCACCGTCATGGCCCCCGATGGTACCTACCGCAACGATGTGATGCCCTACCCCATGAAGGTCATTCCCAGTGGCGCCTTGGACCGGGGCCGCGCCATCCTGGGGCTGGGCTACCGCTACTTTGCCGCGGCCGGTACCGACAAGGCAGGCCGCATCGAGTACTCCGACCACTATCAGTTCCTGGAGGACAACCGGGTCTACCTCATCAAGGCCTACGCCAACGGCCAGGCCAAGGATGACAACGCCTTCCTCTACCTGGACGTCTCCGGCCTGCGTCCCAGTCTGTGGAGGGTGGAGCAGGTGACCGCCCCCGCGCCCTCCACCAACGCCGAGCTGTCCGGCCTGAAGATCGGCGCCCTGACCTTGTCTCCTGAGTTCGCCGGAGCCACCACCTCCTACACCGCAGCCACCACCAATGCCACCAACGTCATCACCGCCCTGCCCGCCGATGCCGGCGCCGAGATCGAGATCCTGGTGGACCCCCCTGTGGCCGAGACCTATGAGATCGACAACGGCACCGCCGTCACCTGGGAGACCGGCGAGACCACCGTGACCATCAATGTGACGGCCGCCGACGGCGCCACCACCAAGGCCTACACCGTCACTGTGACAAAGTCCTGATGGCGGCGGACAGAGCCGCCCTCCCCGACGGCCTGCTGTCCGACGTGAAGAACTGGCTGGACATCACCTGGGACGATGAGGCCACGGACGCCAAGATGTCCGGGCTCATCGCCTCGGGGATGGCCTACCTGGACGGCAAGCTGGGAGAGGAGGGGGATTACACAGTGGACGGCCTGCCCCGGACCCTGCTGCTGGAGTACTGCCGCTATGGCCGGGACAGCGCCCTGGACGTCTTTGAAAACAACTACCGGCCCCTGCTGCTGGCCATGCAGCATGAGAGGAGGGTGAGGGCCTTTGAGCTGGAAAACGCCGCACCGGCCCAAGGGTGAGGTCACCCAGGCCTATAACGACGGGGTGGTGACAGTCTACGCCGTCACCGACGCCGGTCCTCCCGGCGGCCTGCCGGTGGAAAAGCCCGTGAAAAAGGCGGTGCTCCGGTATGAGGAGCGCCGTCTGGGACTCCAGCGGTACTATGAGGGGAAGCAGAACCAGGTGGAGGTGGAGCGGGTCCTCCGCACACCCCGCCGGAAGGGGGTGAGCAGTCAGGACCTGGCCGTTACCGAGGACGGGCAGCAGTACCGAATCGACCTGGTTCAGAGCGCCACCGACGTCTACCCGCCCAGCATGGATCTGACCCTCACCCGAATCACTCAGAAATACGATGTGTCCAACTCGAACACAGGAGAGGGGGCCGCCCATGGCCTGGCATGACACCATTAAGGCCGCCCATCTGGCGGTCACCAGCGCGGTGAGCCACGCCCGCCGTCTCCAGTCGGAGCGTTATTTTGTGTGGCAGGAGGACGGGGGGAATGATCTCTCCGCCAACGATGCTCACGTGGAGCGGGCAGTCCAGGGGACCACGGACCTCTTTACCACCCGGGAGCACGACCCCTGGGCCGAAGAGTTGGGGGAGGCGCTGAGCAGCCACGGCATAGCCTGGTATCTGAGCGGCGTGCAGTATGAGGAGGACACTGGCTTTTTCCACTATGAGTGGGTGTGGGAGGTGACGGACTGATGGCCAAGCTCAGCTTTCCAGGTCTGGCGGACTATGAGCGGCGGCTGTCCCGCCTGATGGAAGGAGTGCCGCGGATCGCGGGCAAGGCCATCTATGCCGGGGCGGATCTTGTTGCCGATGAGATCCGAAAGGGGATCGACGGCCTGCCCCAGCAGACCGGGGTTACAAAGCAGGGACTGGAGGAGGGTCTGGGCATTGCGCCCATGCGCGACGAGGGCGGGTATCTGAATGTGAAGATCGGATTCGACGGATACAATGCCAGGGGTATCCCCAATGCGCTGATGGCCCGTGTATTTGAGCGTGGAACCAGCACGGTAAAAAAGCGCCCCTTTGTGCGCCTGGCGGTAAACCGGGCCAAAGGACCGGCAGAGGCCAGGATGGCCGGTGTGCTGGAGGAAGAGATGAAAAAACGGATGGTCTGAAAGGAGCAATACCATGTCTTACGAGCCCAATACCTGGAGCACCGGCGATACCATTACCGCCGAAAAGCTGAACCGCCTGGAGCAGGGCGTGTCCGCCGCCGCCAGCGCTGCCGACGGGGCCATGGCGGCGGCGACCACCTCCACGGCCGGTGTGGTGAAGCAGATGGCCCACATGGAGGACCTGGGCCAGGCGCCCACCCAGGCCGAATTCAACGGCCTGCTGGCCGCCCTCCAAACCGCCGGTATCATGGCGGCAGAATGAGAAAGGGGAGCTGACGCATGGCCGGGATCGGCATGTACGGCGTCTTTTACGCCAAAGCGACGGTACAAAACGGCATTGTCACCGGCTACACCGGCGGCACAAAGATGATGGGCAAGGCCATTTCCGCCGGGTTCGAGCCCAATACCCCCGATGATAATCCGCTGTATGCCAACAATGGCGTGGGGGAGAATGATTCCTCCGGGGCCTCCGGCGGCACCCTGAACCTGACGCTGGATCGCCTCACCCTGGAGGCTGCGGCGGAGCTCTACGGCCTCCAGGTGGTGGAGACCCAGGTCATGGTGGGCGGGGAGCCGGTGAAGGGCCAGGGGCTCAGATACACCGGAATGGAGCAGTCCGCACCGGTGGGAGTGGCCTTTATCCGCATGAATCAGGAGGACGGTGTGAGAAAGCACGAGGTCGTCCTCTACCGGCGGGCCACCTTCTCCATGCCGGCTGAAAGCGCCCAGACTATGGGCGAGTCCATTGAGTGGAAGACGCCGGAGATATCCGGGTCTGTGATGGGTATGGAGGGGGACGGCACAACCCCCTGGTATGAGACGATGGTCTTTCCCACCCAGGCGGCGGCCATCGCCTATGTGGAGTGTGTCTTCGGCATCCTGGCGGAAAAGCTGAACGCCGTTGTGGGCCAGGGCGCCGCCGGATACGCACAGGTGGAGGCGGCCGTATGAAGGTAAATTACATCGAGCTGCTGGGACAGAGGCACCCCCTGTGTCTCTCCCTCTCCGCCGCCGAAGCGCTGTCGGAGGCCTTCGGAAGCCTGGAGAAGATGGGGGAGCTTTTGGACAGCCAGGACGTATCCAGAATGGCGAAGGCGGTGGACACAATCCTGACCATCCTGCTGAAGGCCGGACGGATCTACGCCGGCGCTCTGGGGGAGGAGCTTCCGCCGGAGCTGCCCTGCCGCCCCTCCGACCTCATCGACGTGCGGGACAGGGGGGCGGTGGAGGCCATCTTTGCCGCCATGCGGGCCGATGCCGGGCGGGATGTGGAGGCAGCGCCAAAAAACGCGGCCGCCACGCGGGGCCGGTAGGCTCGGCGTGGCTCTACTTCAACGGCGCCAAAGCCGGACTCTCCCGCTTTGAGATCTCCAGCCTTCCCATCGGCCGGGTGTTCGACCAGATCGCCTGCTGGCAGATCGCCGAGTGCGGGGCCGGCCAAAGGCGGCGGCCCAGTGGGAGCCTGATGGAGCAGATGGAACGGTGGAAGAGGTGACGGTATGGCGTATGATATAGGGCCCAAGATCGGCATAGACGGCGAGGCCGAGTTCCGGAAATCCCTTCAGGCGATCAACCAGCAGCTGCGGACGCTGGGCAGTGAGATGAAGGCGGTCACCTCCTCCTTCCTGGAGGGCGACGAGAGCCAGGAGGCCCTGGCTGCCCAGACGGATGTGCTCAACCGGCAGATCGACGCCCAGCGGCAAAAGCTCTCCCAACTGCAAAAGGGCCTGGAGGCCTCCGCCCAGAAGTACGGCGAGAATGACACCAGGACCCTCAAATGGGCCCAGGCGGTCCATGAGGCCACAGCCGACCTCAACCAGATGCAGGCCAAGCTGGCCAAGACTGAGGGGGGACTGGATGGCCTGGCCGACGCCACGGAAGAGGCGGGCGCCGCAGCGGAGGCCGCTGGGGGAAAATTCGGGACCATGACGGTGGCCATGGGAAACCTCATCTCCAGCGGCATTCAGACAGCCGTCTCGGCGGCGGCTGATCTGGTGGGCACACTCTTCCATCTGGATGAGACCACGGAAGAATACCGGAAAAACCAAGGTCTTCTTAATACCGCCTTTGAAAAAGCGGGATACAGCGCGGCCACAGCGGACAGTGCCTATCAAAGCCTGTACCGGATCATCGGCGACTCCGATGTGGCCACCGAGGCCGCCCAGCAGATGGCCAGTCTCTCCAAGTCCCAGGAAAACTTTGCCGCGTGGGCTAAGATCGGCGCTGGTGTGGCAGGCGTCTTTGGGGACGCCCTGCCCCTCAACAACCTTTATGAGGCCGCCAATGAGACCAGCAGGACTGGGACTCTCACGGGCCAACTGACCGACGCCATCCTCAGAGCGGGCCACTCGGAAGAGGAATTCAATCAAAAGCTGGCTGAGGCGGGGACAGAGGCAGAGCGGAACCAGCTCATCCTGGAGACCCTGTCAGACTACTATGACGGGGCGAGTGAGGCCTTCTACCGCAATAACGAGGCGATGATGGCCTCCAGAGAGGCGCAGGCCCAGATGGACGCCTCCCTGGGGGCGCTGGGGGAGACCATCGCCGACGTCAAGACCCGCCTGACCGCGGAGCTGACCCCCGCACTGGCGGGGGTGGTGGCGGCGTTTGGAAGTGTGCTCAGCGGGGAATCGGGGGCCGGCGCCGCCCTGGCCGGCTCCATCGCCGAGCTGGTCAATGGGGTGTCCGCCCTGGCGCCGGAGGTCCTGGCCGCCGGCGTAGAAACGGTGGGGGCCCTGGTATCCGGGATCGCACAGAGCCTTCCCGCCGTCCTGGCCGCGGGCGGGGAACTCCTGACAGAGCTGACCGCCGGCGTGCTCTCGGCCCTCCCCGCCTTGACCGCCAGTGCGCCGGCCGCTGTGGGAGAATTTCTGACCGCCCTGACGCAGCAGCTTCCACAGATCATAGCACAGGGCGTGGAAGTGCTCAATGCCTTGGTCAGCGGTATCCTGAGCGCCATTCCTGACCTAGTGGCCGCCCTCCCACAGGTGCTCTCCGCCCTCTTTGATTTCCTGGCCGCACACCAAACCAGCGTCCTGGCCGCCGGCGTCGACATTCTGCTCAACCTGGTGTCCGGGCTCCTGGAGGCCATCCCTGAGCTGGTGGCTGCGCTGCCCGAGATCATCAGCGCCATCACCCAGGGAATGGCAAAGGCCGCGCCGGAGCTCATACAGTCGGGCTTTACACTGCTGATCCGCCTTACGGAGGGTATCCTATCCGCCGTTCCTGAGCTGGTGGCTGTGCTGCCTCAGATCATACAGGCCGTCATCGAGGGGATCAGAGCCCTCATGGGGGGCATTGTGGACATCGGGGAGGGCATTGTGGAGGGCCTTTGGCAGGGCATCCAGAACATGGCCGGGTGGATCAAAAGCAAGGTGATAGACTTTTTCTCCGGCATCGTGGACAGCGCGAAGGACCTTTTGGGCATCCACTCCCCGTCCACCGTGTTTGCCGGTATGGGCAAGAATATGGCTCTGGGCCTGGGAGAGGGCTTTGAAGATGAGATGCGGCTCGTCCAGCGGGACATCGACCGCTCCATGGGGGAGCTGGCCGGGCCCAGCCTGTCCGCGCCCAATCCAGTGGAGACGGCATCTGAAAAGGGCCAGGTACGGTCCCAGGACGCCGTCTCCACCGCCCTGGCCGACGCTGTCCGCTCCGCCCTCCAGGGCGCGGCGGTCTATCTCAATGGCCGGAGAGTGGGGACCCTCATCACCCAGCAGCAAAACGCCGCCACGGTGGCCCGGGGGCAGACACAGGTCTATTATTTATAAGGAGGCGAGCATATTGCAGGTCAGGCTGAGCATCAACGGGGTGGAGATCACGCCGTGGCTGTCCGAGGGCGGGTACGTGCTCGCCCCGCTGCTCCGACAGTCCCGGAGCATCATCACTTTGGGCGGCACCGAATACCGTACCGAGGTCGTGAAGCATAGCGTCTCAGTCACCCTAGTGGAGCTGAGGGATACCACCCTGCAAACCATCCGGAGCGCCATCTCCAGCCCCGCCACGGTCCTCTTTACCGATGAGGAGGGAAGGGAACTGACCCGCACCATGTACAGTTCCGGCCTCAAGGCGGCCGCCAAGACCGTGCGCGGCGGCCACACCTACTTCTCGGGTGTGTCCATGACCCTGGAGGAGCGGTGATGCGGCAGACCAGTGCGCTTTATCAGAAGCTGCTTCAGGACCCTGGGAGCCGGAAGGAGGTCCGGGTGATCATCAACGGGGTGACATACGGGGAGGACCGGATCGTCAGCCTGGCGACCAAGGCCAACCTCTTTCCATCGGACACCATGGGGGTAGGCGGCGCCATTGCCAAGGAGATCGACCTGTCCCTGGTGGAATCCGGTGCCATCCCGCCCATGGCGGAGGTGGTGCCCGCCTACCGGCTGGTGCTGGGGGAGGTGTCCAGTGAGTGGGTCCAAAAGGGCGTCTTTTTCATCGACACCCGGTCCGCCGACGCCCTCACCGGCGTGCTCACCATCCACGGCTACGACGCCATGCTGAAGGCGGAACAGGTGTGGGAGCCCGACCAGTCTCTGGTGTTTCCCATGACAATGGAGAGAGCCTCGGCGGAGATCGCGCGGCTCATGGGGGTGAGCATCGACCCCAGGACGGTGTTCCAGCCGTCGTACCTGGTGGACTATCCCGCCAATGCGTACACCCTCCGGGACGTGCTGCGTTATATCGCGGCGGCCTACGCCGGGAACTGGATTATCACGGACACCGGGCAGCTCCGCCTGGTGACCTTTGCCGAGCTGCCGCCGGAAAGCAGCTTCCTCATCACGGGGTATGGCAGCGCGATCACCTTTGGGGGGGTGCGTATCCTTGTCTGACAAGGTCTATCTGGGCGGGAATATGGCCCAACTGGACAGATCTCCAGCCCTCCCGCCTGTCTCCAGAGTCGTCCTGAAGCTGGATGAGGAAAACGGCTATCGTTCCGGGGACGGCACAGGCCGGACCATGGAGATCTCCTGCCCCTATGGGACCCAGGCTATGGCAGACCGGATTCTGGCCGTCCTGCGGGGGTGTACCTATACGCCCCTCCAGGCCCGGGACGCCCTCCTGGACCCGGCAGCGGAGCTGGGAGACGGCCTGACAGCCGGCGGCATCTACACGGTGCTGGGCCAGATGGACCTGGATTGGGATGCCCTAATGGCCGGCGATGTGGGCGCTCCGGGCCAGACCGAGCAGGAGAGCGAATATCAATACCGCTCCCCCGTCATCGCCGCCATCCATGGACAGATCTCCGAGACCAGGTCCATCCTTGCCAAGACGGCCGAGGAGATCCGGCTTGAGGTGAAAAATGAAATCGAGGGGCTGTCCGCCAGCATCTCGGTCAAGCTGGACAGCATCACCAGCACCGTACAGGGGCAGGGCCAGGCCATCTCTGTGGTCGAGCAGCGGGTGGACAGCATCACCAGCACGGTGCAGGGCCAGGGGCAGGCCATCTCTGTCGTTGAACAGAAGGTGGACAGTATCCGGCTGTCTGTGTCCAATGGGGCGGACAGCTCCACCATCACCATGACGGTGGGCGATGTGGCCGTGTCCAGCCAGCAGATCACATTCACCGGAGTGGTCACATTCTCGGACCTCGCCGGGAGCGGCACCACGGTGATCAACGGGAACAACGTCACCACGGGGACGATCAGCGCCAATAGACTGGATCTCACCGGGGCAGTCACCTTTTCTGACCTGTCGAGCGCTGTCAGAAATGACATCAACGACGCATACAGCATAGCGTCGGATACCCAGGATACGGTGAGCCGCTGGACCTATGGAGGGACCACCTATATTGACGGCGCACGGATCATGACGGGCACTGTCTCCGCCTCCGTGCTGGAGGGGGGCTCTGTAAACCTTTTAAACTATGGGGGCAGTGCGGTAGGCGTCCTGACGATGACTGGAGCCTCCTCCTCCAGCTATGCCATAGACCTTACGAGCTTCGGGGCGCTGCGGCTCACCGGAGAGGCCGGTGACGTATTCCTGAAAAGCGGAAACGGGACATATTTTCATGTCATGGGAGATGTTGTAATCGGGTACGCAAACCTTCGGTCTAACCAAAGCGGAAACTATTCCTGCGGTACCTCAATATACCGGTGGTCCGATGTATACTCTGATACGTCGGTGGCCACCACCTCCGACCGCAAAATGAAAACCGCCGTCACCTACGACATGGCCCCCTATGAGACCCTGTTTGACCGCCTGCGTCCCACGCCCTTCCGCTACAACAACGGTACCAGCGGCAGGACGCACCTGGGGATGATCTCCCAGGATGTGGAGCAGGCCATGGCGGAAACCGGGCTCACCGGACAGGATTTTGCCGGGTTTGTGCGGGGGGAAGACGAGGACGGTGGGGATATTTGCCTCCTGCGCTATTCGGAATTTATTCCGCTGTGCATCGACCAGATCCAAAAATTAAAGGCCCGAGTGGCCGAACTGGAGGGAAGATCATGAGCGACATCGAGAAGGCGATCTCCATGACCTTGGCCATGTTGTCCACCCTGTCCGTCTCTGGGGACGCGGTGGACGTGATGGCCGCTGCCAGGGCCAAGCTAAAATGGGTGTTGGCCCAGCTGAAGCAGGAGGACGGGGATGGCTGACAAGACGATTGGAGAGCTGCCGGCGGCTTCCGGCCTGGACGACGACAGTCTCCTGGTCGTGGAGCAGCAGGGGACGGCAATGCGCGCCTCCGGGGCGCTGTGGAAGGGATTTGCACAGAGCGCCGTGGCGTCCCAGGTGAGCGCGGCCCAGCGCTCCGCTCAGGCCGCGGCGTCCTCTGCCCAGGTGGCCCAAGCCGCCCAGCGCTCCGCCCAGGCCGCTCAGGCGGGGGCCGAGATGGCGGAAAGGGCCATCGAAAACATGACGGTGAGCGCCGAGACCCTATCCGCGGACAGCCCCGCAGAGGTCACCAAGTCGGCCTCAGGGGCGTCCTTTCATCTGTTTTTTGGCATTCCCCGTGGCCCCCAGGGCATCCAGGGGCCCCAAGGCCCACAAGGTATTCAGGGCCCCCCGGGGCCACAGGGCATCAATGGTGTGGCAGTGGCGGCCGAGGGGCAGTATGCTTTCAACGTGGACAGCAATGGCCACTTGATCCTCTTCTACGATGGAAACACGACTCCGGATTTTTCCATTGGAGCAAATGGGCATCTGTACTACAACTTTGAGGAGGCGACCATAAATGCCGCAACTTGATCTTGGATTGGTGATAGGCCCCCAGGGCCCACAAGGGCCGGAGGGACCCGCCGGACCCCAGGGTCCCCAGGGGCCTCAGGGGGAGCAGGCGAAGGTGGTCAACGATCTGACCACCGGCGGCGCCGACGCGG
Organism: Candidatus Intestinimonas merdavium; assembly: GCA_019115785.1. GTDB lineage: Bacteria > Bacillota > Clostridia > Oscillospirales > Oscillospiraceae > Intestinimonas > Intestinimonas merdavium. The sequence continues at coordinate 7,535 of DXCX01000124.1, read as the reverse complement.
CGCTGAGCGCCCAGATGGGTGTGGAGCTGGAAGGGAAAAAGGCAGACGTTGACCTGTCCAATCTGCCCTCTCCCCAAATGGCCCTTGTCAACCTGGGGGCCGGGGTGCGGCCCAATCTGCTGGACAACCCCTGCTTTGTGGGCGGAGGAACCGGGTGGGGCGTATTCCCGGTCAACCAGAGGGGGGCACTCAGCGGGAATACAGACTGGACGTTTCTCTGCGACAGGTGGGAGCAATTCGGGTCCGATTGGAGCCTGACCGCAGATGGGCTGGTTATGGCAAATCGGTCTGACGCCGACTACTGGTCGTTTTTGCAGCATATTCCGACGGCGGTGCTGGAGGCGCTTGCCGGCGAAACCCTGACGGCGTCCGTTCTCTTTGACGATTCCCTGGTTACGGCGGCCAAAGTCCTGACTTCTCCAGTTACCTATTTCCCATTTGATACGGGAGAGCGCGTGGAAGTGATCCCGGAAAGTGGGGTCGTCCAGTACTACGGCGGGAGCGTGACACGGACGGTGAAGGCCATAAAGCTGGAAGTCGGGAATACACAAACGCTTGCATACCAGGACGCAGGCGGTGTATGGCATCTGCTCCCGCAGCCGGAGGGCGACTATGCAGCGCAGCTGCTGCGGTGCCAGCAATATCAGTTTGTCAACAAAAACCCGCAAACCAGTTTTCCCGCGATTATGAACGGCAACTATGGTACTGCGACGGTGCAAACTCCCGTTCCCATGGGGAAAACGCCTGTATTTTTAAAGGATGCGGCCTCTGGATATGGCGTGGTATGGACCGGCACAGGTGCCTTCGCAGTCACGGACGTAAGTGTGTATGGGTGCGTTGGGAATTTTGTTTTCCTGAACATCAATACGAATAGTCCGATCGTCAGTAATTGCGTCTGGAGAGAATGTACCTTTACGCTTGATACCGGAATGTGAGGTGGAATATGGCAGAAATGTTAAAATCCAAGGTCTATGTCATGGTAGACGAGGGGGGCCGCGTCACCCGCTGCGAGGGCGGGCTCACTACTCCGGCGGACCTCACCGGCTGGATACAGATCGACGAGGGCACCGGGGACCGATACAACCTGTGCCAGAGCAATTACTTTGACGGCGGTCTCTACACCGACGACGGCATTCCCCGCTACAAGCTGGCGGACGGCGCGCCCTTAGAGCGCACCCAGGAGGAAATCGACGCCGACCGCCTTCCCGGCACCAAGGCCGCTAAGGAAAAAGAACTTTTCAACGCCTGCAATGCGGCCATAGTGGCCGGGATGGATGTGGAGACCAGTCGAGGCACAGAGCATTTCTCCCTTCAGGAGACGGACCAGATCAATTTAACAGCGGCCTACAACGCCATTTTGTCCGGGGCGGCATCCTACCCCTATCACGCCGATGGGCAGCTCTGCCGGATGTTTACGGCGGAGGAGATTACCGCCCTCTCCAACGCCTCCATTTCCCACAAGCTCTACCACACCACCCTCTGCAACCACCTGCTCACCTGGGCCCGCCGGGCGGAGACAGCGGAGGAGCTGAGGGGCATTGCCTATTCCGCCGATGGCCTCCCGGAGGACCTGGCGGCCAATATGGCCCAGGTGTTGGCGGCCTCTGCCGCCATAACGGCATGAGCCGGTCCGGACATCGGGTGCTGTCCATGCTCCTATGGACCTGGGGCGGGACAGTGTATTACTTGCTGGAGGTGGCCTACAAGTCTTTGACCGGCCACCCGGAGCGGATCTCCTGGACCATGCTTGTTGTGGCAATCATCCTGTGTATCCCTGTGGAGCGGTGCGGGGCGGAGCTGCCGTGGGCCTGTCCCCTGTGGCTCCAGGCCCTGTGCTGCGCCATGCTGGTGACGGCGGTGGAGTTTGTCTCCGGTCTGGTGCTCAACCTCTGGCTGGGGCTGGACATCTGGGACTACTCACACTTGCCTTTCAACCTTATGGGCCAGATCTGTCTGCAATTTTTCTTCGTGTGGTGGGGGTTGTGTATGATGTTTATTCCTATTTTTGACTGGCTTCGCTGGGCGGTGGAGGGCGGGGAGCGGCCCCACTATACCATCATATGACCGCTGGACCAAATATAGATACAAATAGGGAGGGCGCCACATGGTACATACCTGCTATCTCGCGAGAACACACATCCAGTCCATGCGCATCTATATCAATGAAAAGAAGTTGCCCCTCTCCGCTATCGTGGAGCAGGAGGCCCCCGACCTGGCCATTACCGGCAATTTCTACGGCCCCGGCTGGGTCCCTGTCTGCCCCCTCAAGGCCGATGGCCGGGTACTCGAGTATGACCCGGAGTACGCCTATCCCGCTCTCTGCTGGGACAAGGGACCCGACGTAGGGGTGGAGATCGTGCCCAAGGGCGGCATGTCGCCTCAGCGGCATTACATCGCCAACTGTGCCGGGATCTACGCCGGCCAGGACCAGCCAATGTTCTACGGGGCCGATGTGGGCGGACGCCGGGGCCGCACCGGCTGGGGGCTGCGGGATGGGGAACTGGCCCTGCTGGCCTTCCCCGATGGTTCCGACGGTATGACGCCGCTGGAGACCCGGGCCTATGCCAAGGCCCAGGGGTGGAGCGATTTCATCCTGGGCGACGGCGGCCGGAAGGTGAACTTTTATGACCGGGAGGCCGGGGTGCTTCTGGAGGGCAAAGACCCCAGCCAAAATCTCATCCTGATCTGGCGGAAGAAAGAGGAGGAGACGCCTATGGACGGCATCACCCAGCGCATGATGACACGCAACCCCTGCTACACCAGCGAACGGACCATTGCCCCCAAGGGCATCATGGTCCACTCCACCGCCACCCCCGGCGTCATGGCGGAGACCCTGGCCAAGGTCTGGGACACGCCCACGGCTTCGGCGGCGGTCCACGCCATCGTGGACGACAAGGTCACCCTCCAGACTTTGCCCTGGACCGCCCGGGGCGGCCATGCCGGTGGTCAGGCAGGTACCGCCAACGGCACCCATATCGCCTTTGAGATCTGCGAGCCCCAGGCGTGCCGGCTGCTCCCGGAGGAGTGGGTGCCCCTGAAGCGGGGGAGCACTGGCTGGGCCGTGGAGCGCCTCCAGCGGGAGTTGACCGCCCGTGGCTATGATCCCAAGGGCATCGACGGCAGCTTTGGTCCCGGCTGCGACGCCGCTCTGCGCGCCTGCCAGAAGGACCTGGGTCTGGCGGCAGACGGGAGCTGCGGCCCCGCCACCCTGGCCGCCCTGGCCCAGCGGGAGGGCTCCTTCCTGGCCTATGATCCGGGAGAGGTACGAGAATATTTTGAGGCGGCCTGGGACCGGGCCGTGGCCCTGGCGGCTTACCTGTGCCGGACGTTCTCTCTGGAGCCCATGACCCACATCCTGGACCACAGGGAGGGCCACGCCCTGGGCATCGCCTCCAACCACGCCGATGTGGGCCACTGGTTCCCCCGGCACGGGAAGAGCATGGACGACTTTCGGGCGGCGGTGAAGGAGGTCCTGACGGGGGAGAGGGTGTCCGAGTTGGACGCCGCTGTGGACAGGCTCTCTGCCGCCGGGCTTATCGACAGCCCGGACTACTGGAAGGGCGGGACCTACTCCGCCGACAACGTGAAGGAGCTGCTCATCAAGTGGGCGGCCAACATTTGAAGGGAGCTGAGCATGGATACCATCATCAATGTCTTTGGAGACAAGGCAAACCTGATTTGGGGCGGTGTGGTGGGCGGCCTGACCTATATCTTCGGCGGTCACTGGGCCATTTTCGTCCTCTTCTTGGTTCTCAATGTGGTGGACTATGTCTACGGTGTCCTGAAGGCCATGGCCACCAACACCATGAGCAGCGCCAAGGGGGCCAAGGGCGTGGTCAAGAAGGTCTCCTACTGGGTGGTCATCGCCCTGGCCTTCGGCCTTTCCTGTGTCTTTGTTGAGATCGGCGCCGCCGTGGGCGTGGGCCTGGGCTTCCTCCAGCTCCTGGGCTGGTTCGTCCTGGCCATCTACATCATCAATGAGATCACCAGTATCTTGGAGAATATGGTGGCCCTGGGGGTGGACGTGCCTCCTATCCTGCTCAGGGGCCTGGCCGCAGCCAAGACGGCGGTGGACGCTGCGGGCAATAAGGTAGTGCCGGAGAACGGCAGCGGCAGAGAAGACAACGATAGATCATAGTGGGCCTGTTGCAAAATAGGATTTTGAAAGATCGGGCGAAAGAAAAAGTTAGCGAGAACCGTCAAGGCGGCGGTTCTCGCTAACTTTTTTAATGCACATATTTCCCGCTTGGGTCTGAAAACTGCATTTTGCAACAGACCCGCTATAACAGGAGTATTGGATAGATCTATAGAACGCTATATCTTCCGATAAAGACTGTATTGAGGATCTTCGGCTTTATCCTACGCAGAGCTCCCAGTGTGCTATTGACCGGGCCGTAAGCATCAAGCCTGGTGCCGCTGAGCTGCTGCATGTATACATCGACGTGGAGCCTGTGAGCTTCAACCGGGGCTTCTACACTGTGGACGTGCGCTACTTCTATCGGGTTACTGCCGACGCCTTTGTGGGCGCCGCCCGGCCGGTGGAGATCAGCGGCCTGTGCGTCTTTGACAAACGGGTCATCCTTTTTGGCAGTGAGGGAGGGGCCAAGACCTTCAGTTCCCAGGCCTGCTTTGGGGAGATGGATGAACAGGAGCTCCGCAAAAGCGGTCTGCCTTCCGCTGTAGTAGAGGCGGTGGACCCCATTGTGCTCAGTATGAAGCTGGTGGATGTGTGTGAATGCCGCCCCTGCGACTGTGAGCTTACCGAGATCCCGCCCTGTATCTGCTCCTGCTTCGGCAGCGATCTGAACTTCGGAAGCGAGGGCAAGCGGGTTTACGTGACCCTTGGCCAGTTCTCCATCATTCGCCTGGAGCGGGAGACCCAGCTCCTCATGCCGGTGTACGACTACTGTATGCCGGAGAAGGAGTGCGCCTGCGGCTCCTGCTGTGAGGAAGACCCCTGTGAGCTCTTCCGACAGGTCAAGTTCCCCGTCAATGAGTTCTTCCCGCCCAATGCCACGGGCTGTGGTGAGGGCGGAAAGCGGGAGATGGACCTACCCGGCTGCTGCCGGAAGTGACCATGGAAAGCCAAAGCGCTTTTCTACACCAAATTGCAGCGCGTCCCCAGCGGCTCAGCCGCCGGGGACGCGCTGCTTTAGCCCCCTATTTCTTGTGGCCAAAGCGGTGAAGCAAGGCCTCCTCCAACCGGTCTCCATACTTCATACCCAGAAGGAAGATGGACAGTCCGCCCAGACCCAGCAGTACCATGCCCCACAGAGGAATGGACACTACAGAGCCGCCCACGGCGCTGGCCACCAGCAGTCCCCAAGGACGGAAGAGAATGACCAGGACCAGGAAGCGTGGGAGGCTGATCTCGGTGAGTCCCGCCAGAATACAGAGGATGTCGTCGGGAAAGAAGGGAAACAGAAAGGCCATGGCTAAGAAGACGTCTCGCTTGCGGTGGATGACCTCCAGGTATCGGTCGGAAAGTGTTTGACTGACAAAGCGGTCCACAAAGGCCTGACCCAGGCGCCTGGCAAGGAGGAAGACCACAAAAGATCCCAGCACCACCGCCGCCCAGGTAAGGAGAAAGGCGAACAAGGCGCCGAAGAGGAGGGCGCCGGCCAGAGCCGTCACATTGCTGGGGATGGGGGCGATGATGACGGAAGCCAGCTGGAGCAGAAAGAAGACCAGATGGGAGTAGGGAGAGAAGGCCGTAAGATAGTCCTGAAGGCCGCTTAGGGAGGTGGCGGCCTGGAAAAAACCAGTCCGCCATAGCAAAATACCACCCATAGTAAGGAGTAGAACGGTGGACAGAAGGGTGAGAAACCAGGTGCGCTTTTTCATGCTTGCAGATCTCCTTGCTTTATCTCTGCCCATAGCTTACCACAGAGTGTTTCAGGTAGCCATAGAGAAAAAATGATGTTTTTCTTAAAAAGAAGGACACGCAGGGCGAGCATCATTGCGGAGCGGCATGGAAGGTGGTATCATCGAAGGGAGAATCGGGGTACATAGCCCGAAAAAGGAGGAATGGTCATGCAGCCGGATCGGGAGGAATTACTCAAACGGGTATCTGAGGCGGTGCGCCAGGCGGGAGAGCTGTTTGGACACCATGAGATGGCGGAGCAGATCCGCCAAAAGGGTGAGACAGACTTTGTGACCCAGGTGGATGTCACTGTACAGGAGCAGCTGCGGAGACAGCTGAAGGAATTGGTGCCGGAGGCGCAGTTCATGGGGGAGGAGCAGGACAACAGCGGCGTGGACCTGGCCGGAGCGGTGTGGATTCTGGACCCCGTGGACGGTACCACCAACCTCATCCATGGGTTCCGCCACAGCGCCGTCTCCCTGGCCCTGGCTGAGGCGGGACGGGTGACCATGGCTCTGGTGTACAATCCCTATGCGGGAGAGCTCTTTACCGCTTTGGAGGGCAAGGGGGCCTTTTGCAACGGGACCCCCATTGCGGTAAGCGGTACCCGCCGCCTGGCTGACAGCCTGGTGGACGTGGGTACCAACCCCAGTCAGCGGGACAGGGCGGATCAGGCCTTCCGCTGGATGCGCGCCCTCTATGACCACTGCCACGATGTCCGGCGCATGGGGGCGGCCTCCCTGTGCCTGTGCTATGTGGCTGCGGGCCGTCTGGATGCCTATGTGGAGGCCGGCCTGAAGCCCTGGGACTACGCCGCCGGGATGCTGCTGGTGCGGGAGGCCGGCGGAATGGCGGTGACGCCGGAGGGAAAGGAGCCTCCTTTGTCCACAGGGGGCGGGATCGCCGCCTCCAATGGGCATATTGGTCCGGATTTCCTGGCGCTTCTGGCAGAGGTGTAAGGGAAAGGGCATGTTTTCCGCCCCGGACGCATACCCCTTTTGAGAGAGGGGGCGGGATACATGAGCTTTTTGGAGCGGCTGGGAAACTGGATCTGGGACCCATGGCTGCTGGGGGGCTTCCTGCTGCTGGGGCTCTGGTGCTCCGTGCGCAGCGGTTTTTTCCAGCTCTTTGGCTGGAGACTCTGGCTGGGCACCACAGTAGGGTCCCTGCTGCGGCCGAAGAACAGGAGGAAGGGAAGGGGACTCACCCAGCTCCAGGCACTCTCCACCGCACTGGCCTCCACCATCGGCACCGGCAGTATCGCCGGGGTGGCCACCGCCATCTTTTACGGCGGCCCCGGCGCCGTCTTCTGGATGTGGATCTCCGCTTTCCTGGGCATGATGACCGGCTGTGTGGAGAAGCTTCTTTCCGTCCGCTACCGCTGCCGGAGCCAGGAGTGTGGCTGGGAGGGGGGGCCCATGGTATACATGACCCAGGGCCTGGGGCTCCGGCCATTGGCTTTGGTCTTCTCCCTTTTCTGCGTGACAGCCTCCATCGGCGGGGGCGACCTGGTCCAGGCCAACTCCATCGCCGCTGTCCTGGAGCACGCCTTTGGCTGGGACCGGCTGGCGGTGGGTGTGGTCACCGCGCTCCTCACCGGTGGGGTAATCCTGGGGGGAATTGGCCGTATTGGCCGGGTCAGTGAACGGCTGGTGCCGGCCATGGCCTTTTT
>DXCX01000123.1 GCA_019115785.1 Candidatus Intestinimonas merdavium | reverse complement strand
TTGGAATCCTGAGCCGCCGGAGCGACGTGGTACCGGTGCTGGGCTCAGCCCCGGTGGATGAGGCCCGGATGTGCAAGGACGCCGAGGAGATCGCCGCCATGCGCCGCGCATCCCGGATCAACGACGGGGTGATGGCCGCCGCCATCGGGGCCATCCATGCCGGGGCCACCGAGACCGAACTGGCCGACCTGGTGGAGCGGACCTTCCGGGCCCAGGGGGCCGACCGGTCCAGCGAGGGCCAGCTGGTCTGCTTTGGCCCCAACGGAGCCGACCCCCACCACAGCCCCAATGATACGGTTCTCCGGCGGGGAGACTCGGTGGTGCTGGACATCTTTATCCCCATCCGGCGGTACTGGTGCGATATGACCCGCACCGTCTTTTTCGGCGCGGTGAGCGACGAGGGGCGGCGGGTGTACGATACCGTCCGGGCGGCCAATGAGACCGCCGAGGCCATGATCCGCCCCGGCATCCCCATGCGGGACATCGACGCTGCCGCTCGGAAGGTCATCACCGACGCGGGCTATGGCCCCTATTTTACCCACCGGCTGGGCCACGGCTGCGGACTGGACTGCCACGAGCCCCCGGACAACTCCTCCGCCTGCGAGGTCCTTACCCGACCGGGGATGGTCTTCTCGGTGGAGCCGGGAATCTACCTGCCGGGGAAGCTGGGGGTCCGGGTGGAGGACCTGGTGCTGGTTACCGAGGGAGGCTGCGAGGTCCTCAACAACTATCCCAAAGGAATACAAATTGTTGAATAAATTAAAAATAATACGAAACGTCCTGGGAATTCTTGCTCCCAGGACGTTTTTTCAGTGCTTGTGGAATTTTACACTGGCTTGCCCGCCAAAATCTCCTGGTAGTCCTTGTAGTTCTCCTCCAGGAGCTTGGGGGTATCCAGGCCATAGGGACACTTGGCGGCGCACTGGCCGCAGTGGAGGCAATCGGCGATTTTGGCCATCTTGGCCTGCATCTCCTCAGTGAGCTGCGCGGCCTGTGGGGCGCGGCGGATCATAAGGGACATCCGGGCGCAGTTGTTGATCTCAATGCCCACAGGGCAGGGCATACAGTAGCCGCAGCCTCGGCAAAAGCTCCCCTGGAGCTGCTGACGGTCGGCCTGGATGAGGGACAGGCGGCGCTGGTCCAGGGCTGGGGGCTCCTGGACATAGGAGAGGAACTCGTCCAGCTCCCCCTCCCGCTGGATACCCCAGATAGGCAGCACCTCGGGGTACTGGGCCAGCCAGGCGTAGGCGGCGGTCGAGTCCCGGATAAGGCGGCCGGAGAGGGCGTAGCCGATCTTCTCCTCACTGTCAGAATAGGCCCGGGCGGTGTCAAAGAAGGTCATACCACCCTCCAGGGCCCGGGTGAGGAGCCTGGCGGCCTCCTCACGGCTCACCCGCTGGATGGGGAGGGCGCCGAAGCCGTTTTTATTGACGGTAAGGCCGGTGCGGCCTAAGGTAACGGTGTCCATGTGTGCAGCACTCCTTTCAGATGCGGGCGATGCCCTGATCTCTGGCCTCGTCGGCCACGGCCTGGGCCACCGCGTCGGCCACCGATTTGTCCAGCACCGAGGGGATGATGTAGTCGGGGGTGAGCTGGTCGTCGGGGATGAGGGCGGCGATGGCCCTGGCGGCCCGGATCTTCATGCCCTCGGTGATGTCCCGTGCCCGGACCATGAGGGCTCCCTTGAAGACGCCGGGGAAGACCAGCACGTTGTTGATCTGGTTGGGGAAGTCGCTGCGGCCGGTGCCGATGACGGCGGCGCCCCCCCTTCGGGCCTCATCGGGCATGATCTCGGGGACGGGGTTGGCCATGGGGAAGACGATGCCGTGGTTCATGGAGGCAACCATCTCGGCGGTGACCAGGCCGGGGCGGGAGACGCCGATAAAGGCGTCGGCCCCCTTCAGGGCGTCGGCCAGGGTGCCGTGGAGGTGGTCGGGATTGGTGACATGACTCATCTCCTCCTGGCCGGAGGTAAGGCCGGGGTCCCCTTCACAGATGATACCGTGGAGGTCGCAGAGGGTGACGGTGCCGAAGCCCATGGAGAGGAGGAGCTTGGTGATGGCGATGCCGGCAGCCCCGGCGCCGTTGATGACGATCTTCAGCTTGCCCATCTCCTTGCCGGTGACCTTCACGGCGTTGAGGAGGGCGGCGGCTACCACGATGGCGGTGCCGTGCTGGTCGTCGTGAAAGACGGGGATGTCACAGATCTCCTTGAGCCGCCGCTCCACCTCGAAGCACCGGGGGGCGGCGATGTCCTCCAGGTTGATGCCCCCGAAGCTCTTGGAGAGGAGGGCGATGGTCTCCACCAGCTTGTCCACATCCTGGGTGTCCACACACAGGGGAATGGCGTCCACCCCGCCGAACTCCTTGAAGAGGGCGCACTTGCCCTCCATGACGGGCATGCCGGCGGCAGGACCGATGTCCCCCAGACCCAGGACGGCGGAGCCGTCGGTGATAACGGCCACCAGATTGCCCCGGCGGGTGAGGGCGAAGGACTTTTCGTAGTCGGCCTGGATCTCCCGGCAGGGCTGGGCCACGCCGGGGGTGTAGAGGAGGGAGAGGTCCTCCCGGGTCTCCACGTGCTTGCGGGCGACGACCTCGATCTTGCCGTGGAGGGCATAGTGGAGGTCCAGGGATTTTTGACTGATCCCATCCATGGGGAAAACCATCCTTTCTTATACCATTTCCTCGGGGTGGAAGACCTCGTCGAACCGCTCCGGGGTGAGGAAGCCCAGTCTGACGCAGGCATCCTTGAGGGAGATACCCTCGGCGTAGGCCAGCTTGGCAGTCTTGGCGGCGTTGTCATAGCCGATATAGGGGTTGAGGGCGGTGACCAGCATGAGGGAGTTGTGGAGGTTCTGGCGGCATTTCTCCCGGTTGGCGGTGATACCGGCGGCACAGCGGCGGTCGAAGGAGTCCATGGCGTCGGCCAACAGCCGGGCCGACTGGAGGAAGTTATGGATGCACACCGGCAGGAAGACGTTGAGCTCAAAATTGCCCTGGCTGGCCGCCATCCCCACCGCCACGTCGTTGGCCATGACCTGGACAGCCACCATGGTCACCGCTTCACACTGGGTGGGGTTGACCTTGCCGGGCATGATAGAGGAGCCGGGCTCGTTTTCCGGGATGCGGAGCTCCCCCAGACCGCACCGGGGCCCGGAGGCCAGCCAGCGCACGTCGTTGGCGATCTTCATAAGGTCGGCGGCCAGGGCCTTGAGGGCCCCGTGGGCGAAGACCAGCTCATCCCGGCTGGTGAGGGCGTGGAACTTGTTGGGAGCGGTGACAAAGGGCTTTCCAGTGAGGGTTGCCACCTCGCTTGCCACGGCGGTGTCAAAGCCCTTGGGGGCGTTGAGGCCGGTGCCCACGGCGGTGCCGCCCAGGGCCAGCTCGTGGAGGGGGGGCAGGGCGGCACGGATGAGCCCGGCGTCCCGCTCCAGGGAGGTGCGCCAGCCGCTGATCTCCTGGCCCAGGGTGATGGGCACCGCATCCTGGAGGTGGGTGCGGCCCGACTTGACCACATCGGCGTTCTCCTCCTCCAGCCGCTTCAGGGTGCCGGTCAGCCGCCCCAGGGCGGGGAGGAGAGTGTCCTCCAGGGCCAGTACCCCGGCGATGTGCATGGCGGTGGGGAAGGTGTCGTTGGAGGACTGGGACAGGTTCACATGGTCGTTGGGATGGAGGAGCTTTTGCCCCAAAAGCTCGTTGCCCCGGTTGGCGATTACCTCGTTGACGTTCATGTTGGTCTGGGTCCCCGAGCCGGTCTGCCATACCGCCAGGGGGAAGTTTCCCTCCAGCTTGCCGTCCAAAATCTCGTCGCAGACGGCACAGATGGCCACCAGCCGCTCCCCATCCAGCCTGCCCAGGCTGTGGTTGGCCCGGGCGGCCCCCTTTTTGAGGAGAGCGAAGGCCCGGATGATCTCGGGGGGCATCTTCTCTGTGCCGATTTTGAAGTTTTCCAAGCTCCGCTGGGTCTGGGCGCCCCAGTACCGGTCCGCCGGCACCTCCATCTCGCCCATGCTGTCCCGCTCGATACGGTAGTCCGCCATAAGCACCCTTCTTTCGGTTTCAGAATGTTACCCTTCAGTTATACCACACTTCCCGCCCTCCTTCCACGGCCAGGGTGACAACGGTGGAGAAAAATGTTAGAATGGGCAAAAATGGAAGGTAAGGGCGGGAAAATTTGGGGAAAACGCCCTCTTGCCGTCCCCCGTTGCAATCCCCGGCGGACTCGGCTATAATGGAGAAAACGCCGCCCCACAGGGGCGGAAAGGGGCGGGAGGTGTTTTCCAGATGGAGCCGGATTGGGATGGCCGTTTTACGGTCCTCTACCAGCGGAATGCTCCCAGGCTGTTTGCCTACGCTCTGCGCCAGCTTCGGGATCGGGGGCTGGCGGAGGAACTGGTGGAGGAGGCCTTCGTCCGGCTGCTCCAGCAGCGGGAGGCTCTCGCCGGCCACCCCAACCTGGAGGGCTGGCTGTGGAAGACCCTCCAGCACCTGATTCTTACCGAGGTAAAGCTGGCCCGGTACCACCGGGAGGTCCCTTTGGAGAACGCCAATACCTGGGCGGCGCCGGCGGAGGAGCGGGAATCCCTGGCGGAGGCGCTGCCCCCAGGGCTCAGCGACGGGGAGCGGGAGATGCTCCTTCTCTTCTATGAGGAGGAGTGCTCCCACCAGGAGATTGCCCGACGGTTGGGCATCTCGGAGATGAACTCCCGGACCCGGCTCTTCCGGGCAAAAAACCACTGTAAAAAACTTTTGGAAAAAATCGGCTCAGGCTGTCACAAAGCCGGGGGCTGAGGCGATATAAGGAGTAAGAGGGGCGGGGCCGGAGCGCGGGTCCCGCCCGGCGGGAGGTGATGGACATGGACAAGGATGAGGAGAAGGCCGCCGGGGCGGAGGAGTGGACGGAGGCCCTCTCCGACTATCTGGACGGGGTGACGGCGGAGGACTTCGACCCCCAGGCGGCGGAGGCGTGGCTGGCCCGGGCGGAGGAGCTGGACGGGGCGGCGGCCTCCTTTGACGCCGCCGGGGCCGAGGCGGCCTTCCGGGCCAGGCACGGGGAGCTCTTCGCCGCCCCCGCCTCCGCCGGCGCAGGCCGGCCTCCCCTCCGGCTGCGGCGGGTCCTGCCCCGGATGGCGGGTGTGGCGGCGGCGGTGCTGGTGGTGGCCCTGGCGGCCCAGGGCCTGGGGCTGGACCTCTTCCCCCACACCACCAGCTGGACCCGGGGGGAGCTCACCTTCACCACCGGGACGGGGGAGACCCCGCCGGGGGAGCACTACTCCCACGGCCAGGCGGCGCTGGACGCCTACGACATTCGGGTGCCCATGCTGCCCACCTGGAACCCGGCCTGGGAAGGGGAGGACATCCCCGGCCTGGAGGTGACGGTGACCGAGGAGGAGGACGGCACCCTGGTCTTCACCGAGGACCACCGCACCCAGGGGGGCGACGGCTATACCTTTGTGGTCCGGCAGCACCGCGGCGCAAAGGCGGCCCAGGCCCAGGTGCAGGGGGCGGACAACCCGGACACCCGGGTGTATGACTTCGACGGCAGAAGCTATTACATCATGGCCCTGGGGGAGGACCAGTACCGGATCACCTGGGCGGTGGACCGGTATTCCGGCGAGATTTTCGGGGATATGACCCTGGAGCAGGCCCAGCACTTCGTCCGCTCCACCACGGAGGAGGACCAGTGGGTGTATACAGCCCCCGATATGAGCGTGCCCCCCAAGTACGACACCATCCAGGCGGCCATGGAGGCGGCGGGCATCGACACCGCCTACGCCCCCACCTGGCTGCCGGAGGGCTTTGTGCCGGTGGAGTCGGACATCTACGTGTCCGAGGTGGGGAGCTGGTACTCGGCCTATCTCTTCGCCACCGACGTGGCGGGGGAGCGGAACCTGTCCCTCTCCTTCGACCTGCGGACCAACCCCGACGGGGCGGGCACCACGGTCTACTCCAAGGACGACACCCCCGTCGTCACCTTTGAGCGGGGCGGGATCACCTTCTACATCATCTGCAACGGCCCGTGGCGCAGCGTGGCCTGGATGGACGGCGGCCTCTCGGGCACCATCAGCGGCAACCTGACCGAGGAGGAGTGCCGGGCCATGGTGGACTCCATCCCCCGCTACCAATCCTAGCCTGCCCACAGACGCAAAACGCCTCCGCTCCCCACGGGAGCGGAGGCGTTTTTTGCGTTCTCCACCGCCCACGCCACCGCGTGGGCAAAGCAGTCGGAGCAGAACACGTCGTTCAAGCCGGCCGCTGTCCCGGCCGGCAGGGCCGCGGTCGGCAGCAGAGGAATCGGCCTGTGCATCCGTCTCCTCCGTTATCCCTCGGGATAGCGGGTGGTCACATAGAAGCCACTGGACTCCAGACTGGAGCGGGTGATCTCCCGGCCCCAGTGGATGGAGGAATTGTAGTTGCCCTCGGTGACGATCACCGAGTCGGCCTTTTTCTCCAGCACCACCACGCTGTGGTAGTCGCCGATGCGGATGATATCCCCCACCCGGATGTCGTCAAAGGACGTGTGGTTGCGGCCGGGCAGGTCGCCGAAGGCGGCGTCGCTGCAGAGGAGGGCGAACCCGGCGCAGGCGTAGCCGGTGTTGTGCAGGGCCTCGGAGCGATAGCGGTTGTCGTTGGTCCAGGGCATGCCCTCGGGATACTGGTCCTTGAGGGCCATGATGGTGTCATAGACCTCCTGCTCGGTGGGGGCTTCAACAGCGGGCTCAGGAGTGGGCTCGGGGGTCACCTCGGGAGCGGGCTCCTCCTGATCCAGGCCGGGGAGCTGCTTCCACAGGCAGTAGACCACGTCGGACCGGGGGCAGGCGGCTTTGGCGGTGAAGGTGAGGCCGTCGGTGAGCCCCTTCTCCTCCGCCCACTGAACGGCGGCGGCGGACCAGTCATCCCCGGAGGCCTCGCCGCCGGCGGCCCGGCACAGGAAGGTGAGGATCTGGTCGTAGGCCAGGGTGACGTTCAGGTCGAAGGCGCCTCCGCCCACGCCGCCGGTGATGTTCTGCTCGGCGGCCCAGAGCACGGCGTCATAGTAGTAGGCGTCAGGGTCGGTGACGTCGGTGAAGGGGGAGGCGGAGGAGCGGGGGCTGGGAGAGCCGGCCGCCCGCCACAGGAAGGTCACCGCCTCGGCCCGGGTGACGGTCGCGTCGGGGGAGAAGGCGCCGTTGCCGGTGCCCTGGGTGACCCCCTCCTCCACGGCCCAGGCCACGGCGTCGGCGTAGTAGTCGGTGCCGCTCACGTCGGTGAAGCCGGTCTCCGGGTCGGCGAAGGGCTGGGAAGTGGCGACGGACGTCTCCTCGCCGGCGGCCCCCGCCGGGAGGGTCAGGCCCAGGACCAGCGCCAGGGCCATGGTCAGTGACAGGATCCTCTTTCTCATGTTCGCATTCAACTTCTTTCGTTCTGTAAATTAGCCCCCTGCTCCCGCGTCTGGCAATACCGAGTCGGGCGCACGGGGGCGCCGGGGCAGAGACCCCGGCCTGTACCTATTTAGCATACATTTATTTCCGGTAAAAAACAAGCCCCGGCCAGGCTGAACCGGTAAAAAACGGAACGGGCGCGCAGCAAAATGAGCCCATAAAAACGAGTGAGGTCTGGAGCCCCAAAGGGGTTCCAAACCTCGCCTGCTGCTTTATGCTTCCTTTGCCAAGCCAAAGGATGGGAGACGAAAAAGCCGCTTCCGGAGGGGCGGGCCCTTTTTTGCGGTTTCAGATGCGCATGCCCTTGCGGGTCTTGAGCCGGGAGATGATGAGCTCGCTGCTCACGTGCTCGATGCCCGGGAGGGGGTAGAGCTTCTCCAGGACGAACCGCTCCAGATCCTGGTTCATCTCCAGCACGGCGTGGACGTGGAGCTTGCTCTCCCCGGTCATGAGGTACATGTCGGTGACCGCCTCCTCGGCGGCCAGGGCGTCGGCCACCTGGTGGAGACAGGAGGGGGATACCCGAATGTCAAAGAAGACCGACACGTTCCGGCCCACCTTCTCCGGGTCCAGGACCACGGTATACTGCTCAATGACGCCGCCCTTTTCCAGGGCGTCGATGCGGTTTTTGACGGCGGCCCGGCTCAGCCCCACCTGCTCGGCGATCTCGATAAGAGAGGCCCTGGCGTTTTCAACCAGCAGATTCAGGATCTGCTGGTCCACATGGTCCAATCCTTTGCTGTTCATAAACAATGCCTTCCCTCAGATGGGGCGCAGGGCCCCTCAGGTTATCAAAAGCGGAGCGCAGTTTTCGCCCTCGGGCGGAAAAGGGCTTTGTCCCGACGCTATTGTAGAGCATCCGGGCCGCCGGTGCAAGTCTTTTTTGCAAAAAATTAAACAAAGTGAAAGTTTCATATTTTTCTTTTGCAAAGAAAAATGGAAAATCATATAACAAAGTGAAAAATCAATGTTGCTTTTTGACATAGACAGGAGTAAGATAGGCACGATGACTGGAGAGAGGAGCTCTCCCTGTGTAATTATGGAGTAGGAGGTAACGAAATTGAAGCGGCTCTTAGAGATTTTTGGCATCTTTTTCAAGATCGGGCTCTTCACCATCGGCGGCGGCTATGCCATGCTGCCCATCATTCAAAAAGAGGTGGTGGAGAGCAAGGGCTGGATGACGGACGAGGAATTTTTGGATGCCATCTCCCTGACCAACAGTCTGCCTGGCCCTCTGGCTACCAACTCGGCCACCTTTGTGGGCTACCGGGTGGCCCGTGTGCCCGGCGCGGTGGTGGCAGTGTTGGGGGCGGCTACCCCCAGCGTCATCATCATCCTGCTCATCGCCATGGTCTTTACCAATATCATTGACTACCCGGTGGTGCAGAACGCCTTCAACGGCGTTCGCCCGGCGGTGGTGGCCCTCATCCTTTACGCCGTGGTCAAGCTGGCCAAGTCCGCCAAGGTGGGGGAGTACTTCAACTGGCTGGTGGCCCTGGCCGGCTTTGCCGCCATCGCTGTGTTTGGCCTTCACCCCATCGTGGTGGTGGTGTGCGCCGCCCTCTACGGCATTTTTATCCGCAACAGCGTGGTGAAGGCCGTAGACGCCGGTAAGGCCAAAAAGGAGGGGAAGTGAGATGACTGAGATGTTGGAGACTTTGCTTCAAGCCTGTATTGCCTTTCTGAAGATCGGCGCCTTTTCCTTTGGCGGCGGCTACGCCGTGGTGGCCTTCATCCAGCGGGAGGTGGTGGAGGGTCACGGCTGGATCACCCCGGAAAACTTCGTCAATGTGGTGGCCATTGCCGAGATGACCCCCGGCCCCATCGCCGTCAACTCCTCCACCTTCGTAGGCTATAATCTGGCCGGGATACTGGGGGGCATCGTCTGCTCGGCCTCCACTCTGGCCATCCCCTTTGCTCTGGCCCTCATCGTGGCCATCTATTTTTCTAAGTTCAAGGACAACATCTACCTCAAAAACGCCCTTTCCGGCATCCGGCCAGCCGTCATCGGGCTCATCGCCGCTTCCTGCCTGTCGGTGGGCAAGATCTCCTTCAGCGGCTGGGAGAGTGTGATCTTCTTCCTGGTGGCCCTGGTGATGGTGTGGAAGGCCAAGATCAACCCCATCCTCGCCCTCATCACCTGCGGCGTCCTGGGGGCGGTGCTCTACGGCTGGGTCTTCCCCATGCTGGGCATCTGAATGAAAAATGCCGTCCCTTTCCCGGGCCAGAGGCCGGGGGGAGGGACGGTATTTTTGACCAGCTGATTGCGGTCCCGGCCGGAATGTGGTATAACAGCGGTACGGCATGAGAAGAAAGGAGAGGTACGCCCATGATATTTTTATGGTATCCCAAGTGCAGCACCTGCCAAAAGGCCAAAAAGTGGCTGGATGCCCACGGCATCCAGGCCCAGGTACGGGACATCAGGGAGCAGCCTCCTACGGCGGAGGAGCTCTCTGCCTGGCAGGAAAAGAGCGGCCTGCCCCTGAAGAAGTTTTTCAACACCAGCGGCCAGTCCTACCGGGCCCTGGGTCTGCGGGACCGGCTTCCCGGCCTGGACCGGGGGGAGCAGCTTGCTCTTCTGGCCGGAGACGGGATGCTGGTGAAGCGGCCCATCCTGGTGGATGGGGACCGGGTGTTGGTGGGCTTCCAGGAGGCTGGCTGGTCCGAGGCTCTGTTATAGATGTCCCTCCAGCCATGCCAGTAGGTCGGAGAAGACCTCCGCCCGGTTTGTCTCGTTGAGGAGCTCGTGACGGGCGCCGGGATAGAGCTTTACGGTGAGGTCCCGGCACCCTGCGCGGCGGAAGAGGCCCTCCACCGTCCGCACCCCCTTGCCCCGGCCGCCCACCGGGTCGGCGGCTCCGGAAAAGAGGCCCACCGGGGTGTTCGGGTCCATCCGGGTAAGGGCACTGGGATCGGCGATGCGCTGGAGGCCGCCCATCATATCCCGGAACATCCCCACCGTGGGTGTGAAGCGGCACAGAGGGTCGGAGACGTAGGCGTCCACCACGGCGGCATCCCGGCTGATCCAGTCGGCGCCGGTGCGGGCAGGGCGGAACTGGGCATTGTAGGCCCCCAGGGAGAGGGCGATGACCAGGCGGCTGTGGGAGCGGGGCCCCCGCAGGCGGCACAGGGTCCCGGAGAGGGCCTTCCCCAGGGCCACCAGGGCGGGGTTCTCCTGGCCGGTACCCAAAAGGAGACAGCCGTCCACCGTGCCGGGATACTCGATGAGGTAAGTCCGGACCACAAAGGAGCCCATGGAGTGGCCCAGCAGAAAGGCGGGCACCCCGGGGAATCGGACGGCCAGATCGTCGTGAAGGGCCTTCACGTCAGCGACCAGGAAGTCCCACCCTCCGACGTCGCTGAAAAAGCCATATTCGCTTTGATCCCGGGCGGTGCCCCCGTGGCCCAGGTGGTCGTGGCCGGCCACGGCGAAGCCCCGGTCGGCCAGAAACCGGGCGAAGGGATCATACCGGCCTATGTATTCCGAGATGCCGTGGACCAGTTGGACCGTGGCCCGTGGAGCCCCCCGTTCCGGGCACCACCGGATGCCGTGTACCTGGTGAACGCCGTCGCTGGAGGGAAAGAAAAATTCCTCACGGATGGCCATAGCGGTCACCCTCCTTTTATGGTAAAATAAAACTGTTCTGTGCTGGTGGAAGGAAACACCACCGTCATCCAAAGTTTAGCCCAGGCCGCCCGCCCCGTCAAGGGTGGAGGAGGCCTGAGGGAAAGGATTGATTACCCATGCATGTCGCCGAACGCTTTTTGCGGTATGTCTCTTATGATACCCAGTCCAGTGAGAACTCCGCCACCGTTCCTACCACGGAGAAGCAGAAGGTCCTGGGCGCCGCCCTGGCACAGGAGCTCTCCGAGCTGGGTCTCCACGGGGCCAGGATAGACGAGTACGGCTATGTCTATGGCGCTCTCCCGGCCACCCCGGGCTGTGAGGGGGTGCCCTGCCTGGGCCTCATTGCCCACATGGACACCTCTCCCTCCGCCCCCGGGGCGGACATCCATCCCCGGGTGGTCCACTATGAAGGGGGAGACATTCCTCTCTCTGACAGTGTGGTGATGCGCGCCGCCGAGTTTGCCAGTTTGGAGAGGTACGTGGGCCAGGATCTCATCGTCACTGACGGTACCACCCTGCTGGGGGCCGACGACAAGGCGGGGGTGGCCGAGATCTTCACCGCCGTGGAGTACCTGGCCGCTCATCCGGAAATTCCCCACGGCCGTATTGCCGTGGCCATCACCCCCGATGAGGAGGTGGGCAGCGGGGCCGATCACTTCGACGTGGAGGGCTTCGGAGCTGCCGCCGCCTACACCGTGGATGGTGGTGAGCTGGGCGAGCTGGAGTACGAGAATTTCAACGCAGCCTCCGCCAGGGTGACCATCCGGGGCTTTAATATCCACCCTGGATCGGCCAAGGACAAGATGCGCAATGCCTGTCTCATGGCCCTGGAATTCGTGAACATGCTTCCCCCGGCGGAGACCCCCGCCCACACCGAGGGCTACGAGGGCTTCTACCACCTGGGACACATGGAGGGGGATGAGACGGAGACCCGGCTGAGCTTTATCATCCGGGACCACGACCGCTCCCGGTTTGAGGAGCGGAAGGAACGGATGAACCTCATCGCCGCCTACCTCAATGGGAAATATGGTCCCACCACGGTCCAGGTAAAGCTGAAGGACTCTTACTACAATATGCGTGAGCAGATCGAGCCACACATGTACCTGATCCATCGTGCCCGGGCCGCCTTTGCCAAGGTGGGGGTCCAGGCCCGGGAGGTACCCATCCGGGGCGGCACCGACGGTGCACGCCTGTCCTACATGGGCCTGCCCTGTCCCAATCTGTCCACCGGGGGGGCCAATTTCCACGGGGTCATGGAATATATTCCAGTCCAGTCCATGGAGAAGATGGTCCAGGTTTTGGTGGAGCTGGTCACCGAACAGAAATAAAAATACCGCCGTACCTCCCGTGCTTTTACAGGAGGTGCGGCGGCATTTTTCATCAGGTAATTTCATAGGAAGGGCTGCTCACCCCCCTGGAGAGGGAGAAGGGCGGGAAAAAGTAGAAACATTGGTAGGACAAGTTGAGGCGATTGGTCATATCAACGATTTTAAAAGAGGCCCTACCCTTTTTGGTGAAATATGCTATAATAATGTGTATTGAACCTGCGGGGGTGGGGGGCGCAGCCCCTTTCAGAGGCCTGGATGCTCCGAAAAGGGGCCGGATGGTCTACCCTTTTTCCAATTTGGCTCTCCTTTTGGAGGCTGATGGAACATTGTGGGTTTTGTGCAATCTGCGGCGGAGAAGGGGGGGCAGACCCCCTCTTTTGTCGGGTGAATGTGGAAGAGTCCGCCGGGCGAGCTGAGGTGAGAAGCGTGCATGTATTTCTGACGGGACCTAGGGGGGTGGGAAAGTCCACCGCCCTGGACCGGACGGTAGAGCTGCTGGGGGTTTGGCCCGGGGGCTTTCGCACGGGCTTCGCGCCAGACCGGACCCGGCTGTGTCTGTGGCCGGCCTGGGAGCGCCCCGACTGGTCGGAGGCGTGCACAGTGGCCCGTCTGGCGGATGGGCGCCTCACCGGGGACCCGGCGGCCTTTGACCGGCTGGGGCCTGCCATTCTGCGGGAGAGCCTGTCCTGGGCCCGGCTGCTGGTGCTGGACGAGTTGGGCTGGCTGGAGGCCGGGGCACCGGCCTTCCAGGGAGCGGTCCGGGCCTTTCTGGCGGGACCGGTCCCGGTGCTGGGGGTGGTCAAGCCTCCCCACGAGCGGCGGGGCACCTGGCTGGAGGGCCTTGTGGACACGCCGGGTGGGACCCTGGTGGAGGTGGACCTGGACAACCGTTCAAACCTGCCCGCCTTTCTGGCGACGCGGCTGAGGGCGGCCCTTGGGCCAGGAGAAATAACAGGAGAGCTGGGAAACGAGCCATGAAAGAAGAAAGCACACAGCAGGGCAAGGCCTATGAGCGTGTGATCACGTATATCAAAAGCGAGATCCTCAAGGGGGATCTGAAGCAGGGGGAGAAGCTCCCTCCCGAGCGGGAGCTGGCGGAACGGCTGGGGGTGGGGCGCAACTCCGTACGGGAGGCCCTGCGTACCCTGAGCCTTATGGGATTCATCTCCAGCACCCAGGGAGCGGGGAACTTTGTCTCCTGCGACATTGAGAAGAACCTGGCCGAGTCCACCCAAATGATGATGCTCCTTGGGGCCACCGACTACCGGCAGGTCAGCGAGATGCGGCAGGGCCTGGAGAGCCAGGCAGTGCTGCTGGCCTCGGAGCGGATCACCCCCGCCCAGCTCAGCGAACTGGAGGACATCGTGTGGCAGCTCCGGGATGAGAACGACCTGGAGCGGAGCACCATGCTGGACAAGCGCCTGCACTACCTCATTGGCGAGGCGGCGGGCAACCCCCTCATCATGGTCATTCTCCGGGCCATGAGCGAGACCATCGACAGCTTTATCAGCCACATGCGGGAGAAGATGATGCAGGATGAGGTCTACCGGAAGAAGCTCCAGGACAGCCACCAGGGTATTGTCCTGGCCCTCCAGGACCGCAACGGCACCGAGGCGGTGCGCATGATGCGGGAGCACTTCCAGGTGGTGGACAGCGCCATGGTGGACCTCTTCTGAGCCCCGACGATGGGAGCGCGAAACGGGCCCGGAAGGGACCGTTGTTTTTCCTGTTCGGGGGAAGCAGTATTGGGAGCGGGAGGCGGCACAGGCGCGCCCGTGCCATAGAAAAAGCAACGAAAGATTGAAAGGAAGTATCATTATGGCACTCATGACCGGTGAGCAGTACATCGAAAGTATCCGCAAGATCCCCATGCAGATCTACATGTTTGGCAAGAAGGTGGAAAATCCTGTGGACGACCCCATCCTCCGCCCTGCCCTGAATTCTGTGCGGATGACCTACGACCTTGCCCAGATGCCTGAGTACCAGGATCTGATGACCGTCATTTCCCCTGAGACCGGCGAGCGCATCAACCGCTTCACCCACATCCACCGCTCCACCGAGGATCTGCGCAACAAGGTGAAGATGCAGCGCCTGCTGGGCCAGAAGACCGCCGCCTGCTTCCAGCGGTGTGTGGGTATGGACGCCTTCAACGCCGTGTACTCCACCACCTACGAGATCGATAAGCGCTACGGCACCCATTACCATGAGAATTTCAAAAAGTTTATGCTCTACTGCCAGGAAAACGACCTCACCGTGGACGGCGCCATGACGGACACAAAGGGCGACCGGTCCAAGGCCCCTCACGAGCAGGCCGACCTCGACCTCTTCCTCCGGGTGGTGGAGCGCCGCCCCGACGGTGTGGTGGTTTGCGGCGCCAAGGCCCACCAGACCGGCATCATCAACTCCCACGAGGTCATCGTCATGCCCACCATCTCCATGGGCCCCGATGACAAGGATTATGCCATTTCCTTCGCCGTGCCGCTGGACAGCGAGGGCCTTTACATGATCGTGGGCCGCCAGAGCTGCGATACCCGCAAGCTGGAGGGCAGCGAGATGGATGTGGGCAACGCTGAGTTCGGCGGCGTGGAGGCTCTCACTGTATTCGACCACGTGTTCGTGCCCAACGACCGCATCTTCCTCAATGGGGAGACGGAGTTTGCCGGCATGCTGGTGGAGCGCTTCGCCGGCTACCACCGCCAGAGCTACGGCGGCTGCAAGGTGGGCGTAGGCGATGTGCTCATCGGCGCCGCCGCTGTGGCCGCCGACTACAACGGCGCCGCCAAGGCCAGCCACATAAAGGACAAGCTCATCGAGATGACCCACCTCAATGAGACCCTCTACTGCTGCGGCATCGCCTGTTCCGCCGAGGGCCATCCCACCGAGAGCGGCAACTACATGATCGACCTGCTGCTGGCCAACGTCTGCAAGCAGAACGTGACCCGCTTCCCCTACGAGATCGTCCGTTTGGCGGAGGACATCGCAGGCGGCCTGATGGTCACCGCCCCCTCTGAGGCCGACCTCCGGGACCCCAAGCTGGGCCCTGTCATCGAAAAGTACTTCAAGGGGGTCAGCACTGTCTCCACCGAGAACCGGCTGCGCATCCTGCGCCTCATCGAGAACCTGGCCCTGGGCACCGCCGCCGTGGGCTACCGCACCGAATCCATGCACGGGGCCGGTTCCCCCCAGGCCCAGCGCATCATGATCGCCCGCCAGAGCAATCTGGACCACAAGAAGGCCCTGGCCAAGGCCATCGCCCACATCAAAGAGGATTGATCCCCGCCCGCCCGGGGAAAAGGAGGCCTTCCTATGTATCCTGAGATCGAAGAGGTGCTGGACCAGTACGTCCGGCCGCTGCTCCGGGCCCACGGGGGCGATATGGAGGTGCTGGAGCTCACCGACGACGGCGTGCTGCGGTTTCGCCTACGGGGCAGGTGTGCCGGCTGTCCGGCCGCCGACCTGACCACCGAGGACCTGATCCGGGCCGAGGTCACCCAGCGCCTGCCCCAGGTCAGGCAGGTGGAGCTGGTGTATAAGGTGAGCGAAGAGCTGCTTCAGCAGGCGCGGGCCATCCTGCGGGACCACTACCTGTAAGGCCATGGAGATCGGTGTGCGCTATTGCGGGGGCTGCAATCCCCACTATGACAGGGTGGCTCTGGTCCACCAGCTGGCCGAAGGGCTCCCGGAGCACCGGTTCACGGTGGCCGAGGGGGGAAAGGACTATAACGCTGTGCTGATGGTGTGCGGCTGCCTCAGCCGCTGCGCCAGCCTGACCGGGTTGACGGCACCTCGGGAACGGCTGATCTATGTGTGCGACCGGGATGGCCTGGAGGGGGCCAAAGAGGCCCTGCGCACCCTGGAGGCCCAGGATCGGTTCACCGCATCAGAATAAAAAATCGCCCACGGGAGGTATTTCACTCCTCCCGTGGGCGATTTTTTACTTTCTTCGGTTTTGGACGGCCTGGGACCAGGCGGCGGTGTTGTCCGGCTCCTGGGCTCTGGGGACCAGGTCCAGCTCCTCAGTGAGGAAGTCCCCCAGCCAGGCGGAGAAGACCGACGCCCCCTCCTGGTTGAGGTGGCCGGGGTCATAGTAGTGCTGGGTGGGGACGATACCCATGTCCGCCCCCGCCTCCGTCCAGTCAAAGAAAGAGATGTCCAGGCAGGCGGCGTCGGCGGCGGCGCGGGCGCGGAAGTCGGCGGGGAGCTGGCTATAGGTAGGGTGGAAAACCAGGGCCAGGGGGATGTCCTTTTGTGCGCACAGACCGGCGATCTTGGCCAGCCACGAGAGATTTTCAGCGTAGATATCCTCCGGCAGCCCCTCCCGGGGGAAGGGGCCGTCGGCGATCTGGTCGAAGACGCCGCTTACGGGGGTATAACCCTTCAGAGTGTCGGTGCCAGCGGGGAGGAGGGCGGCGGCGGCCTCACTGGGGGTGAGCTCCTTCCACCGGCCGTGGTAGAAATAGAGGGGAAAGAGGAGGCCGGTGCGCAGCTCCGGCTCGGCGGCGGTGAAGATGGCCCCCAGCTGGTTGAGCCCGGCGGGCATATAACCCACGTTGACCTGGGTGTAGCTCTGATATTGCTGAAAGGCCAGGGCCGAGCCCTCCAGCACCACCAGGGCGGGGTCCTGGGTCTTCAGGGCCTCCCGGAGGTACCAGTAGGTCTGGGAGAGGGTCTGCTCCGGGCCGGCGAGCACATAGCCGGTAAGTCCCGTCCGGTCGTAGAGGACCACCGGGTCCACATCGCAGTAGGCGTAGGAGCTGCCCAGGTAGAGGTAGTCCAGGCTGTCCCTGGGCTCGGCCAGGTAGGGTCCCCACACGGCTCCGTAGTCGGTACGGACCGGTCGGAGGGCCAGAGAGAGCAGGCCGATGAGGAGGACGGAGAGGAGAAGGAAGAGCAGGGCGAAGATGGGCTCCCGCCATTTGGAAGTACGCAAAAGGGACCACTCCATTTCATGTGTGGGTCAGAATTTAAAGTAAATGAAGTCCTGGGGGTCGTAGCCGGTGCCGTAGATCCCGAAGAGGAGGACCGCGGCCAGCAGGCCCAGGGCCAAAACCCAGCGGATGGGCCGGGGGAGGGCGCGGAATTTCTCCCGGGGGCTGCCCCGGAAGGCAGTGTAGAGGTCCACCCCCAAAAGGAGGATCAGTGCCACGGCGGCCACCACGACCTCGGCCCGGTCCAGCCCCCAGGCGGAGAGGGGACGGGTGAGCCATGGCCCGGTGACCATGGCCCGGAAGATGTCCAGGGCATGGGTGAAGGAGCCGGCCTTGAAGAAGACCCAGGCGGCAGAGCTCAGCAGGAAGGTGATACCCACCTGGAGCAGGGCGGTAAGGGGGGCGTCGTCGGCCAGTCCCAGCCGGCGGCGCAGGCGAGTTCTGGACCTCTGGGTCACGCCGCCCACCACCTGGTACAGGCCGTTGAGGAGGCCCCAGACCACGAAGGAGAGGGCGGCGCCGTGCCAGAGGCCGCTGACAGCAAAGACAATAAGGAGATTGAGGTACTTCCGGCGGCGCCCCTTCCGGCTGCCCCCCAGGGGGATATAGAGGTAATCCCGGAACCAGGAGGAAAGAGAGATGTGCCAGCGCCGCCAGAACTCCCCGATGGAGCGGGAAAAGTAGGGCGTGTGGAAGTTCTCCATAAGGTGGAGGCCCATGACCTGGGCGCACCCCAGCGCCATGTCGGAGTAGGCGGAGAAGTCGCAGTAGATCTGGATAGAGAAGGCCAGAGCGGCGGCCACGACCTGGATGCGGCCGAAGGTCTCAGGGGCGGCGTAGACGGTGGACACCAGCAGGCCCAGGCGGTCAGCGATGACCAGCTTTTTGAAGGCCCCCCACAGAAAGCGCAGCAGGCCCCGGCGCAGTTGCTCCCAGGAGAAGGGGGCGGGTCGCCGGAATTGGGGGAGGAGGCCGCCGGCCCGGCCGATGGGGCCGGAGAGAAGGTAGGGGAAGCAGGAGAGGAAGAGGGCCAGGTCCAGGTAGGACTCCTCTGCCGGTCGATCCCGGCGGTAGACGTCGATGAGGTAGCCCGCAGCCATGAAGAGGTAAAAGGAGAGGCCGGCGGGGAGGAGCAGGTCCAGGGCTGGGGAGGAAAAGGCCAGCCCGGTGGTGGTGAGGACCCGTTCCAGCAGGTCCAGGGCAAAGGCAAGGTATTTGACCAGGAAGAGGGCCCCGAAGAGGACGGTTAGGAGGGCGGCCAGGGCGAGTTTCCGGCGGCGGCCCTCGGCCTTGTCCAAGAGCTGGGCGCCGCAGTAGGTGAGGGTGGTGGCGGCGATGAGGGAGAAAAGGTGCTCCGGCCCGGCGCACAGGAGGAACCACCAGCTGGCGCACAGCAGCCAGAGCCGCCGGGCCGTCCCGGGCAGGAGGAACCAGACCAGGGTGACCAGGGGGAAGAAAAGGAAGAAACCGGGGGAGAGGAAGCTCATGGGAGAGGGCACCTTCTTTCGGCAGGGTGGCCCTGTCCAGGACCGGGCCGGTGTGGGAGAATCATTTTCCTATTTTACCCGAGAATGGGGCAAATGGCAAGGTCGGGTCGCACCGGCGGCGGCGGGGCGGCATACTTTGGGTTAGAAACGGTATTGGGAGGTTAGACCATGACAACGGAACCAAAGGTCCGATATTATCTGGGTGCCAATTCCCCCAACGGCTTTTATTCCCTCTATGACCAGCTCCTGGACCCGGGGGAGGCAGAGGAGCTCTTGATTCTGAAGGGGGGGGCCGGCTGCGGCAAGTCCACCCTGATGCGTGATGTGGCGGCCCGGGCAGAGGCCCAGGGCATCCCGGTGGAGTACATAGGCTGCTCCGGGGACCCCGATTCCCTGGACGCCATTCTGCTGCCCGACCGCCGCGCCGCCATCGTGGATGGCACCGCCCCCCATGTGGTGGAGCCCAAGCTCCCCGGGGCGGTGGAGCGGTATGTGAACCTGGGAGAGTGCTACGACCACGCCGGGCTGAAGGAGATCCGGGGGAAGCTGGAGGCGGCGATGAAGGGCTACAAAGGCTGTTATGCCCGTGCCTACCGCTGCCTGCGGGCGGCGGCGGAGCTCACCGCTGACCGGGTGGCCCTCCTCCAGACCCCGGAGCTGGAGGCCAAAATGGCCCGGCGTGCCAAGGGCATCCTGTCCCGGGAGTGCCGCAAGGGCCCCGGCGGGGTGGGGAAGGTGCGCCAGCGCTTCCTCTCCGCCGTCACCCACCGGGGAGTGCTGGTAGAGTTTGGAACCGTAGAGGCCCAGTGCAGCCGGGTCTATGAGCTCTCAGACACCTATGGTCTGGGTCACCTGCTGCTCACACACCTCCTCTCCGGGGCGGTAGCGGCGGGGTGGGATGTGACCGCCTGTCCCTCCCCTATGGCGCCTGACCGGCTGGAACATCTCATCCTGCCTCAGCTCTCTTTGGCCTTCATCACCACCGGCCCAGGCATGCCCTGGCCCGGCCGACCCTACCGCCGCCTTCGGCTGGATGCCATGGCCGACCGGGAGCTGCTGCGGCGCAGCAAGGGCCGGCTTTCCTTCTCCAGAAAGGTGTCCGCCGCCCTCATGGACGAGGCGGTGTCCTCTCTGGCCCAGGCCAAGGCCATGCACGACGACCTGGAGGCCCTTTACAATCCCTATGTGGACTTCGGCCGGGTCCACGCCACGGCGGAGTGGGCCGCCGGGGCGCTGCTGGGTACAACTGAGCAGGGTGGGACAGGGGAGAGCACCTGGGGATAAGAGAAAAGATCATGTGAGCATGCTCAGGCCCGGAGCGCCGAAAAGGACTGCCGGGCCTGGCATGTGAAAGCCATTGACTGTTCACGCTGGGCCCCCCATAATGAAAAACACAATGAAAAGCATGGAGAGAAACGAGCGGCAGGGACGATAAAAGGGAGAAATGCCATGACGCCGATGCTGGCCCCTCTGGTGGGGGACGCGCCCACTGTCACATTCATCGGACTGTGCAAAAACGCGGGGAAGACCACAGCCATGTGCCGCCTTATGGAGGAGCTGCCGGGGGAGACCCTGGCGCTGACCTCGGTGGGCCGGGATGGGGAGCGGACGGATGTGGTCACAGGAACGGAGAAGCCGGAGATCTGGGTCCGGGCCGGGACCCTCTTCGCCACAGCCCGGGGCATGCTTCCTCTATGCGACGCCACTCTGCGGGTGGAGGCGGTCACAGACGTGATGACCCCCCTGGGTGCGGTGGGGATCTTACGGGCCCTCAGCGACGGCTATATCCAGTTGGCCGGACCCTCGGCAGTGAGCCAGCTGGGACCCCTGTCCCGGACCTTCCGGGCCCTGGGAGCCCAGCGGGTCCTCATCGATGGGGCGGCGGGGCGCAGGTCCCTGGCCGGGGTCGAGCCGGGGGCCGCGGCCATCTTGTGCGTGGGGGCCTCAGTGGACGGGGGTATCCCCGCCATCGCTGCCGAAACTGCCCACATCTGTGCCCTCTTTGACGCTCCAGAGGGGGACGGGCCCGCCCTCCGTTCCGCGCTGCGGGAGGAGGAGGGGCGCTACGCCCTCATCCCCGCCCTGGAGGGGATGGAGATCCAGTCTATGGAGGAGAGCTTGAATCTGCTGGACCCCAGCGGCCGACGGCTGCCCGCCTTCTCGGTGGAGAACGCCTTTGCGCCGGCCCTGGAGCGGGTGAGGGCGGAGAAGGCCCTGGTGGAGGGCCGGCTCCGGCAGGCTGAGGGGACGGAAAGGGACGGCCTGATGGCCTGCCGGCGGTCGCTGGTGGAGAGGGAGAACCAGTTGGAGCTGGAGGCCCGGAAGAGGCTGACCATGTCCCTCCTCCGGCAGCGGGAGTCCCTTCTGGCGGCCATGGAGGCCGTCGGGCGGCTGGATCTGCTGCTGGCCAAGGCCCGGCTGGCCCGGAGGTTTTCCTGCTGCCGGCCGGAGATCACAAAGCAGCCCAGGGTGGAGGCGGCGGATATGGTCCATCCCGAGGCAGCCGCCTACCTGGGGGAGCGGGGCGGCTCCTTTACCGCGGTGTCCCTCACCCTGGAGCGGGGGACCACCGTCATCACAGGGGCCAACATGGGGGGCAAGAGCGTGTCCATGAAGAGCCTGACCCTCAACCTGCTCCTCGCTCAGACCGGATTTTTCACCTTTGCTGGGGCCTTTTCCGCCCCCCTTTTCCACAGTGTCTGCCTTATCTGCACCGACCGGCAGTCGGTGGAGCAGGGTCTGAGCTCCTTCGGCGCCGAGATGTCGGCTCTGGGGGCGGGGGCCACCGGCATGACGCCGGCCGAGCGGCTCCAGCCCACCGAGCTGTACCCCGAGATGGCCACCCTGGACTGCGGCACCTGCAACTTCGGCGACGACATCTTTGTCAACGACATGCCCACCATGCGGGCCTTCGGCAGGCGGATGCTGGAAAACCACATCAAGCCGGAGTATGAGTGCTTCGAGATCGGCCACCTGGATACGGTGCTGGGTATGGCGGAGAAGGGCCTGGTGCCCGGGGCGCCCATGCACTTCAACTTCGTACTGGGGGTGAGCGGCTGCACCCCCGCCACCGTGGGCAATCTGGACCATCTGGTGCGCCAGATCCCCGCCGGCTCCACCTGGACGGTCACTGGCGTGGGGCGGGGGGCCTGGCCCATGGCGGCGGCCGGCATCATTATGGGCGGACATGTCCGGGTGGGCTTTGAGGACAACATCTATTTGGAGAAGGGCCGCAAGGCCGCCTCCAACGGTGAGCTGGTGGCAAAGGTGGTCCGGCTGGCCAGGGAGCTGGGCCGGGAGGTGGCCGCTCCCGACGAGGCCCGGAGGCTCCTGAGCCTGGCCTGAGGGCCACCCAAGCAGAAGGTACGGAGGTCAAAACA
The DNA here is from genome assembly GCA_019115785.1 of Candidatus Intestinimonas merdavium. Taxonomy (GTDB): domain Bacteria; phylum Bacillota; class Clostridia; order Oscillospirales; family Oscillospiraceae; genus Intestinimonas; species Intestinimonas merdavium. The sequence goes on along the minus strand of DXCX01000123.1, from coordinate 9,094 downwards.
TGCAGAAAAAAGGCAACAAGTACGGTGTCCATCGGGTAATCGAGCCCAAGGGCCTGCTGACCCAGGCGGCCGGGAGGATCGACAACACCATGGAGTGCTGGTCCAATGAGATCCTGTGCGACGTGTCCGCCTTGAACATCGACTCGGCGTCCTTTACCCAGATCTATGAGGCCTGCGGCGGGGATCTGGACAAAACCGGGCAGATGATCCTGGACATCGTGGCCCAGCGGGGCAAGATGCAGAATCCCGTCACCGGCTCCGGCGGCATGTTCATCGGCACCGTCCGTGAGATCGGCGAGGACCTGGCAGACAAGATCGATCTGCGGGTGGGGGACAGGATCGCCTCCCTGGTCTCCCTCTCCCTGACCCCTTTGAAAATCAACAGGATCAAAGCCATCCACCCCGAGATCGACCGGGTGCTGATGCTGACCACCGACCAGTGCTCCATGTACTGCCGCCACTGCACCCGCCGCCGCTTTGCCGGCCAGCACGACACCAGCGTCCCTGTGGAGCAGATCGACCAGTGTATCGCATACATCCGGGAGACCCCTGCCGTCCGGGATGTCCTTCTCTCCGGCGGCGACGTGCTGATGCTCTCTGACGAGATGCTGGAGTACATCATCTCCCGCCTGCGGGAGATCCCCCATGTGGAGATCATCCGACTGGGCTCCCGCACGCCGGTGGTGTGCCCCCAGCGTATCACCCCCAAACTGTGCGCCATGCTCAAGAAGTACCACCCCGTGTGGCTCAACACCCACTTCAACCATCCAAAGGAGATCACCAGGGAGGCCGCCGAGGCCTGCGCCCGTCTGGCCGACGCCGGTGTGCCTCTGGGCAACCAGTCCGTGCTGCTCGCCGGTGTGAACGACTGCGTCCACACCATGAAGAAGCTGGTCCAAATGCTGGCCCAGATCCGGGTACGGCCCTACTACGAACGACGCCAAGGTGCAGATGTCCTTTACCCTGCCGGTAAAGGACGACGACAGGGGGGCCGCCGCCGCGGTGCAGCTGGCCCAGAAGATGGGGATCGCCGAAGCCAACGTGGCCCTGCGCCAGAAGCTGGACGAGGGCTTTACCTTTTACGTGGTCTACGGCGCCACCACCCACAGCGTCAACTATAATGAGATCGAGGTCCTCACCGTGGCCGACGAGGCCATGAGCATGGAGGAGACCGACAAGTACATCCGGGAGCACATCGGCCGCAAGCTGGTGGTGGTGGGCGCCTCCACCGGTACCGACGCCCACACCGTGGGCATCGACGCCATCATGAACCGGAAGGGCTTTGCCGGCCGCTACGGCCTGGAGCGTTATGAGATGGTGGAGGCCTACAACCTGGGCTCCCAGGTGCCCAACGAGGAGTTCCTCCACAGGGCCGAGGCCCTCCGCGCCGATATTCTCCTGGTCTCCCAGACCGTCACCCAGAAGGACGTCCACATCCAGAACCTCACTGAGTTCATTGAGCTGGCCGAGGCTGAAGGGGTCCGGGACAGGATGGTCCTGTGCTGCGGCGGCGCCCGGATCACCCACGCTTTGGCCAAGGAGCTGGGCTTTGACGCCGGCTTCGGCGCCGGCACCTACGCCGACGACGTCATCACCTACGCAGCCAGGGAGATTGCCCGCCGTATGGGCCGGGCGTGAGCCGTTCCCTACCTTATATACTTTAAGGTACAAAGCCCTTTCCAGAGCCGGTTTGTCTGATGGGGCGGAAAAGCGTACGATATTTTCTGTCCAGATGCTTTACAAGGCGGAGGATTTGCGGTATGCTGGTAGTGCCAATTTTAAGATAAAGGGGACGAACATGCCATGAGAGGAGTAGAGACCCGAATCCAGGAGATCCGGCACCGGATCTTTCGGGAAGTGGCCCGGATGGCCTATCACACGGAGTGGCCGGTCGACAAGCGGATCGAGACCCTGCCCTACAAGATCATTCCCGGCGAGGTGGGAAACTTCCGCAACGACGTCTTTCTGGAGCGGGCCATTGTGGGGGAGCGGCTGCGGCTGGCCATGGGCCTGCCCTGCCGGAGTGCGGCGGAGCACGCCCCCCTGTCGGACAACATTGAGGCGGCGGACCGGCCGGAGACCTACTACACCCCGCCCCTCATCAATGTGATCAAGTTCGCCTGCAACGGCTGCACCGAAAAGCGGCTGCTGGTCACCGAGGGCTGTCAGGGCTGTCTGGCCCACCCCTGTGAGGAGGTCTGTCCCAAGGACGCCATCAAGCTGGACCGCTACAATGGCCGCTCCCACATCGACCAGGACAAGTGCATCAAGTGCGGCCGCTGTGCTGAGGTGTGCGCCTACAATGCCATCATCACCCAGGTCCGGCCCTGCGCCGCGGCCTGTGGTATGGACGCCATCCACACCGACGCCAATGGAAAGGCGGAGATCGACTACGACAAGTGTGTCTCCTGCGGCATGTGCCTGGTGAACTGCCCCTTTGGCGCCATTGCCGACAAGTCCCAGATCTTCCAGGTCATCCGGGCCATCCAGTCCGGCGAGCGGGTGTACGCTGCCGTGGCTCCCGCCTTTGTGGGACAGTTCGGTCCCAAGGTCACCCCGGGCAAGCTCCGGGCGGCCATGAAGCAGCTTGGCTTCGCCGATGTCTTCGAGGTGGCCATTGGCGCCGACCTGTGCACCACCCAGGAGGCGAAGGACTTTTTGGAGGAAGTGCCGGAGAAGCTGCCCTTCATTGGTACCTCCTGCTGCCCGGCCTGGTCGGTAATGGCCAAAAAGCTCTTCCCTGAGCATGCCAACTGCATCTCCATGGCCCTCACCCCCATGACCCTCACCGCCCGGCTCATCAAGCATGAGCAGCCCAACGCCAAGGTGGTCTTCATCGGGCCCTGCGCCGCCAAGAAGCTGGAGGCCATGCGCAAGAGCGTCCGCAGCGACGTGGACTTCGTCATCACCTTTGAGGAGATGATGGGCCTCTTCAACGCCAAGAACATCGACATCGAGAACATCGAGGAGGAAGAATTCCTCTCCGAGTCCAGCACCGACGGCCGTAACTTCGCGTTCAGCGGCGGCGTGGCCCAGGCTGTGGTCAACTGCATCAAGCAGACCCACCCCGAGATGGAGGTCAAGGTGGCCAGCGCCCAGGGTCTGGAGGAGTGCCGCAAGATGATGATGATGGCTAAGGCCGGCAAGTACAACGGATATCTGCTGGAAGGCATGGCCTGCCCCGGCGGCTGTGTGGCCGGCGCGGGTACCATGGTGTCTCCCGAGAAGACCGCCGTTTCGGTCAAGCGCTACGCCGCCAAGGCTGAGAAGAAGCACTGCACCGAGACCGATTATCTCAAGGACCTGGAGCGCCTGGAGGAGTAATCGTTCCGCCACGGAGGAAGAGAGGAAGCGTAACACATGGTAAGCATGGCACAGCGAATTGAAGCCCTGCGGACTGAGGCGGGACTGAGCCGTCCTGCCCTTTCCACGGCGCTGGGATTTCCCAAAAACGCGGTGGAGAAGTTCGAGACGGGCCGTCAGACCCCCACCAAGGAGCAGCAGGAAAAAATGGCCGCCCATTTCGGCGTGTCCATCTTCTACCTGCGGGGCGAGAGCAACGACCGCACCCGGCAGGACGACTGGATGGATTTTGCCGGAGTGGAGGAGCCCACACCCGCGCCCGCGCCCAAAGCGCCGGCGGCCAAGCCGGGCAAACCGGTGAAGACCGGTGAGGGCACCGTGCTGGACGCGGTTCTGTCGGGCCGTGCGTTCCAGGACCTGCTCCGTTCCGCCGTGCTGGATACCCTCAGCTCTCCGGAAGGACAGGAGCTTATCGCCAAGGTGGTCCGGCGGGAGCTGGAGCGCCGCAGATAAGTAAGAAATCGTTGGAGAGGCGCAGCGTCAGCGGCGCCTCTCCATTTTTATGACAATACCCCTTGATGTAGTTTTATGTTCCTACATCAAGGGGTATTTTGCTGCAGTCCGTTTTACCGGACCTGTTCACTTATGCCTGGGCCAATGCGGCGATGCGGTCGATGGCGTGGAAATGGCGGTTGACGAAATTGACGATCTGCCCCACGATGAGGGCGGAGACGATGGTGCCCAGCCCCAGGCCGTTGATGCCGTGGAAGAAGATCAGGGAGAGAATGACGGCGATGACAATGAGGGTGACGTCAAAGACCACCTTTACCGAGCCGAAGCGCTTGCCGGTGACGATGGAGAAGGCCTTCACCGTACCCTCGCCGGGGACCATGAGCACGTTGGGGGCCACTTCAATGGCGATGCCCACCGCCAGTACGGCGCAGCCCACCAGCAGGCAGACAAAGCGGGCCAGGAAGTTTTCCGGCTGTAAAAAGGCCAGCAGCGCCATGCTCACATCCAGGCAGGCGCTGAAGAAGAGGTTCACCACGATCTGTAAAAACTGGATGGGCGGGAAATCCTTCCGCAGCAGCAAAAACTGGAGCAAAATAAACAGCAGATTAAACACAAAGGTGAACTGCCCCAGCGAGGGTGTGAATTTGAGACTCAGGACATAGGGTACGCTGGAGATGGGAGAGGTACCCAGAGCGGCCTGGGTGATGAAGGCGACGCCGAAGGAATTGATGGCGACGCCCACAAAAAACCAAAAATAACGCTGGACCATAGACTTCATTGTGTTTCTGCGGACTCCTTTCGGACAGAGGGCTCCTCCAGATTGTCCAGAAGCTGCCGGAAGACCCGCAAAAAGGTCTCCCGGTCCTCCGGCGCGATGTCCCGCCAGGCGTACTCGTCCACCGCGGCACAGATATCCCGTACCCGCACGGCATACTTGCGTCCTTTTTCGGTCAGGCCCACCAGAGAAAGCCGCCGGTCGCCTTCCGACGTGACGCGCACGACCAGATCTTCTTCCGCCATCCGGCCCAGCAGACTGGTGACCGTGGACTTGTCCAGAGCACAGCCCAGCGCGATCTCCTTTTGATTGCACTGGTCATGTTCCAGCAAAAATTCCAGGATCTTGGGCTGTCCGGGCATGAGCCCTTCCTTTCTGGTCTGGGCGGCAATGCGTTTGGTGGTGCGCTGGTGCCACAGCAGGAGCAGATAGTGAAGGTCCCGATGGTTCATGGCAGGATGTCCTCCATCACTTCATGATATTTGTTTGAATTCAAACTAATTATAGTATACGACCGGGAGCGCGGCGCTGTCAATGTAAGAATATAACGGAAAGGGAGGGGAGAAAATAAGGGTAATATCGGCAAAAAGCCGGACAAGGAGGCAGATTATGGATCAGGAACCCATGCAGACCCGGCAGGAGAACGGATGCGAAGGACAGGACCCGCTGACCGAGCAGATCACCGATCTGGGCAGCGCCACCATCAAGACCGGACGGGGCACCATTCACACGCTGACCATCGTGGGGCAGATTGAAGGACACCAGGTGCTGGAGCCCACCGCCAAGACCACCAAATACGAGCACGTCCTGCCCCTGCTGGCGGCGGTGGAGGAGAGCGACCAGGTGGACGGGCTTTTGGTGCTCATCAATACCGTGGGAGGGGACATTGAAGCGGGCCTTGCCATCGCCGAGCTCATTTCCGGGATGAAAAAGCCCACGGTCTCGCTGGTGCTGGGGGGCGGTCATTCCATCGGGGTGCCGTTGGCGGTGTGCGCCAAGGCCTCCTTTATCGCGCCGTCTGCGGCCATGACCATCCATCCGGTGCGCCTCAACGGACTGGTGATCGGGGTGTCCCAGACCTTTGATTACTTTTCCCGCATTCAGGAGCGGATCTTGCAGTTCGTCACCCGGCACAGCCAGGTGGAGCGGGAGGTATTTATGGACCGGATGCTGCGCACCGGCGAGCTGGCCGCCGACGTGGGCAGCGTCATCTACGGCGAGGAGGCGGTGTCCATCGGGCTCATCGACCGGATCGGCGGGCTGGGGGACGCGCTGGACTGTCTCCACGGAATGATCGCGGAAGCGCGGGGAAAGTGACGGACAAAAAGCGGACTGAAAAACAGGGCGGAGCGGATGGAAACAGGTCCGCTCCGCTCTTTTCCCCAAAAGAAAGGGGAGAAGAATGCGGTTTTTGTAGAGAGAAGGGATGGTAATTTTTTAATTGGCATGCTATAATAGCCTGTAACTGTATACCGGGGGAGCGCCCCGCATTTTATGCCATGGAGGGAACCGCATTTGAATATGATCATGTCGGTACTGATGGGCGTTGTGCAAGGAATCGCAGAATTCCTGCCGATCTCCAGTTCAGGCCATCTTACGCTGTTTCAAACCTTCTTTGGGATGGAGGATGAGGAAAGCAAGAATATGCTTTTCACCGTGTTGCTCCATTTCGGTACATTTCTTTCGGTCTGCGTCTATTACTGGCGGGACGTGCTGGATATGATCCGGGAGTTCTTCCTGCTGGTGTGGGAGCTGATCCAGATCGCCCGGGACGGCATCCGCGGTCTCATGGGCAAGGAGCCGCTGCGCAGAGAGAAGCCGGAGGGACATATTCCGCCCGCCCGGCGGATGGTGCTGCTCATCGTGGTGGCCACCCTGCCGCTGTTCGTCATCGTGCCTGTGAACGGGCTGCTGGAGCAGGCCTTCTCCAACAGCGTTCTGGTGTCGCTGGCCCTGCTGTTCACGGGCTGCATCCTCTTCTTCTCCGACCGTATGGCCAAGGGACATAAAAACGCCAAGACCGCCACGGTGCTGGACGCGCTGCTGGTGGGCTGCGCCCAGGCGGTGGGTACCATTCCCGGTATCTCCCGGTCGGGCATCACCATCTCCGCCGGCCTGCTGCGGGGGTATGACAGGAAATTTGCCGTGCGTTTTTCCTTCCTGATGTCCCTTCCCGCGGTGCTGGGCGCCAACGTGCTGGAGATTTCCGACGCCATGCAGCAGCAGGTGGACCCGGGCCAGCTGCCCATCTATCTGGTGGGTGTGGTCGTGGCGGCCGTGGTGGGCTATTTTGCCATTCGACTGGTGAATATGCTGTCCAACAAGGGTAAATTCGGTATGTTTGCCTACTATTGCTGGGTGGTCGGTCTGGGCTCTCTCATTGCGGGTCTGGTGCTGCCCTTCCTCAAGGGTTAAGATTGAAAACGGAATTTTAGGATCGTGTGGACAGGGGCGGAGCGGCCATGGTGCGGCTCCGCCCCTGCACTGACAAATGCAACAGAAAGGAAGGGTTGACCATGGCCACAGCACAAAAGAAAAGCGCCGGAAAACGGCGCGCCACATCCGGCGGAAAGCGGACCAACGGAACCCAGAGCGGCAGCAAATCCCGGTCCGCCCCGTCGCGGAAAAACAGCAGCGGCGCTGTGCCCATCCGGCGGGAAGTGGGAGCGGCCATCTGCTTTTTGTTGGCCATTTTTTCGGCACTGGGTTATTTCCACAGCAGCGGCCTGTTTATTGATTTCTTCTACGGCCTGGCAAAGGGGCTCATTGGCTACGGCTATTATCTCCTGCCCCCCATGCTGCTGTGGGCCAGCATCGTCCTCTTTTTCCACCGGGGCCGTCCGGTGCGTCTGCGGGTATGGTGTATTTTGCTCCTCCCTGTTTTGCTGGGGGCGCTGCTCCATATGTTTTTGGCCAAGGGGACTTATGAATGGTCGATCACCCTCTTCGGCGCCCTCTGGAAAGGAGGAAGCACCATGGCGTGCGGCGGTGTGCTGGGCGGCCTGTTGGGGATGGGTTTTTCCACCATTTTCAGCAAGGTGGGCGCCACGTTGATTTTTGTGCTGGCGGCCACGCTGATGGTGCTGACCGCCTGCAATACCACTGTCAGCAATGTGGTGGACTATTTCCGGGAGATGCCCCATCCGGAATATGAGGAGGAACCCATTCCGGAGCGTCCCCGCCGCGCGCCCAAGCCCAGAGAGAGCCGTCAGGTGTGCCGGAGCGATATCGACATTCCGGCGGACGAAGGCCCGCTGGTAGGCAAGAAGCCCAAGGCGTCGCCCCTGTTCCAGCGCAAGGAAGAGTCCTTCTTTGACCGGAAACCGGCGGTCCCCACCCCCGACCAGCTGTTGCAGGAGGATATGGAAGCGCTGGAGACCGTGGAGGAGATGGAGCCGGAGGAGGTCCCCGTGCCCCAGGAAGCCCCCCGACACGCGCCGGAGCCGCTGCCCATGGAGGAAGACGAGGACGACTGGGACGAGGTGGAACCGGTGGAGGAGCCGACGCCTGTGCAGCCTGAGCCGGAACCGGAGGAGGAGGACGAGGACGACGATCTCCGTTTGCCCTTTGACCCGGTGACGCCCCCGCCCGCGCCCTATGCCCCCGCCCGTCCGGAGCGCACCAGCGTTGCGGGCATCCCCATCGAGCGGATGCCGGCGGTGGGCCGCAAGGTGGAGCCGGTGGAAGCGGAGGAGAGAGCAAAGGCGGCGGAAGAGGTGAGCCGTGATTTGTCCGCCGGCATGACGCAGGAAGCGGGGATACCGGAGGTCTACCAGTACCCGGCGGTGGACCTGCTCCAGCAGCTCCCGGGCCTGTCGGACAGCGACGTGGCCGGAGAGCTGAAGGCCAACCAGGAGCGCCTCTCCGACACCATCCACTCCTTCGGCATCGACGCCACCATCGTGGACGCGGTCCGCGGCCCGTCGGTGACCCGGTACGAGCTGGAGCTGGCCCAGGGCGTGCGGATGAACAAGCTCACCAACCTGACCGACGACATCGCCTTGGCTCTGGGGGCCACCGGCGTGCGCATCGCCCCCATTCCCGATAAGATCTCCATGGTGGGCATCGAGGTGCCCAACAAGCTGGTGGCGCCGGTACCCATCCGGGACGTGATCGACTCCCGGGAGTTCCGGGAGAGCCCCTCCAAGGTATCCTTTGCGGTGGGCAAGGACATCAGCAACCACTGCGTGGTGTGCAACATCGCAAAGCTGCCCCATCTGCTCATCGCCGGTACCACCGGTTCCGGTAAGTCGGTGTGTACCAACTCCCTCATTGTCTCCCTGCTCTACAAGGCCAGCCCCGAGGAAGTGCGCCTCATCATGGTGGACCCCAAGATGGTGGAGCTGGGCATTTATAACGGCATCCCCCATCTGCTCATCCCGGTGGTGACCGACCCGAAAAAGGCCGCCGGCGCCATCCAGTGGGCGGTGACCGAGATGATGAAGCGGTATAAGCGCTTTTCCGAGGTGGGGGTCCGTGACCTCAAGTCCTATAACGCCCTGG
>DXCX01000122.1 GCA_019115785.1 Candidatus Intestinimonas merdavium | reverse complement strand
CCTCAAGGCCAATGAGAGCTCCCTCACCGGCGAGAGCGAGGGGGTGGAGAAGACCGCCGATGTGATTCCCGGCGACGAGGTGGCCCTGGGCGACCGGAAGAACATGGTCTTCTCCGGCTCCCTGGTGACCTATGGCCGGGCCCTGGTGGTGGTCACCGGCACCGGCATGGACACCGAGCTGGGCAAGGTGGCCGCCCTCATGAACCAGACCCAGCAGCGCAAGACCCCTCTCCAGCAGTCCCTGGACGATTTCAGCAAGAAGCTGGCCATTGTCATTATGGCCATCTGTGTGCTGGTCTTCGGCCTGTCCCTCTACCGGGAGATGCCCATTCTGGACTCTCTCATGTTCGCCGTGGCCCTGGCGGTGGCCGCCATCCCGGAGGCCCTCTCCTCCATTGTCACCATTGTCCTGGCCCTGGGCACCCAGAAGATGGCCAAGGAAAACGCCATCATCAAGGATCTGAAGGCGGTGGAGAGCCTGGGGGCCGTGTCGGTCATCTGCTCGGACAAGACGGGCACCCTGACCCAGAACAAGATGACCCCCCAGAAGATCTACGCCGACGGCTCATTGCTGGAGGGAAATGATCTGGACCTGGTCAACGACGTCCAGCGGCTCCTGCTGAAGGCGGCCCTCCTGGCCAGCGACGCCACCACCGACCCGGAAAGCGGCACCAGCATCGGCGACCCCACCGAGGTGGCGCTGGTCATGCTGGGGGACCGGCTGGGCATCGACGAGACCGCCTACCGCCATCAGCACCCCCGGATCGGGGAGCTGGCCTTTGACTCCGACCGGAAGCTCATGAGCACTCTCCACAACATTGACGGTGTCCCCACCCTCTACACCAAGGGGGCCATTGATGTGCTCCTGGCCCGGTCCACTCACGTTCTCACCCGGGAGGGGCGGGTCCCCCTGACCCCCGAGTGGAAGGAACGCATCTCCCGGGTGAACATGGAGCTCTCCATGGAGGGCCTGCGGGTGCTGGCCTTCACCTACCGGGAGCTGACGGAAAACCACACCCTCACCCTGGAGGACGAGCGGGACTTCACCTTCATCGGCCTGGTTTCCATGATCGACCCGCCCCGGCCCGAGGCCATCCAGGCAGTGGCCGACGCCAAGCGGGGCGGCATCCGCACCATTATGATCACCGGCGACCACAAGGTCACCGCCTCCGCCATCGCCAAGCAGCTGGGTATCTTCCGGGAGGGGGATGAGGCTGTCTCCGGCGTGGAGCTGGACAACATGACCGACGCCGACCTGGACGAGCGGTTGGAGAAGATCTCCGTCTACGCCCGGGTCTCCCCCGAGCACAAGATCCGTATTGTGAGCGCCTGGCAGCGCAAGGGTAAGATCGTCTCCATGACCGGCGACGGCGTCAACGACGCCCCCGCCCTCAAGGCCGCCGACATCGGTGTGGCCATGGGCATCACCGGCACCGAGGTCTCCAAGGACGCCGCCTCTATGATCCTGGCCGACGACAACTTTGCCACCATCGTCAAGGCGGTGGTCAATGGCCGAGGGGTCTATACCAACATCAAAAACTCCATCAACTTCCTCCTCTCCGGCAACATGGCCGGCATCCTCTGCGTCCTTCTCACCTCCATCCTGGGCCTCTCTGTCCCCTTCGCCCCGGTACACCTCCTCTTCATCAACCTCCTTACCGACTCCCTCCCCGCCATCGCCATCGGTGTGGAGCCGGCCACCGGCGGGCTGCTGGACCAGAAGCCCCGGAACCCAAAGGAGCCCATCCTGACCCGGGGTCTGCTGGGCAAGATCTTTGCCTACGGCGCCATCATCGCCGCCGCCGTCATGGCCGCCTACTTCATTGGCCTCCGGGATTCCGGCGCGGACCTGGCTATGACCATGGCCTTCTCCACCCTCACTCTGGCCCGGCTCTTCCACGGCTTCAACTGCCGGGGCCTCCCTTCCATCTTCCGTATCGGCCTCACCACCAACAAGGCCAGCATCGGCGCCTTCTTCGCCGGTGTGGTCCTTTTGGCCGCCGTCCTCTTCATCCCCGGCCTCAACACCCTCTTTGAGGTGGCCCCCTTCACCATGAAGGAGATCGGCCTGGTGGTGGTTCTGGCCCTCCTGCCCACGGTGGTCATCCAGATCTACAAAGTCATCAACGACGCCGTCCAGGCCTCTCGCCGGAAATGACCCGGATACGCAAAAAATCGGAACAGACGCAACCCGTCTGTTCCGATTTTTTCATGCCTCCTCTGGAGGAAGAAAGCACTTCCGCAACGCGAAGAGGCTGGACATGAGCATGAGGGAGAGCAGCAGCCCCGCCAGGGCCAGACCCGCCACCACCCAGCCGGCGGGGGAGTCGCCGGGGAGGGTAAGATGGGTATTGGGGGAGAGAGAGTAACCGAGGATGAAGGATACCGTAAGAATCAAGGTCTGGACCGTCCGCAGTCCCAGGAGCCGCCGGCCCAGGGCCGCGCCTGGGGGCTGATACCGCTCCGCCAGGCGGGCAAGGTCGGTGAAGAGCTGAAAGTGGAAGTAAATGGCCGCCACCGAGATCAGCAGGTCCAGAGGGAGGAGCCGCCCCTCCAGGGCGCTCCCCAGGAGCGTAAAGACCCAGTCCGCCCCCGCCCACACTCCCAGCAGCACGCACAGGGGCCGCAGCAGGGCCAGGTCCCGCTCCTCTCCCTCCAGGCAGCTGATGGCTGACCACAAGAGCAGATAGCACACAAAATCGGGGAGGATGTTGAGGGTATTCAGGTTGATGTCCAGATACAGGAAGATATAGGCCCAGGCGGCGTGGGACACCCCCCGGTACAGCCTTTCATAATCGGGGTTCATGGGGAATCTCCTCCTTCCACGGGCCAGAGCTCTACGATTTCGGTCTCCCGGCCGTCCACATAGGAGAGGGCCACTCGGTAGTGGTCCGGCCACGCCGGGGGATCATTGGGATCGCTCCCAAAGCCGGAGCCGGCACCGCCGGAGAGCCCGCCGTAGTCCCGGGCGCTGCCCCAGAAGGTGCCGTCACTGCTGCTGCCCTGACCGCTGCCGAACTGGGGCGAGGGTCCGCTGCCGTCGGCGTAGACCGGAGCGGCGGCAAAGCGATTCACCAGGTCGGCGGCACCGGGGGTGAGCTCGGTGCCGGTAAAGGAATAGGATGCATGGGCGGTGGAGAACCGGGCGCTGGGCTTTGGGGTTGCGTCAAAGGAGGAGGGAGGGCCAAAGGACAGCGTGCTGCCGGCGTCCACCCTGTTGTCCACCTGGTGGGCGGTCTGGTAGGTGATCTCCAGGTGGAGTCCGCCTACGTCGGCGGCATAGGTCATTGCAGCGGGGAGGGCGGAGTCCCCAGAGTACATCCAGGATGCCTCCATATTGCTCTCTATGATCTGGAATTCCTCCAAAGGGAGGGCAACCCAGCGTCCCTCTTGCTCTTCCGCCCGGACCTCCTGACAGGCCACATAGTGCCAGCCCTCTTCCGACTCATAGACCGGGGGGCTGTCAGGGCCGTCCAGGTAGGCGAATTGGAGGGGAAAGACCAGCATGGCGGTGTAGCTCTCCCCGTTCTGAGTAAGGTTGTAGAGAAAATAGCCCAGGCTGTGGTCGGGGTAGCCCGGCAGACCGCTCTCCCAGTGCTCATGGACCCAGTGGTCAGGGCCGTGGGCAAAGGCCTCCATCGTTTCGGCCAGGGCGGGGTGCTCGTCAAGGGGGGCGCACAGGGCCCGGTAGATGCCGTTTTGCTCGATCACCGCCTTGCCGTAGGCGTCAAAGGCCCCGGCGGGGGTGGTACAGGGAGTGAGCCGGGCCGAGGCCATGGCGGTGAGAAATTCCCGCTCGTCGGAGTGGCCCAGATTGGTGGCCTGGGCCAACGTCTGGCCCTGGCCCAGCACCAGGGGAAAGAGCAGCACCGCCGCCACGCACACTGAGGCCAGGGCCATCCCCGCCGGGTACCGCTTGAACCGGGCGATGGCCTCGATCCGCTCCCGGATGTTGCGCCCGCCATTGGCCATGGAGGAGGTGCCCGGCGCCCGGGCGTACTGCTCCGACGCCATGGAGAGGAGGATGCGGCCGTAGTCCCGGCGCTCCTCCCCCTCCAGCCGCTCCAGCACCCGCTGGTCACAGAGGGCCTCGGCGTCGTTGCCCGCCCGGTGGGCGCAGTACCACAGGAGGGGGTTGCACCAGTGGAGGCACCGGAAGAGGCAGATGAGCAGGCCCCAGGCGGCGTCGTGGTACTTGAGGTGTAGAAGCTCGTGGAGCAGTACCTTGTCGTCCACCGCCTGCCCGGCGGGAAGGGCCAGCACGGGACGGAAGACTCCGCAGACGAAGGCGGAGGGCAGCCCCTCCACCTCCACAGTTTCGCACAGGGGCAGGCCATACCGCTCTGCCACCCGGCGGAGCTGGGTAGCGTCGGCGGGGAAACCCCGGCGGAGGGCCAGCCGCAGCCGGAGATAGGCGAGGGCGTACCGGAGCAGCAGGAGAACCACTCCCGCCACATAGAGCAGATACAGCCCGTCCAGAATGCCCTCCGGCCTGCCCATGCCGAAGGGCAGGGGGATGGGGGCGGTCACCCGGGTGATGGAGTAGTCCCCGGTGAGGGCGGTCTTGGCGGCCTCCAGCCACAGCGGCCAGGGAAAGAGCACATACCGCCCGCCCTGTCCCGCGGGGTGGAGGAGCACCAGGGCCAGCAGGCCCCAGACGCCGAACTGCCACCGGGGGGAGAGCTTGTCCCGAAAGAGGGCCTTGACGACCAGGAGAAAGACCGCTGCCCCGGAGGCGGTAAGGGTCTGGAGGAGAAAGGACCAGAGATCGGTCATGCTGTCACCTCGATTCCAAAATAATGGGGTGGTTTTGGATTGCCGTGCTGCGGAAAGGGAAGGGCTTAAACCTCCATGTCGTCCAGCAGAGCTTTAAGCCGCGCCCGCTCCTCGGCGGAGATGGGGGACTCCTTCAGAAAGGCTGCCACCAGGTCCCCGGCGGAGCCATGGTACACCCGGTCGAGAAAGTTCTGCCGTTCCCGGGCCCGGCAGGTCTCCCGGTCCAGGGCGGCCCGGTAGATGTGGGGGTACGACCCCTTGTCGATGGACACCAGCCCCTTTTTCTCCATCCGGGTGAGGTAGGTGAGCACGGTGTTCCGGCTCCAGCCGGTGGCGGGGCGCAGGGCCTCCACCAGCGCCCCCAGGCTGGCCCCGCCGCTGTCCCACAGGGCGGTGAGGACCTGCCACTCGCTGTCGCTGAGCTTGGACATAAAAACGCCTCCTACATGTGTAGTATCTCTACTGGGATACTACACATGTAGGAGGCGTTTGTCAAGGGGGAGGGTCAGCCGTTGACCACGGTATCCACCTGGGTGTTGAGGGCCTCCAGGTCGGGGAGATCCACCGGGTCGCCGGTCAGGCCATAGGTCTGCTTCAGGGTGAGGATGCGCCGGACGCTCTCATCCAGCCGCTCCTGGGAGAGGCGGCCGGTGTCCACGGCCTCCAGCAGGGCGGTATAGGCCTCCTCCACGGCGCTGGCCTCATGGCAGACCAGCAGCACGTCGCAGCCGGCCTCCACCGCCAGCACAGCGGCCTCCCCCAGACCGTAATTCTGAGTAATGGCCCCCATGGTGAGGTCGTCGGTAAAGACCACACCGGCAAAGCCGAGCTCCTCCCGCAGCAGTCCGGTGACCACTTCCGGGGAGAGGGAGGCGGGGCGGTCGGAGTCCAGCTGGGTCATGAGGATGTGGGCCACCATGACGGCGGGGACGCCGCCGTCGATGGCGGACTGGAAGGGGAGAAGCTCGCTTTCCAGGAGCTCCCCACGGGTTTTGTTCACCACTGGAAGGCCCACATGGGAGTCGGTGTCGGTGTCCCCGTGGCCGGGGAAGTGCTTTACCACCGGGATGGTGCCGCTCTCCTCTATGGCGGTGAGACAGGCCAGGCCCCGTTCCGTCACCGAGGCGGCGTCGGAGCCAAAGGCCCGCTTGCCGATGACGGTGTTATTGGGGTTGGACCAGATGTCCAGAGAGGGGGCAAAGTCGGTGTTGAGTCCGAAGGCGGCGCACTCGGCCCCCAGGGTCGCCCCCAAGGCCGCCGGATCGGCAACCTCATAGGCATTGGGCAGCCTGCGGATCTCCGGGGGCATCCGCTCCACCGTGCCCCCCTCCTGGTCAATGGAGAGGAAGAGGGGAATGCCATCCCCGGCCAGAGCCTTGAGGCCATTGGTGAGGTCCACCAGCTGCTGGGCGCTCTCCACGTTCCGGCCGAAGAGGATGAGTCCCCCCACATGGTAGTCCTGGATATAGGACCGGGCCTCCTCCCCGGCCTGCGTCCCGTAGAAGCCGACGGTGAGGAGCTGGCCCACCTTTTCCTCCGTGGTCATGGCGGCCATAGCCTCCGCCATCGGGTCAGGGGTAGGGGTGGGGGCGGGCGTTGCGCTGGGGGAGGGGACCGGTGTGGGGGCGGCGGAGACCGCCGGCGTGGGAGTGGCCTGACAGCCGGCAGTAAAAAGAAATACAAATAGCAATAATACCGCAATAAAATTCCGAGTTATCATCGCTTTTTCCTCCCTTTACCCGGTTTGGGAGGCCGGTAGCCTGGCTTGGAGGAGGACTTTCGGCCTCTGCCGCCCCTGCCCTTGGGGGGACGTGGGGTGTCCTTGGCGTCCCTGGCAGGCCGGAGGGGCTGGGGGGTAGGGACCACGCCGGGCAGGGTGAAGTCGATCTGACCGGAGCTGGGGTTGGCGGCGGCGCAGAGGACCTCCAGGGGCATGCCGAAGGTGTAGGTGAACTTGGTCCGGGCACCGGTGAGGGTCATGCGGATCTCATCGTACTCGTAGCGGTCGTCGGGGAGGGCGGTGACGGGGAGGAGGCCCTCCACCCCATTGGGGAGGCCCACAAAGAGGCCGAACTTGGTGACGCCGGTAACGGCGCCCTGGAAGGTGTCCCCCACGTGGGCGGTCATGAACTCAGCCATATAGCACTTCTCGATGTCCCGCTCC
The DNA here is from genome assembly GCA_019115785.1 of Candidatus Intestinimonas merdavium. Classification (GTDB taxonomy): domain Bacteria; phylum Bacillota; class Clostridia; order Oscillospirales; family Oscillospiraceae; genus Intestinimonas; species Intestinimonas merdavium. Next base: position 10,762 of record DXCX01000122.1, on the reverse strand, counting down.
GCGGTCATGGCATGGACCTCCCGGTCGGAGGACTGCTTGGCGGCCCGGTCAGCGGCGGCGGCCAGCCGGCCCCGCTGGGTCTCCAGGGTCCCATCCAGCAGGGCGGTGAGGATACGGTGGACCATCAGGTCGGGGTAGCGGCGGATGGGGGAGGTGAAGTGGCAGTAGTATTTGGCCGCCAGGCCGAAGTGGCCCAGATTCTCGGTGTCGTACCGGGCCTTCATCAGGCTGCGGAGGACCATGGTGTGGACGGCGGGGGCCTGGGGGGTGCCCTTCACCCCCTCCAGCACCTTCTGGAGGCTGCCGTTGTCGGCCTGCTTGAGGTCGATGCCCAGGGGAGCCAGCATGGCCTTCAAATTGGTGACCTTGTCCTCCGAGGGCTTTTCGTGGACCCGGTAGACGGCGGGGAGCCCCGCCTTTTTGAGGTGCTCGGCCACGCACTCGTTGGCGGCGAGCATAAAGGACTCGATGAGCCTTTCCGACGCCCCGGTCTCCCGTACCCGGATGTCTACAGGGGCGCCGCTCTCGTCGCAGACGATGTAGCACTCCTGGCTCTCCAGATCCAGGGCGCCCCGGGCCCGGCGGCTCTTTTCCAGGGCCTTGGCCAGCCCCGCCATGTCCCGGAGCATGGGCAGGATGTGGGCGTACCGCTGGGCGAGGGCAGGGTCCTGGTCCTTGAGGAGGATGTTGCAGTCGTCATAGGTCATCCGCTCGGTGGAGCGCAGAACGGTCTTGACGATCCTGTGGTCCAGCACCTGGCCAGCGGTATCCATGGTCATGATACAGGAGAGGGCCAGACGGTCCACCTGGGGATTGAGGGAGCAGATACCGTTGGAGAGGGCCTCGGGCAGCATGGGGACCACCTGGTCGGCAAAGTACACCGAGGTGCCCCGGTGAAAGGCCTCCAGGTCCAGAGGGGAGCTTTCCGTCACATAGTGGGAGACGTCGGCGATATGGACCCCCAGGACCCAGCGGCCCTGGCCGTCCTTTTCCAGGCTGACGGCGTCGTCAAAGTCCTTGGAGGAGGCGCCGTCGATGGTAATGACCGTCTTGTCCCGCAGGTCCAGGCGTCCGGCGCAGGCGGAGGGCGCCACCTCCTGAGGGGCCAGCTGGGCGGCGGCGGCCACAGGGGCGGGGAAGTCCCGTTCAATGCCGTGCTCGTAGAGGAGGGCGGCCACGGCGGCCTGACGGGTGCCCTCCCTGCCGAAGGCCAGCTTGAAGGTGCCCGTGGGAGGCAGCTTGGCGCTTCCGTAGCTGGTGACGGCCACGGCGATCTTGTCCCCCGCCTTCAGCTTGGCGGCGGAGCGGCCTACCACCTTCACGGCGTTGGGGTAGCGGTCGCTGGTGGGCTGGAGCCACACCTCCCGGCCGCGGCGCTCCACGGCGCCCACCAGAGTTCGGTTGGTCCGCTCCACCACGGCGGTGATTTTGGCCACCTGCCGTTGAGGGTCCTTGGGGTCGGCACCCACCTGGGCGGTGACCTTGTCCCCCGTCCAGGCCCCGCCGTCACAGCGAGGCGGCACGAAGAGGTCGGATTCCCGGCCCACTGCCCCCTCCGGCGTGAAAAAGCCAAACCCACGGGCGGTGGCCTGATAGGTTCCCTGTAAGTTCATGAAAAAAGATTCTCCTTTGTGTGTTTCTCTCTGTTCACCGGCATGTCCCGGCGCTTTCTCCTATAGTATATCACAATTTGCGCGTCTGCAACGAAAAAGGACGCGCCCCTGTTTGGAGCGCGTCCTTTTTGGTCCGTATTCGTCTTCTCTTCCGGCTCAGACCCCATCGGGCAGCAGGCAGAGCACCAGAGTCAGGATCATGAAGCCGATGGCCACCCACTTGGTCCAGCGGGCCAGCTTGGAGTCCCAGCTCTTGGCCTTGTTCTTGGAGAGGAAGGTGTCGGCGCCGCCGGCGATGGCGCCGGAAAGGCCGGCACTCTTACCGGACTGGGCCAGCACCACAAAGGTGAGGAACAGGGCGGCCAGCACCTGGATGACGGTGAGAACCAACTTGAGCGTACCCATGAAAGCATCGTTCCTTTCAAGCCCCGGAGGGCGTGGTCAGCGTAAAATAGGCGCAATGCACCCAAACAGTAATTGACATGATACCACACTTTTTATGGGAATGCAAGTCCAAGTTTTTCAGGGGCAGGGTGGTTTTTGTGCCTGCAAACAGCACAGGTAGCTCAGCTACCCCAGAAAGTGAGCCGCTATGAATTTCCCCGGAGCATGGCCCGGGAACCGAGGTAGGTGGCCAGGAAGTAGGCGCCATAGATCACCAGGATGAATGAGGCGGTGACCAGGGAGCTCTGGGTGGAGTCCACCCGCCCTACCACGGCGATGACGGCATTGGCCGCCGTCATGCCCACGATGGAGTGGACCACCGCCAGAGCCAGGGGAAGGAAGAAGGAGAGGAAGACCTGGGTAAAGAGGGCTTGGTTCCTCATCCCCTCCGACACGCCCAGCCGGGAGAGCACGGCGTACCGGGGCTGGTTGTCAGCGGCCTGGGAGAGCTGCTGGAGGGCAAGCACTGCCGCGGCGGTGACGAGGAAGACCAGGCCCAGGTAGAGACCCATGAAAAGGACCAGAATTTTGGTGCCCATGTTCTCCATGTAGATCTGAAGCTTGGTGGCGATGAGGTAGGAACCGGTATTGTAGAAGCCGGGAGACTCTGAAGCAGCGGTGAGAACGGCCTCGGTGGTCTGGGCATCCCCGGCGTAGTTGCCCACAAAAATCTGCCGCCGTACGGAGAGGGTGGCAGCCGTGGCGTCATCCACCACCAGATAGGCGCCCATGCCGGAGAAGCCGGTGACCAGGGTCTCCGTCCGCAGCTGGGGCAGTGCCTCCTCCGTAAGGCCCTCCCGCCCCTGAAGGGCCATGAGGGCGTTATAATCGGAGAGGGCGACCATGGTATCCGAGGAGCCCTGGCCGGGGACGGAGAGGTCCGGGTCATTATAGTAGAGGGCGCAGAAATAGGAGTCCCTCAGCTCTTTCTGAGGGTCAAAGCCGTTTTCGGCGAGAAGGGCGGGGATGTCGGTGGGCTGAACGTCCCCGCTGTAGTTCTGGATGGTGAGGTCATAGGGAGCGGAGGCGTTGGTCATGGTGTCAATGGTGTTATTGAGGCCCACGCAGCAGGCGGTGACCCCGATGGCCAGCAGCAGCAGGAGGCAGATGACCGTCATGGACACATAGGTGGTGTGGATGCGGCTATTGAACTGCCGGAGGACAAACATGTTGAGGCCCCTGTAGTAGAGGGACTTCCGGCTTTTCACCAGCCGCAGGAGAAAGCCGGAGAGGGAGCGGAAGAAGAGAAGGGTCCCCGCCGTACCCAGGGCCAACATGAGGAAGAAGAGAGGGTCGATGGAGAGGAACCCCCGGAGGAGGAGCATGGCGTAGGCGATGAGTAGCAGGACCACGCCAAGAAGGAAGGTGAGCACGCTCTGCCACAGGGGGCGCTCCCGCATCTCCTCATTTTTCCGCCCGCCCTGGATGAGGTCGATGAGCCGGGCCCGGGAGATGGAGACGCCGGTGAAGAGCATGACCACCAGAAAGATGACGCCGAAGTAGAGGACGGTCTTGCCCATGGCCTTCACCGACAGAATGAGGCCGAAGGATGCTCCGGCAGGATAGGCGGCGAACATGGCCATGGTGAGCAGACCCAGGACGTGGGAGAGGAGAATGCCCAGCAGGATGCCGACCCCCAGGGCCAGAAGACCGATGAGGAGGGTTTCCAGCACCAGCAGGAGGGAGACCCTTCCGGTGGGCAGGCCCAGGAGGAAGTAGATGGCCAGCTCCCGCTTCCGCCGCTTCATGAGAAAGGTGTTGGCGTAGAGGATGAGACAGGCGAGCACCACCGACACAAAAACGGAGAAGACATCCATAAAGATGAGGATGCTGTCCACGATATAGTGGGCCGACTGGGCAAGCATCTTCATGCACCACTGGCTCTCCAGGGAGTTGAAGATGTAGAAGATACACACGCCGAAGGTGAGGGTGAGGAAGTATACGGCGTAGTCCCTCAGGCTCCGGGTAACGTTGCGGACAGCCAGCTTACAGAACATCGGCGCTGTCACCTCCGAGCATGCTCACAACACCCAGGATTTGGGTAAAAAAGGACTTCCGGTCCATGGCCCCCCGGTGGAGCTCCCGGTAGAGGGTCCCGTCCTTGATAAAGAGGATACGCCGGCACCAGGAGGCGGTAAAGGCGTCGTGGGTGACCATCAAAATGGTGGTGCCCTCCTCTCGATTGAGGGCGGAAAGCTGCCGCAGGAGCTGCCCGGCGGACTTGGAGTCCAGGGCGCCGGTGGGCTCGTCGGCCAGCACCAGGGCGGGGCGGGTGAGGATGGCCCGGGCGGCGGCCACCCGCTGCTGCTCTCCGCCGGACATCTGGTAGGGGAACTTGTCGAGCACCCCCTCCAGACCCAACAGCCCGGCGGCCTCCCGTACCCGGCGGTCCACCGCCTTGGGGGCGGCGCCCAGAATGGTAAGGGCCAGAGCCATGTTCTCAAAGCCGGTAAGGGTGTCCAACAGGTTACAGTCCTGGAAGATGAAGCCCAGCCGTTCCCGGCGGAACCGGGAGAGGGCCCGCCCCTTCAGGGTGGTGAGATCGGTGCCGTCCACAGTGATGGCGCCTCCGGTGGGGCGGTCGATGGTGGAGACGCAGTTCAAGAGGGTGGTTTTGCCGGAGCCGGAGGCCCCCATGATGCCGGTGAACTCCCCCTCCTCCACCGAAAAGCTCAGGTCGGTGAGGGCCTGGGTGCGGCTGCCCCGGGCGCCGTAGACCTTTTGCAGATGGGATACAGTCAGTATGGGTTCCATGAAAAGAAGACCTCCTTCGTGATGCTCTCATGCTATCACGAAGGAGGTAAGGGTCTCTTGAGAAGGAGTGAAGAAAAAATAAAGTTTTCCTGTCAGCGCTCAGGGATGCTCCAGGTCCTCCGGCGGGGTGAGGGTGTAGCTGTCCTCCACATAGCCCACCGCCTGGGCGATCTCGGTCACCGGCCCCTCCGCCGACACATAGTGGAGACCGCCGTCCTCATCGGAAAAGACCCAGCAGACGATGATGCTGGAGGTGCCGTAGTCTTCACTGACGTAGGCCCCGTAGACCTGGAAGGAGTCTATGCCATTGAGATCGACCTGGGCCCCCACGATGTCGGTGACCCCGTTTTGCTCCAGGTTGTACCAGACGCTGTACGCCGCCGTCTCGGCGGTGATCTGGGCCTTCTGGTCCTCAGTGAGGCCCTCATCGCTGAAGGTGTCCAGGCTGATGATGGTGCCTGCGCCGTTGGAGTACTGGAGGGCGGTGGCCCCGCCCAGGTCCTGGAAGCTGGCCCACCAGTCCGGGATGGTCACATAGCCCAATGTTTCGTCGCCCACGACCTGGGTGTCTTCCTCTGCCGACTCATCCATGGGGATGGGAGACGGGGTAGCGGAGGGCTCTGCCGGCTCTATGGGGGTGGGGCTGGGGGAGATGGTGGGACTGGCAGAGGCCAAATTCTCCTCCAGCTGGCCGCAGGCGGCCAGGACCGTGAGCAGGGCGGCCATCGTCAGCGCGGCCAGGGGGCGAAGATGCTTTCTCATAATCCTCTCTCCTTTTTATGTGGTTTGGGGCGGGCCCACCCAGGACAGCTTGGTCCGGACGCCGGATTGCAGCAGGCAGAAGTGGGGGGAGCGCAGCACCCACTGGTTGAAGCCCACCTTGCGCCGGCTGGGGCTGCCGGCCACGATCTCCCGGTAGAAAAGCGCCTCCATTTCCGTGATCTCCCCCATGGTCAACAGCGTCCGGTAGGCCGGGGCGGTCTGGGGCCGCAGCCGGCGGTATACAAGCAGCGCCCCCAACCCTCCAAAACCGAACAGTACCACCAGCAGAAAGCCCACCAGGAGGAGCATTCCCGGCACGTCGTCCAAGGGGATGGGGCCCTGCAGCTCCTCCCGGGTTAAGAAAAAGAGGAAGATGGAGGTGCCGGGTCCAAAAAGGAGCAGGGCGATCCCAATGGTCAGGTTGTCCCGGACCAGATAGCGCTGGACCTGCCGGCGGTAGTAGGCCTGCCGGTCTGTGCAGGCGGCCTCCTCCGGCTCCTTGGGCTGGGGCAGGCGGAGAAGGAGGCCCAGGATCAGAGAGACGGCCAGGACAAAGTCCTTGAAGGTGACGATAAAGATGGCGTAGACGGCCCACTTGACGGCGCCAGGGCCCACAGTGAGAATGGTGACGGGGAAGGAGGAGAGGAAGAGGCCCCCGTAGAGGACCAGAAGAAAGAGCGCCCCCGCCCCCTCCACCCCGAAGGTGGCCAGGGCCCGCAGAGGCTTCATAGGGACCAGGCGGCAGTAGAGAAGCGAGAGCAGCGGATAGAGGAGGACCAGGGCCAGGATGGCCAGCACCCGCTCTACCGTCAGAGTAATGGAGCGCATAAGGTCGGCCAGATAGGGGTCCGTAGGAGAGAAGAGAAAGGAGCCGAAGGAGATGGCGGACACCATGGCGTAGACAAATAGGATCAGAAAGGGAATGGCGGAGACCACGACCTTGACCGTCAGGGAGCGATTTCCCATGGTGGCAAAGAGAAAGCGTACCTCCCCGTAGAGGGAAAGAGTCACTTGGGCCAGCACCGCCGCCACGCCCACGGCGACGGCGCCCCCCTGGCCCACACCGCTCACCACGACACACTCAAGAAGCTCCCACAAGAACATGGCGTTCCATCCACCCCCAGAATCTTTTGGACACCATTATATCACGCTGGAGGGGGCGGGTCCACAACGGTTAAGGCGTTTTATGGTACTGAATCAGCAGTTTGCCCTTTCCCAGGGGCAGGACGAGCTGGTCAGGAAGGGGGTGGAAGGTCGTGCCGGCCATTTTATCCCGCAGGAGGGCGTCCATACGGAAGACGGAGAGGAGGATTCCAGCCAGAAGGCTGTCTACCAGCAAGTAGCCGATGCCGTGGGAGAGGAAGGGAAGGGAGAGGGGGGCCAGGGGCGAATAGCCCATGTCAAAGAGCAGGTAAAGCCCGCCCTGAAGGAGAAGGGGGAGAAGGGCGGAGAGGGCGAGGAGCTTTCCCGACCGGCTGTGGAGCCGACCTACCCGCCGCAGCAGGAGAAGGGCGGCCAGGACCAGAAGGGCGGCGGCGAGGGGGAAGACCCACCGCCCCGCCCGCCAGGCCAGGAAGGCCAGCATCAGATCAGTGCTGTTGAGGACGTTGTCAAAGAAAATGGCGTCCAGGCCATGCCGCAGGTGATAATAGAGGTATCCGCTGCCGTTGAGGTCCAGCTCCGGGTGCAGAAAGGCGGCCATGCGCTTGAGGAAGAGATGGCTTTGAGAAAACAGGGCGGCCAAGCAGAAGAGAGAGGGGACCCAGCTCAGAAGGAGATGGTTTCGCCGCCCGGAAAACCAGCCCAGGCCTGCCGCGGCGGAAAGGGTGAGCAGCATGGTGGCGCCGGAGAGCAGATAGGCGGAGGACGAAGGGACCAGCAGGGCGGGGAGGGGGAGGACCCAGGCGGCCAGGCCGCAGAGCAGGACGGTAAAGCTCCCCCTGCCTCGGAGGCGGCACAGCAGGGCGGCATAGAGAACGGGCAGTAGGAGGGATACATAGAGGGCCGTGGGGCGGTGGGTCCCATTGGTGCTGTAAATGGCCCAGAGGATGGCCGCCGCCGTCAGACCGACCGCCCACCACCGGCGGAGCAGGAGGGTACAGTCGGAAAACCATACCGCGCACAAAAGGGCAAAGGAGATGGGTACCCACAGGAACTGACGGGGGTAAAGCTCGATCATACCCGGCCCGGTAGTCTCATAGGCCATAAATTGAAAAAACACGCCGGCTATGGCCAGAAGAAGGGCGGCAAGGGCGATGCCCCAGCGGTTTTGGGGGCGGTGGAGCCGGTCCAGCGCCCGGCCCACCTCCTCCGGGTCCCCCATCTCGTCCACTGCCCGGGTCAGGGCGGCCTCCCCCTCCAGACCCTGTGCCCGGTAGTCGGCGGCCTGATCGGCGATATGGTCGGAGAGCTCCCGCAGCAGGGGCTTCCGGGCCCGCCGCCAGCGGACCTGGGCCCCTACAGCGGCCAGGTAGTCCCCCAAAACTTCACGCGCCACAGAACACGCCCCCTTTCAGTACACCTCGAACACCCTCGGCATAGGTCCGCCACTCCTCCGCCTGCCGGGTCAGAGCGTCCCGTCCCGCTGAAGTAATGGCGTAATACCGCCGCACCCGTCCGCCCGCCTCCCCGTCCCGAGAGGTAACATAGCCCTGGGCCTCCAGGGAGTGGAGCAGAGGGTAGAGCGTCCCCGCCTTCAGGTCAAAGACATGGTTGGACCGCTCCCGCAGGGCGGCGATCATCTGGTAGCCGTACATCTCCCCCTGGGACAGAAGGGACAAAAGCAACATCCCCGTGCCCCCGGGAATGGTTTTTTCACGTGCCATAAGAAGACCTCCTATAGATAGATAATCTATCTATTATTATATCGGCAATCTATCTATTGTCAAGGGAGAAAAAAACGTAGGCTTGGGGGACGATCAAAGGGTGGAGGTATCTTGGGAAAGATGGGGGATTTTGCATTGTCATTTGGGCCATGTCCGTCTATAATGGATGCTGAAGCAATGACCCTTCGGGAGAGGGGAGCAGAAGGAAGGACGGTGGAGCAGCCCCATGGATACCATGATCATCGGCATTGCCGGCGGTACCGGCTCCGGTAAAACCACTCTGACGGAAAAACTCAAGGCGGAGTTTGGAGAGGACGTAAGCGTTCTCTACCATGACAACTACTATAAGTCCCACAGCGAGATGCCCTATGAGGAGCGGACCAGGCTCAATTATGACCACCCGGATGCCTTTGAGACCGACCTGATGATCCGGGACATCCAGGCCCTTCGGCGGGGGGAGACGGTGCGCTGCCCCGTCTATGATTACACCATCCACGACCGCTCCGGGGAGACGGTGGAGGTACGCCCCACCAAGGTCATTATCATAGAGGGCATCCTCATTTTTGAGAACCAAGCCCTTCGGGACCTGATGGACATCAAGATCTTTGTGGATGCCGATGCCGATGTGCGTATCCTCCGGCGCATCATGCGGGATGTAAAGAAGCGGGGCCGGAGCCTGGACTCGGTGGTGAATCAGTACCTCACTACGGTCAAGCCCATGCACCAACAGTTTGTGGAGCCCTCCAAGCGGTATGCCGATATTGTAGTGCTGGAGGGGGGACACAATCTGGTTGCCCTGGATATGATCATTCAACGCATCCGCAGCCATGTGGCGGGATAGCGATGGGATCATCCAATCCCCGCGCCCTGCGCGGGGATTTTTTATGGCAATGTATGGGAACTTTTTCCCCCTCCTCCACGTCAAAGGAAACGATCATTTTATTTTTTGCTTTTCCGCCCGCTGGGCATACTATCCCGGAGAGATTCTGTTGAACTGAGGTGTGTGTGTTTGGTCTTCTCCAGCCTGCTCTTTCTGTTTACCTACCTGCCGGTGGTGCTTCTGGCCTACTACCTGTCGCCTCTGAAGTGGCGTAACGGGGTGCTGCTGCTCTTCAATCTCATCTTCTACGGCTGGGGCGAGCCGGTGTATATCGTCATCATGTTCCTCTCCATTGCCATCGACTATACCCACGGTATGCTGGTGGAGAAGTGCAAGAGGAAGGGGAATGACCGGGGAGCCCGCGTGGCGGTAGCCTCCTCGGTGATCTTCAACCTGGCCCTCCTCTTCTTCTTTAAATACTGGGACTTCCTGGCTGGCAGTCTGGCCGCCCTGGGACTGGACTTTATGCCCATCCTGGGAGTGAGCCTCCCCATCGGCATCTCCTTCTACACCTTCCAGACCATGAGCTATACCATTGACGTCTACCGGGGAGATGCCAGGGTCCAGAGGAACATCATCAATTTTAGCACCTTTGTCACCCTCTTTCCGCAGCTCATCGCCGGGCCCATCATCAAGTACAAGGACCTGGGAGAGCAGCTGGACCACCGGGACCATACGGTGGAGCGCTTTGCCAGCGGTGTGGAGATCTTTGTGGTCGGTCTGGGGAAAAAGGTGCTCCTGGCCAACAACCTGGGACAGCTCTGGGACGCCTATAAAGCCCTTCCCGCCGCCGAGCTCACCGTACTGGGGGCCTGGCTGGGTGTGGTGGCCTTCTCCCTCCAGCTCTACTTCGACTTCTCCGGCTACTCCGACATGGCCATCGGTTTGGGCCGGATGCTGGGCTTTGAGTTCCTCAAGAACTTTGACTACCCCTATATTTCCCGTTCCATCACGGAATTCTGGCGCCGGTGGCACATCTCCCTGGGCTCCTGGTTTCGGGAATACGTCTATATTCCCATGGGGGGGAACCGGGTCTCCAAAGGCCGGCTGTGCTTCAATCTGTTGGTGGTGTGGGGCCTCACCGGCATCTGGCACGGGGCCAGCTGGAACTTTCTCCTCTGGGGACTCTATTTCGGCGTGCTGCTGATGCTGGAAAAGCTGTGGCTCAAGGGGTGGATCGACCGCTGGCCCAGGGTGCTCCAGCATGTCTATACCCTCTTTTTGGTACTGGTGAGCTGGGCCATCTTTGCCGTGGAGGACTTTGGCCAGCTGGGCGGGTACCTGGCCGCCATGTTCGGCCTGTCCGGCCGGGGGCTGGCCGACGGCGCCTTCGGCTACTACCTGCGCTCCTACGGCCCCTCCCTCCTGGCCGCCTGCGTGGCCTCCACCCCCCTGATGGCCGGATTGTGGCGGCGCCTCCCCAGACGGACCGAGGCGGCCCTGCTGCCGGTGGTCCTCCTGGCCGGACTCCTCCTCTGCACCGC
>DXCX01000121.1 GCA_019115785.1 Candidatus Intestinimonas merdavium | reverse complement strand
ATGATACGCTTGACCTCCAGGCCCGCGATCTTACCGGCGTCCTTGGTGGCCTGACGCTTGGCGTCGTTGAAGTAGGCGGGGACGGTGATGACAGCCTCCGTGACGCTCTGGCCCAGATAGGCCTCGGCGTCGGCCTTCAGCTTCTGGAGGATCATAGCGCTGATCTCCTGGGGGGTGTAAGCCTTGCCGTCGATGTTCACCTTGTGGTCGGTGCCCATCTGGCGCTTGATGGACATAATGGTGCGGTCGGGGTTGGTGATGGCCTGGCGCTTGGCCACCTGACCCACCATACGCTCGCCATCCTTGGAGAAGGCCACCACGGACGGGGTGGTGCGGTTGCCCTCAGCGTTGGCAATGACAACGGGTTCGCCGCCCTCCATGACGGCCACGCAGGAGTTGGTGGTACCAAGGTCGATACCGATGATCTTAGACATAAACGATTCCTCCAGTATATTGAAAACTTTTTATTACCATATTTATATGAGGGAAACTGTCACGTCGGGCGGCGCTTCCTGCCTTCGCCCGCGTTTCAGTTTGCTACCTTGACCATGGCAAAGCGGATGACCTTATCCCCCAGCTTGAAGCCGGTCTGGAAGACATCCACCACGGTGTTCTCCCCCACATTCTCATCCTCCACATGCATCACGGCGTTGTGGAGGGAGGGGTCAAAGGTCTCGCCCAGGGCGGGGATCTCCTCCACGCCCAGCTTGGAGAGGATCTCCCTCAGGCCGGACATGGTCATCTCCACGCCCTTTTTATACGCCTCGTCGGCGGTCTCCTGCTTGAGCGCCCGCTCCAGATTGTCGTACACGGGAAGAAAGGCGGCCACGGCGTCACTTTTGGCGCCCTGGTAGAGCCCCTCCTTTTCCTTTTGGGAGCGCTTGCGGAAATTGTCGTACTCAGCGGCCAGACGGAGGTACTGCTCCTCCTTCTCATCCACCTGCTTGCGCAGCTTTTCCAGCTCCTCCAGCAGAGGATCGGTTGCCGTCTCCTGTTCGGGCGTGGCCTGGGCCTCGGTCTGGGTCTCCTCTACGGAGGCCTTCTCCACGGCCGGGTCCTGTTGTTTCTTTTCCTGCTTGCTCAAGCGATTACCTCCTAAGTGGATCGTCCTAGTTCTCCCTCTCTCCCCCCGGCGGCAGCCCGCCCTGTTCAAAAAGGCGGCTGAGCCCGGCGGCAAAGTAGGAGAGGCGGGCGGTGATCTTTGCGTAATCCATCCGGGTGGGGCCTACCACACCGATGACGCCGCGCATGCCGTCGCCAATGTCGTAGCTCGCCACCACCACGCTGGTGTCTTTGAGTGCGTCGGCCACGTTCTCCGGGCCGATGAGGATCTCCATGGGGTCCCCCTGGGGCACCGGGAAACGCCCGGCGTCCTGATCCTCGCTGAGGTAGCTCATCAGGGGCGCCGCCCGGTCCAGACTCCGGTACTCCGGGTGAGAGAGGAGGCTGGCGATACCGGCGGTGTGGACGGTGCGCTGCTCCAGACTCTCCAGCACATCCATGGCGAAGGAGACCACCAGACTGATGAGCCCGTAGGCCTCGCCGGCCGCGTGAGAGGCCACCCGCATGAGCTCCGGGGTGATCTCATCCAGGGTGAGTCCGGTAAAGGTCGTGTTCAGAAGGGTGTTGAGCAGCTGGAGCTGGGCCTCGCTCAGATCGGAGGGCAGCCGTACCAGCCGGTTGCGCACCACATTGTTGTCCGTCATCACCACGATGATAAAGGAGTCGCTGGAGACCATCAGCAGATCAAACCGCTGGATGGTCACCCGGCTGGCCCCGGAGGCCAGGGCAAAGGCGGGATACTGGGTGATCTGGGAGAGGACCCGGCCGGCCTGGTCGATGACCTGGTCCAGCTCACGCATCTTCAGGTGCAGGGCTTCGTTGAGCTTCCGGGTCTCCTGCACCGACAGGCGGTAGTCCTCCATCAGTTCGTTGACATACACCCGGTATCCGCCCGGCGAGGGGATGCGTCCGGCGGAGGTGTGGGGCTGCTCCAGCAGACCCAGAGCCTCCAGGTCGGCCATCTCATTGCGGATGGTGGCCGAGGAGACGTTGAGCCCCGGCATGGAGGCGATGACCTTGGAGCCCACCGGCTCCGCCGTCTGGATATAATTTTCGATGATGGCGCGGAGGATCTTCTTCTTCCGTTCTGTCAGATCCATCCCCGCTCACCTTCTTCACTGTGGTTTTAGCACTCATTCTCCCTGAGTGCTAATGTAAATCTACCACCACCCCTGGAAAAAGTCAATAGGGTAGGATGTAAATTAAATGTGAACGGTTTTCCTGGGGTGGTTTTTGTTTTTTGCCTTTGCACACCCTGTGCCTAATTGCCAAAGGCAGGCAGATGTGGTAGGATAATGGAAGCACAGAGCGCCCTCCTGGGCCTTCACTCCTTTCCCGTTCTTTCCAGTATAGAATCTCCCCTTCCTCCACATCCTCTTTTTACAGGAATCTTCGATGATGGAGGAGACGAGCCATGATAAAACGTACCCTTGCGGCCGTGCTCTGTGCCGGGCTGCTGGTCTGTCCCGCCGCAGCCGCCGGAGCCCCCCAGGTGGAGGCCGGCGCCGCCGTATTGATGGAGAAGGAGACGGGCACCATTCTGTGTGAGCAAAATGCCCATGACAAGCGGGAGCCGGCCAGTGTCACCAAGGTTATGACCCTGCTGCTGGTCATGGAGGCCCTGGACGAGGGCCGTATCGCCCCCACCGACCAGGTCACCGTCTCTGCCCACGCCGCCTCCATGGGGGGCTCCCAGGTCTATTTAAAGGAAGGGGAGCAGATGAGCGTGGAGGAGCTGGTCAAGGCGGTGGCGGTGGTATCGGGCAACGACGCCGCTGTGGCCCTGGCTGAGCATATCGACGGCAGCGAGGAGGCCTTTGTGGCGCGGATGAACGAGAAGGCCGCCCAGCTGGGCATGGCCGACACCAATTTCGTCAACTGTACCGGCCTTCCGGCGGCGGGGCATCTCACCTCCGCCTACGACATTGCCCTGATGTCCCGGGCCCTCATCCTGGACCACTCGGGCATCCGGGCATACAGCACCATATGGATGGATACCATCCGGGGCGGGTCCTTCCAGCTGGCCAACACCAACAAGCTGGTCCGCTATTATGAGGGCTGCACCGGCCTCAAGACCGGCTCCACCGACTCCGCCCTCTACTGCCTCTCCGCCACCGCCGAGCGGGAGGGTATGGAGCTCATTGCCGTGGTGCTGGGCTCCCCCACCTCCGCCCAGCGCTTTGACGCGGCCCAGTCCCTCCTCACCTACGGTTTTGCCAACTACACCCTTGTAGATGTGCGCCCCGACCAGGCCATCCCGCCAGTGAGCGTCTCTCTGGGGGTGGCAGACACCGTCCAGCCTGTGCTGGAAAATGGCAGCCGCATCCTGGTGGAAAAGAGTCAGCTCAACCAGATCTCCACCTCCCTCCAGCTCTCCGACGGAGTGGAGGCCCCTGTGGAGCCCGGCCAGAAGCTGGGGGAGCTGATCGTCTCAGCCGGTGACGCTCCGCTTCAACGCATCCCCCTGGTCGCCGACCAGGCGGTGGCGCGCATCACCGTTCCCGGACTCTTTCTCCGCCTGATGAAGACCCTCTTCCTGGCCGGCTGATCCCCCCCTCTCCCTCCCTCGGGAAAGAAGCGGAAAAATATGCGTAAAATTTATCATTCCTATGGTTCCCGCACCTTGACGGGGTGCTATTTGTGTTGTATAATTCATACAAATAAGCAGACCTATATTTTCGGTCAATTAGCGTTATTGACAAGCTTCGACGCTGCCCTTCCAGGGTATTTGGATAATTTTACCATAGAAATGAGGCGCTGACCATGGATCGCAGAAACAAACCCGCCACCGCCGGGGAGGAGATCATCAAGGCGTATACCAACGGCGAGGCCATCCGTGCCTGGGAGTTCATGGGTTCCCACGCCCAGGAACGGGACGGGCAGTGGGGCTATACCTTCCGTGTCTGGGCGCCCCACGCCGCCCAAGTTGCCGTAGTGGGGGACTTCAACCGCTGGGAGGAGGAGGCAAATCCCCTCTCTCCCATCGGAGGCGGGCTGTGGGAGGGCTTTGTCCCCGGCCTGGACCGCTATGACATCTACAAATATTCCATCCGCACCAGGGACGGCCGCACGCTGCTGAAGGCCGACCCCTATGCTTTCCACGCTGAGACCCGGCCGGGCACCGCCTCCAAGCTCTATGAGCTGGGCGGCTATCAGTGGCAGGACCAATCCTGGCTGGAATACCGGAAAAAAAATCCAGTTTATCACCGTCCTTTGAATATCTATGAAGTCCATTTGGGCTCCTGGCGGCGCACTGGGGAGGGGGAATTTCTCTCCTACCGGGGCATCGCCGACTACTTAGTTCCCTATGTCAAAGAAATGGGCTTCACCCATGTGGAGTTCATGCCTCTCACCGAGCACCCGTTGGATGACTCCTGGGGCTACCAGTGCACCGGCTACTTCGCCGCTACCAGCCGCTTTGGCACTCCTGATGACCTTATGTATCTGATCGACCAGCTCCACCAGGCCGGAGTGGGTGTCATCCTGGACTGGGTGCCCGCCCACTTCCCCAAGGACGCCTTCGGCCTCTACGAGTTTGACGGCGAGCCCTGCTACGAGTATCAGGATATGCGCAAGGGAGAGCACGCCGACTGGGGTACCCGCGTTTTTGATTACGGGCGCAGCGAGGTCCGCTCCTTCCTCTTTTCCTCCGCCCTCTTCTGGCTGGAGATGTTCCACATCGACGGCCTGCGGGTGGACGCGGTGGCCTCCATGCTCTACCTGGACTACGGCCGCCAGGGGGGCGAGTGGGTCCCCAACATCCACGGCGGCAACGAGAACCTGGAGGCCGTGGATTTCCTTCAGAAGCTCAACGAGCGCATCTTCGCCGAGCACGACGACGTTATGATGATCGCTGAGGAGTCCACCGCCTGGCCCAAGGTCTCCCACCCCGTGAGCGAGGGGGGACTGGGCTTCAACCTGAAGTGGAACATGGGCTGGATGAACGATGTGCTTCACTACATGAAGCTGGACCCCTATTTCCGGCAGTTCAACCACAGGGACATTACCTTCTCTTTCTTCTACGCCTTTTCTGAAAATTTCATTCTCCCCCTCAGTCATGACGAGGTGGTCCACATGAAGGGCTCCCTCCTCAATAAAATGCCGGGAACCTACGAGGAGCAGTTCCACGGCGTCCGGGTCTTCTATACATATATGCTCACCCATCCGGGCAAAAAGCTGCTCATGATGGGCAGCGAGTTCGGCCAGTGGAACGAGTGGCATTTTGAGTACTCCCTGGACTGGCACCTGATGGACAATGAGATCAACCGGAAGACTCAGGCCTTCTTCAAGGCCGCCAACCACCTCTACCTGGAGCATCCCGCCCTGTGGCAGGAGGACTTCTCCTGGGAAGGGTTTGAGTGGATCTACGCCGACGACAATCAGGCCAATACCATCTCCTTTATCCGCAAGGACGACAAGGGAGATTTTCTGGTCGCTGTATGCAACTTCTCCCCGGTAGACCGGACGGGCTACTGCATCGGTGTGCCGGTGCCCGGCGCCTATACCTGCATCTTCAATACCGACGACGAGGACTTCGGAGGCCAGGGCCGCGGCGACAAGGAGCCGGTGAAGAGCACCTATACTCCCTGCCACGGCCGGGAGCAGTCTATCATCATCACCCTGCCGCCCATGAGCGCGGTGATCTATAAGTGTACCCGCAAATTCCCCCCCCGGCGGAAAAAAGAGGCCAAGCTGGCGGTAAAGGCTCCGGCTGCCAAGCCCGCGCTCCGCAAGGCTGGCGAGAAGCCCGCCGTGAAGGAGAAGGCGGGCAAGCCCGCCCTCCGCAAGGCTTCCGCCAAACCGGCGGTGAAGGAGAAATCGCTCCACCCGGCGGTGCGTACCAAGGCCCAGCATCCCGCCGTGAAGAAGTCTCCAAAGGAGGGCTGAGCCCCTCACTTTCTGGTATCCTGTGATCTCCACTTTGACCGAGAGGTGATAGAGATGAAAAAAGAATGTGTCGCCATGCTGCTGGCAGGCGGACAGGGCAGCCGCCTAAAAGCTCTGACGTCAAAAGTAGCAAAACCCGCCGTCCCCTTCGGGGGCAAATACCGTATCATCGACTTTCCCCTGAGCAACTGCGTCAACTCCGGCATCGACACCGTGGGCGTTCTCACCCAGTACCAGCCCCTGGAGCTCAACAGCTACATCGGCAACGGCCAGCCCTGGGACCTGGACCGCTCCGACGGCAGCGTCCACATCCTGCCCCCCTATGTAAAGGAAGGGGACAAGGGCACCTGGTACAAGGGCACCGCCAATGCCATCTACCAGAACATCGGCTTTATCTCCCTCTACGACCCCGACTATGTCCTTATTCTCTCCGGTGACCACATCTACAAGATGGATTATGAGCGGATGCTGGAGCACCACAAGGCCATGAACGCCGCCTGCACCATCTCCGTCATGGAGGTCCCCATGGAGGAGGCTCCCCGGTTCGGCATCATGAACGTGGATGAGAACGACATGATCTACGAGTTCGAGGAAAAGCCCAAAAAGCCCAAGAGCAACCTGGCCTCCATGGGCATCTACATCTTCAACTGGAAGCAGCTGCGGGAGTATCTCATTGCCGACGAGGCCGACGAGAAGTCCTCCAACGACTTCGGCAAGAACATCATCCCCGCCATGCTGGACAATCGGGAGCGGATGGCGGCCTACCGCTTCTCCGGCTACTGGAAGGACGTGGGCACCATCGACTCCCTGTGGGACGCCAATATGGATATGCTCTCCGTCCACAGCGGCATCGACCCCTATGATACCGAGTGGCCCATCTACGCCCGCACCCCCACCAGGCCGCCCCATTTCACCGGCCCCGACGCCGTGGTCAACCACGCTCTGATGACCGGTGGCTGCGTGGTGGACGGTGAGGTGGAAAACTCCGTCCTCTTCCACTCCGTTACCGTGGAGAGGGGCGCCAAGGTCCGCTACTCCATCCTCATGCCCGGCGCCACTGTAAAGGAGGGGGCTGACGTGGAGTACGCCATCGTGGCGGAAAACGCCGTCATCGGCGTCGGCGCCCAGGTGGGCACGCCGCCGGAGGCAGACGGCACCCCGGACGACTGGGGCATCGCCGTGGTGGCCGAGGGCATCAAGGTGGGTGACAATGCCGTGGTTCCGGCCAAGGCCATGGTCACCCGGAACGTGAAAGGGGGTGCGGCGAAATGACCAATAAGCTGCACGGGATCATTTTCGCATACCGCTCCAATCCTCAGCTTCGGGAGCTCTCCCAGCCCAGGAACACCTGCTCCATCCCCTACGGCGGCCGCTACCGGGTGGTAGACTTCATGCTCTCCAACATGGTCAACGCCGGCATCTCCGACGTGGGCCTCATCGTACATGCCAACTACCAGTCTCTTTTGGACCATGTGGGCTCCGGTAAGGACTGGGATCTGAGCCGCAAGCACGGCGGCCTGCGCATCCTCCCCCCCTTCGGCTACGCCGACAAGCAGCGGGAGGGCGACTACCGGGGCCGCATGGACGCCCTGGCCGGGGTCTATTCCTACCTGGATCGCATCCGTCAGGACTATGTGGTCCTGGCCGGCGGCGACGTGGCGGTAAACCTGGATCTGGACGATGTCTTTGAGCAGCACCTGCGTACCGGTGCCGATATTACCGCTGTGTGCACCCCGGTGCCCAGAGGGGACGCCCGGAACTCCGACTACTTCACCGTCCGTGAGGACGGCCTCATCACCGATGTGTCCGTCCATCCGGTGAGCCCCATGGGCTGTGAGTCCATGGAGGTCTACATCATGAGCAAGGACCTGCTCATATCCCTGGTGGAGCACTGCATCGCCCACAACATCCCATCCTTCAGCCAGGGGGTGCTCCTCAACATGAGCGGCCGGCTCAAGCTCATGTCCTACACCTTTGAGGGCTACGCCGCCAGGCTCCAGTCGGTGGCCGGCTACTACGCCCGGAGCATGGAACTGCTGGACCCGTCCGTTCGGGCCGACCTCTTCAACCCCCAACGGCCCATCAAGACCAAGGATATGTCCAACCCCTCCACCTACTATGGCCCCGGCTCCAGGTCCAGGAACTCCCTGGTGGCCGACGGCTGTATCATCGAGGGCGAGGTGGAAAATTCCATTCTCTTCCGCGGCGTGTGCGTGGAAAAGGGCGCCAAGGTCCAGAACTGCATCCTGATGCAGGGTACGGTGATCCATCAGGGTGCGGTGCTCAAATACGCCATCACCGATAAGAACGTACAGGTCAACGCCGGGCGGATGCTCATGGGTCACGAGACCTACCCGCTGGCCATCGCCAAAAACGCCGTGGTATAACGGCTCATAGACCGCGCAGAGCGGCGCAGGGATGCGGCCGCCGTGTACGGCGGCCCCACCTGTGCCCCTGGGCACCCCCGGGTCCGTCCTGCATGGCGGCCGCGGACCGTGTCCAGGTGTCGGATCATGGATACGGATGAAGAAAAGGAGTTATGATATGAATATTTTATTTGCAGCCTCCGAGGTGGCCCCTTTCATCAAGACCGGCGGTCTGGCCGATGTGGCCGGGTCCCTCCCCCAAAAGCTGGCCGACATGGGTCATGACGTCAAGGTCATTCTCCCCCTCTATGAGGGCATCGGTCAGCAGTACCGGGAGAAGATGCGTTTCCTGTTCTACTGGAACTGCCGCCTGGCCTGGCGCACTCCCTACTGCGGCGTCTTTGAACTGAGGGAGGGCAACATCTCCTACCTTTTCGTGGACAATGAGTATTACTTCAAGCGTGCTGAGATCTATGGCCACTACGACGACGGCGAGCGCTTCGCCTTCTTCTCCCGGGCCGTCATCGAGACCCCGGCCCACCTGGACTGGCACCCCGACATCCTCCACTGCAACGACTGGGAGACCGCCCTGGTGCCCATCTACCTGCTGGAGGAGCGGGAGCGCATTTGGCAGCTGCGCGGCACCAAGAGCGTCTTCACCATCCACAACATCGAGTATCAGGGCCGCTACGGCGACCAGATCATCCAGGACCTGCTGGGTCTCCACCCCGGCTATATGAATGAGCACATGCTGGCCTACCACGGGGACGTGAACCTGATGAAGGGCGCCATCTACGCCGCCGACTATGTGACCACCGTCTCCCCCACCTATGCCAGTGAGCTCCAGTACCCCTTCTATGCCCACGGCCTGGAGGGCGTAGTGGCGGACAACCGCTGGAAGATGCGGGGCATCCTCAACGGCCTGGACACCGCCCTCTATGATCCCACCAATGGCAACGGTCTGGCCGCCCCCTTCAGCGCCGATGACCTGAGTGGAAAGGCGGCTTGCAAGCGGGCCCTTCAGCAGGCTGTGGGGCTCCGGGAAGACCCCAACGTACCTATCATCGCCTGTGTGTCCCGTCTGGTCAAGCACAAGGGCTTTGAGCTGGTTGCCAACTCCATCCACGACATCATGGGCATGGATGTGCAGATGGTGGTGCTGGGCACCGGCGAATGGAATTTTGAAGAGGCCTTCCGCCATGCCCAGGCCCAATACCCCGGCCGCTTCGCCGCCCGGCTTCAGTATTCCGCCTCTCTCTCCACCGCCATCTACGGCGGCGCCGACCTCTTCCTTATGCCCTCCCTGGCCGAACCCTGCGGCCTGAGCCAGATGATCGCCATGCGCTATGGTACCATCCCCGTGGTCCGGGAGACCGGCGGCCTCAAGGACACCGTGATCCCCCACGGCGTCTTCGGCGACACCGGCTTCACCTTTGCCAACATCAACGCCCACGATATGGTGTGGGTGCTGGGGGAGGCTGTAGGCCTCTACTACAATGACAAGGATGGCGAGGACGGATGGCGCGTTCTCCAGCGCAACGGCATGACAAAGGACTTCAGCTGGAACAATCCCGCCCGTGAGTATGAGGATGTCTATTACCAGATCACCGGTATCCCCCGCCCTATTGAGCCGTCGCCGGAAGCAGCCCCGGTCCCGGCGGCGGAAGCCCCCGCCCAGGCTGAACCGGAAGCCGTGCCCACCCAGGAGAGCGCCTCCAAGGCGGAGAAGACGTCCACTGCCAAAAAGACAGCCGACAAAGCCGAGAAGAAACCTGCGGCAAAAAAAGCGGCGCCCAAGACGGAGAAGAAGTCCGCCGCCAAGAAGGTGGCCCCCAAAGCGGAGGAAAAGCCCTCCTCTCCCGTGAAGGAGACCCCCAAGGCCGAGGAGAAGCCCGCCTCCCCCGTGAAGGAGACCCCCAAGGCCGAGGAGGCGGCCAAAAAGTGAGGGCCTGCACCCTCCCAAAAATAGACAGTTCCGACATTGACAGAACGGATGGGCTGTGATAAACTTTGTGCGCCAATCCGTACACAAACGAGATGGGACGCAACGCGGCGGGGGCTTGCCCCCGCCGCGCAGCTCTCATCTGGTTTTGATTTTATTGTTGAAATGGAGACGTACGCCAATGCCTACCAAGTATACCAAAAAAGAGCTGGAGCAGCAGATCATCGGCAAGCTGCGCCGGAATTTTGGCCGTGAAGTGGAGGAGGCTACCTCTGTCCACATGTTCCGGGCCTGCGCCCTGGTGCTCCGGGACATCATGTCCGCCCGGGAGCTGGCTACCGAGAGCCGCATTCGGGACAGCCATGCCCGGCAGGTCCACTATCTCTCCCTGGAGTTCCTGATGGGCCGTTCCCTGGAAAAAAACGCCTACAATTTGGGTGTCCTGCCCCAACTGAAGGAGGCCATCGAGGACCTGGGCTTCTCCGCCCCCGACCTCTTCGAGGTGGAGCCCGACGCCGGTCTGGGCAACGGCGGTCTGGGCCGTCTGGCCGCCTGCTATCTGGAGTCCATGACCACCCTGGAGATCCCCGCCACCGGCTATTCCATCTGCTATGAGCTGGGTCTTTTCAAGCAGAAGATCGTGGATGGCCAGCAGGTGGAGCTGCCCGATAACTGGCTGGATATTGCCGACTGCTGGCTCATCCCCAAGATGGATGAGACGGAGAAGGTCCACTTCGGCGGCACCGTAAAGGATGTGTGGGGCCCTGACGGCAGCCACTCCGTGGTCTATGAGGGCGGCAACGATGTGTTGGCCGTGCCCAAGGACATGGAGATCGCCGGTTACGGCACCAACCATGTCAATG
The DNA here is from genome assembly GCA_019115785.1 of Candidatus Intestinimonas merdavium. GTDB lineage: Bacteria > Bacillota > Clostridia > Oscillospirales > Oscillospiraceae > Intestinimonas > Intestinimonas merdavium. Next base: position 11,047 of record DXCX01000121.1, on the reverse strand, counting down.
TCCTCCGCCTGTGGGACGCCAAGAGTCCCACTCCCCTGGACATGTCCCTCTTCTCCCGGGGCGAATATTTGAAGGCCATGGAGCAGAAGGCCATGGCCGAGTCCATCGCCAAGGTCCTCTACCCCGAGGATAACCACTATGAGGGCAAGTCTCTCCGGCTCAAGCAGCAGTATTTCTTTGTCTCTGCCACTGTGCAGTGCATCTGCCGGCAGCACAAGGCAGAGTATGGCACGCTGCGCAACTTCCACCAGAAGCACGTCATCCAGATCAACGACACCCATCCCACCCTGGTGATCCCCGAGCTCATGCGCATCCTGCTGGATGAGGAGGGCTATACCTGGGATGAGGCCTGGCACATCGTCACCAACACCGTGGCCTACACCAACCACACCATTATGGTGGAGGCCCTGGAGCGCTGGCCCCAGCAGCTCATTGAGTCTCTGCTGCCCCGGATCTGGCAGATCCTGATGGAGATCAGTAACCGCTACCAGGCCCAGCTCAACGACTACTTCCACGGCGACCAGTCCAAGGTCCGGGACCAGGCCATCATCTGGGGCGGCGAGGTCCGCATGGCCAATCTGTGCGTGTGCGCCTGTTTTGCTGTCAACGGCGTGTCCGCTCTCCACTCCGACATTCTCAAGCGGGAGACCTTCCACGATGTATATGTCCGCACCCCTGAGAAGTTCAAGAATGTGACCAACGGCATCGACCACCGCCGCTGGCTGGGCGAGATCAACCCCAAGCTGGATGCCCTGATCCAGGACTGCGGCGGCAAGGGCTATCAGCTCCATCCTGAGCAGCTCGAGTGCCTGCTCAAGCACCAGGACGACGCCTCTGTGCTGGAGCGTCTGGCCGCCATCAAGCAGGAGAATAAGCGGAATTTCGCGGCCTATGTGGCCCGGGAATCCGGCGTGGTGCTCAACACCGACGCCATGTTCGACGTCCAGGTCAAGCGCCTTCACGAGTACAAGCGGCAGCTGCTCAACGTGATGCACATCACCTATCTCTATCAGCAGCTCAAAAACAACGTTCACTTCGACTTCACCCCCCGGACCTATCTCTTTGGAGCCAAGGCCGCCCCGGGTTACTCCGTGGCCAAGGACATCATCCACCTCATCAACTCCCTGGCCCAGGCCGTCAACAGCGACCCCGCCTGCAAGGACCGCCTCCAGGTGGTCTTCCTGGAGAACTACCGGGTGAGTCTGGCCGAGAAGCTCATGCCCGCCAGCGAACTCAGCGAGCAGATCTCCACCGCCGGCAAGGAGGCCAGCGGCACCGGCAACATGAAGTTCATGATGAACGGCGCCCTCACCATCGGTACCCTGGACGGCGCCAATGTGGAGATGCACCAGCAGGTGGGCGACGAGAACATCTTCCTCTTCGGCCTGAAGGCCCACGAGGTCACTGAGAAGAAGAACAACGGCTACCGCGCCTATGAGTACTATATGCGCGACCATCTGCTCAAGGCGGTGCTGGATCAGATCACCCAGGGCTTTGGCGACGGGGTGAGCTACTCCGACATCACCAACCGGCTCCTCTTCGGCGCCAATGGCGGTCCCGCCGACGAGTATATGCTCCTTGCTGACTTTGAGAGCTACCGGGAGGCCCACGAGCGTGCCGGCCGGACCTATCTCTCCCCCAAGCAGTGGAACAAGATGGCTCTGGTGAATATCGCCAAGTCCGGCATCTTTGCCGCTGACCGCTCCATCCGTGACTACGCCCGGGACATCTGGAAGGTGCCCGCCAAGCAGGGCTGAGCATGCTCATAGTCAAAAAAGCGTGTGGACAGGCGTCCACACGCTTTTTATTGCTCTCTGCGCCCCGCCAGGACCCGAAAGACGCTCTGGGGCAGCTCGAAGACCAGCAGGATGCCCAGTACGATGGCCACCGCCGCCTTCAGGGTGGAAAAGCCCTTCTGTGCCGCCAGAGTCACCTGGTCGGTGACCACATAGTAGGCCGTCCAGTAGATGCCGGCGCCGGGCACCAGGGGAAAAATGCCTGGGATGAGGAAGAGGGTCACCGGACACCGGCGGCGCACCGCTGAATACCGGGAGCAAAAGACCACCAGAGCGGTGGCGGCAAAGACGGACAGGATGCTCCCCATCCCCAACCGGTCCAGGGACAGGTAGCACAGCCAGCCAAGGCCGCCGATCACACCGCAGCGGAAATAGCAGTTGGGGGGCACACTGAAGAGGAGTGCGAAGGCGGCGGTACCCACCGCCGCCGCGAGGACCTGTACGATCCATTCCAACCCATCCACACCCCCTTACAGCCCGGTGAGGGCGTGATAACCGGCCATGACGGCGCCCACCCCGAAGGCAATGCAGAAGGTCACCAGCAGCACATCCAGCAGGCGCACCGAACCGGCGATGTAGTCCTCGTCGGCAATGTCCCGGATGCCGTTGGTAAAGGCCACTCCGGGTACCAGGGGGATGATGGCGCCGATGATCATCATATCCAGGTGGTGGCCCAGACCCACTGCATAGAGGAGGACGGACACCATCGTGACCAGGGCTCCGCCGGTAATGTTGGAGACGATCTTGGACAGCCGTCCCTTCACTGCAAAGAGCAGATAAAGGTAGAGGAGGAGCCCCGCCGACGCCGCTGCCAGGGCGTCCGTCCAGTCTCCGCCGAAGAGGAGACAGAAGCAGCCGCTGCCTACCCCGGAGGCCAGGATCTGGAGCCTGGCGGGCAGACGGGGCATAGTCCGAATGGCTTCCAGGCGCGCCATCGCCTCCTCCGGGGTGTGGAGCCCCTGCTCGATCTCCCGCGAGAGCTGGTTCACCGCGCTCACCCGGTCCAGCCTCGCCCCCACCAGGGGAATGTGCTTGACCCGGGCAAAGGTCTTCCGCCCTTCCCCTTCGGAGGTGAGAAAGATCCCACTGCTGAGTACAAAGGCCTCCGCCTCCTCCACCCCGTAGGCCGCCGCAATGCGGTAGATGGTGTCCTCCACCCGGAAAATTTCGGCGCCGCTCTCCAGCAGGATCTCCCCCGCCAGGGCAGCGGCATCCAGCACCAGGCGGTCGTCGCGTTCCTTCATGGTGTCCCCCCTCCACCTGAAAAAACCGGAGACGCTGTCAGCGCGTCTCCGGTTTTTCGTCTTTCCAGGCCTTGTTTAAAACTATCAACACGCCCGGCTTTCAAACGAAGTCAGATCATCAAAGGGGCTTAAACATGGCCTTGTCCATGCCGCACAGGGGGCAGGTCCACTGGCTGGGTACGTCGGCAAAGGCAGTGCCGGGGGCCACGCCGTGGTCCGGGTCACCTGCGGCGGGGTCGTAGATGTACCCGCACAGCTTACAGATGTACTTCTGATTCTTGGCGGGCGCGGCGGGAGCAGGGTCCTTCACCAGGGCGGCCACAGAGCGGGCCCAGGCCGCCACAGCAGCCAGATCGTCCTCGGTGGGGGTGAAGCAGACCTTGAAGGGGGCCTCGGGCATGGCGAACTTGAGCTGCTTGAGCTGCTCATGGACCATACCGGCGGCCTCACCGGTCCAGCCAAAGGAGCCAAAGGCGCCGGCGGCCCGGCCCCGGGTGTTGATGGCATCCACCGCGTGGACGGCGTACCAGATGGCCTCGGGGGCGGAGCGGTTGATGGTGGGGGCGCCGAAGAGAACAACATCACAGCTGTTCACCAGGGCAGCCACGTCGGCACCCTGGGGCGCCACCAGGTCCACGGTGGTGACCTTGCAGCCGTCGTCGGCCAGGGCCTGGGCGGCGGCCTGAGCCAGGGAGGCGGTGCAGCCATAGGCAGAGCAGTAGAGCACAGCGGCCGTCTTCACAGTGGGCCGGGGAGCGGGCGTAGCCCACTGGCGGTAGCAGTCCTTCACGTGGGCCAGGGTAGCGGCAGTAAGGCATGGGCCGTGACTGGTGCACACCAGCTCGGCCTCGGCGGGCATCTTGTCCAGGCCGTCCAGTACCGCCGGCTTAAAGGGCCCGAAAATACAGTCAAAGTAGTAGCGCACCTCCCCCTCATAGGCCTGACGGTAGACGGCATGGATACCGGTATCCATCATAGAGGGCTCACAGAAGTGGGCGCCCAGGAAGTCGCAGGTGAAGAGGGTCTTGTCGGCCTCGTCCCAAGTGAACATGGAGTCCGGCCAGTGGAGCAGGGGGGCAGAGATAAAGGTGAGGGTCTTACCGCCCAGGTCCAGAGTGTCCCCATTCTTCACCACCCGGCAAGGGAAGTTCTCATTAGAAATAGCCCCCAGGAATTTCTTGGCCGAGGCGGAGCACAGCACCGTCAGGTTCGGGCAGCGCTCCAACAGAGCCTTGACACCGCCGGAATGGTCTGGCTCCGTGTGGTTCATGATGAGGTAGTCCACCCGCTCAATAGGGAGGACCTCCTCCACATTCCGTACCAGCTCGTCGAAGTAGTCCTTGTGAACGGCTTCGATGAGGGCGGTCTTTTCCCCTCCAGTGACCAGATAGGCGTTATAGCTGGTGCCGTACTTGGACTCCATCACGATGTCGAAGACCCGCAGGGCGGGGTTCTGAATGCCCACAGACCAGATGTTTTCCCGGAGCTTGATCGCGCTCATACATGTCCTTCCTTTCTCGGGCGGGGGCGGCCCGCCCCACAAATCCTTGTAATTCCGTCGGGAATTAGTATATCTTCCCTACGTTGGCCTGTCAACCGTTATCCCGATGCAAATCTACCAAAAACATGCCCCATTCCCGGCCCATTCCGCCACCTCTTGACGGTTTTCTTCCTCAGCGGTAGAATATTGCTTATCTGCGGGCCGGAAGCATCCTGTTCCGGCCTCAAATCCAGCCAATTTCAACAGTAAGAAGGAGAGCGGGAGCACATGATCTATCTGGATAACGCGGCCACCACCCGGGTGTGCCCGGAGGCGGTCAAGGCCGCCATAGCCGTTATGGCGGAGGGCTTTGGGAACCCCTCTTCCCGGTATGCCCACGGCGTAGCGGCGGCGGAACGGCTTCAGGCTGACCGGGCTGCCGTGGCGGCAGCGGTGGGCTGCTTGCCAGAGGAGCTCTTCTTCACCTCCTGCGGCACGGAGGGGGACAACTGGGCCATCCGGGCCGCCGTGGAGTACGGCAAGCGGAAGGGCCGTCACATCATCACCACCGCCATTGAGCACTCTGCCGTGCTGGAACCCATCCGGGCCCTGGCGTCCCAGGGCTATGAAGTGACCTACCTTCGGCCCGACCGGTGGGGACATATCTCACCGCAAGAGCTGGCCGCCGCTCTGCGGCCAGACACAGTACTGGTCTCTATGATGCTTGTGAACAACGAGCTGGGGACCATCCTGCCTGTCAAAGAGGCGGCCGCAGCCATCCGCGCCTCCGGCTGTCCCGCTCTCCTTCATACCGACGCTGTCCAGGCTTTTCTGAAGGTCCCCTTTACGCCCAATGACCTGGGGGTGGACCTGCTCACCATCAGCGGCCACAAGGTGCGGGCGCCCAAGGGCATCGGCGCCCTCTATATCCGCAAGGGCCTGAGGCTCAAGCCCATGCTGCTGGGGGGCGGCCAGGAAAACGGCATGCGCCCCGGTACCGAACCCACCGCCCAGATCGCCGCGCTGGCCGCCGCCTGCCAGGTTTGGATGGACCATCGTGAGAGGTATGCATTTGGTATCCAAAGGGCAAAAAAACACTTTTTGGACGTTTTTTCCGCCGCACTCCCCCAGGGCGTGGTGGTGAGTCCCGGGGATGCCCCCCATATCTGTGCCGTCTCCCTGCCCGGCTACCCCAGTGAGATGCTGGTCCGGGAGCTCAGCGACCGGGGTATCTGCGTCTCCTCCGGATCGGCCTGCCACAGGGGAAAGCCCAGTCATGTTTTCGCCGCTACCGGCCGGCCCAAGGGAGAGCTGTTGGGGGTGCTGCGGGTATCCTTCTCCCCGGAGAGCACCCCGGAAGAGGGTGAGGCCCTGGTAAAGGCCCTGGTGGAGATTTGCTCCGCCCGGGTCGCCGCCCGGTAAGGCTGTGCTGGCCCATGTGAGGCGGGGCAGAGCCTTCTACCGGGACGTGGTGACCCTGGCCTTGCCCATCGTAGCCCAAAATCTCATCACGACCTCCCTGGGGCTCATCGACACTTTTATGGTCGGCGCCCTGGGGGAGGCGCCTCTGGCGGCTGTGACCATTGCCAACATCCCCGTATTTGTCATCCAGTTGGTCATCTTCGGGCTCCAGAGCGGCTCCTCTGTGCTCATCAGCCAGTACTGGGGCAAAGGGGATACCGACAGCATCAACCGGGTGATCGGCGTGGGCTGCTACGTAGCCGGCGCCATCTCCCTTCTCTTTGCCCTGGCCATGTGCGGGTTCCCCAGGCAGCTCATGGGTCTGCTCACCAATGACCCCAACCTGGCCGAGCTTGCGGCGGTCTATGCCCGTATCGTGGGCCCCTCCTATATTTTAAACAGCATTACCGGCGTCTATGTGGGAGCCCACCGAAGCATGGAGCACCCTCGATTGGGGCTTATGATCTTCTCCATCTCCATGTGTACCAACACCTTCCTCAACTGGGTGCTCATCTTCGGCAACCTGGGCGCCCCCCGGCTGGGGGTCACCGGAGCCGCCACAGCCACCTTTCTCTCTCGGGTGGTAGAGTTCCTCGCCATGGCGCTGTACGCCTTCGGAAACCGACGGTTCCATCTGCGCCCAGGATTGGCCCTCCGTCCGGGTACCGAGCTTTTATGGCGCTTCCTGCGCTACTCCGGACCGGTGGTGGTTAACGAGACCCTCTGGGGCCTGGGCACCTCTCTCTATAAGGTGGTAATGGGTCATATGGAGGGGAGCACCGAGATCCTGGCCGCCCGGGCTCTGGCCGGCAACATCGAGGACATCTGCACCGTTGCCATCTTCGCCATCAGCGGCACCACCGCTATCATCGTGGGGCGGGAGATTGGAGCCGGACAGGGCAGAGAGTCGGTCTATCAGGCCGGGGCCGCCATGGATACCCTGGCCCTGCTGTGCGGCGGTGTCATCGGCCTTCTCCTCACCGCCGCGGCCTGGTGGGTGCTGCCCTGGGCCGTCTATCCCCGGTTCCTCCTCTCGGAAACCGCCTCCAAAACCGCCACTATGATGCTCACCTTTACCGGTGTCTTCCTGGCGCTCCGGGCCTTCAACAGCAACAACACCGTGGGAGTCCTCCGGGGAGGCGGCGACGTCCGCGCCGCCATGCGCATTGACATCCTCCCACTCTGGTGTGTGGCCCTCCCTCTGGCCGCCCTGTTCGGCCTGGTCCTCAAATGGGGCATCTTCTGGGTCTATGTGGGGATCACTATGGAGCAGCTCACCAAGTTTGGCGCTGGCGTGCGGCGCTTTCGTTCCCGGGTCTGGATCAACGACATCACCCATGCCTGACACCCCTTTGCGGCTTGAAAAAAGCACACTAAACTGCTATAATAATGTCTGTTGAACGAGCTCATTTATGATTGATTTCCGCTTATTTTCCCACTATTTTTACAAAAAAGTTTAAATTAGAATATTTTTCAATATTCTACCACCCCATTCCCTCGGGTGTTTGGGACACCCTGACGGGACGCACAATCACCCAAAGGCAGCCGTCCAGACCAGGTCACGGCCAGAGGCACGGCTACCGCGCCGGGAGGTGATGTCATGCCAGACTCCAACATCACAAAGCGCGCCCTGGCGCAGGCCATGAAGGACCTGATGCGCACCGAAGCCTTCTCAAAGATCAGCGTGGGCGACATCTGCCAGGCCTGCAACATGAGCAGGAAGAGCTTTTATTACCACTTTCGGGACAAATATGATTTGGTCAACTGGATTTTTGACTCCGAGTTTCTCCAATCCATCCACCCGGAGACCCACCACAACGGTTGGGGTCTTCTGGCGGATATGTGCGCCTATTTTTACCAGGAGCAGGCCTTTTACCGCAATGCGCTGCGGATCTCCGGCCAAAACTCCTTTCGGGAGTATTTTGGTCAGGCCATTACCCCCCCTCATGGCCTTTTTTGCCCAGGATATTTTTGACGGCGTGGAACATGTGGACTTTTACGTCACCTTTTTCAGCGACGCCATCCTCATGTCCATCATTCGCTGGCTCACCGAGGAGGCCCAGATCCCTCCCAAGGAATACCTGTGCCAGCTGCGCCACATCCTGTTCCGCCTGGCCATACACACCATCGACGAGCTGGGCCCCTCTGAGGAGGGCGTCCAGTCCGACCAGCCCGCCCCAACCGGGCAGACATGATAGGGGCACCGCCCCGGAAAGGACATGCTATGGACCGAACCACTCCCTTCTCCCACTTTCACCTGGACGCGGAGGACGCCGTACTCCTCATCATTGACGTCCAGACCAAGCTCATGGCCGCTATGGAGGCGCAGGCCCGGGTTTGCCGGAATACCGCCATTCTCCTCACTGCGGCTCAGGCGCTGAACATTCCCGTGGTGGTTACAGAACAGTATCCCAAGGGCCTGGGGCCCACTGTACCGGAGTTGGCCGGTCTCCTGCCCCCCGACGTGCGGATGCTGGAGAAATCCTCCTTTGACGCCGCTCGGGACGGACTGCTGCCTGTGCTGGAGGGGTTGGGCCGGCACAGCATTATGGTGTGCGGTACCGAAACCCATGTTTGTGTTTATCAGACGGTGCGCAGTCTGCTGGAGCGTGATTACAGTGTCTTTCCCATTGGAGACGCCATCTGCTCCCGTTCCACCTTCAACTATCAAAACGGCCTTTCCCTCATGGACCGGATGGGTGCATGTGTCCTCACTGCTGAAGGAGCCGCCTTTGACCTGCTGAAGGTCTCCGGTACTCCCGCCTTCAAGACTGTATCCAAGGCCTTAAAGTAACCCCGATCCACCGGAAAATGGAATAAGAAAAGAGAGAGAACGATCATGAGGATCTGGAAACGCGTCTGTGCCTTTTCCCTGGCTGCTCTTCTTGTCCTCCCCGCCGCTGCCTCCGCTCAGTCCTACACCGACCTATCCACTTCCCATTGGGCCTATGATGACATGCAGCGGGCCGACGGCGCCGTGCTGCTCATGCGGGTGCTGGCTCTGGTGGACCAGGAACACTACCGTGAGGAGAAGACTGTGACCCTCCAGATGATGGATGCTGTCACGGGACAGGCCATCCTGCCCCACTAGCAAGTACGTACCTATGTGGGAAGTTCTCTGTCCACCCTCGCCTACCAGATCGAACCCGACTATTACAACTATACCGGCAGCTACAGCAGCACCATCAGCACTGCCTGCGACAGCTATACCCTCTCCTTTACCCCCATGACCCAGGCTGAGATCCAGGAGGTCCAGTTCTGGGAACGGGTGGACCGAGGGGAGGCCAGTTATGATGACTACTGGACCCAGGATTTCCTGCTGGACTACCAGGGGGAGAACCCCAGAAAATACCTCCTCCTCTTTGGCTCCGCAGACAAGCGACGTTTTGCCAGCAAGGAGGAGGCGGACGCCTCCATGACCACCATCTCCGTACCGGTGTGGAAGCTCTCCAACGGTGTCAAAACTCCCTCCACCATGTCCCTTACCGTCCATACCGCCCTGGCCCAGGATGTGACTGACATCTTTACTGAGATCTATAACGGACTCGGAGCAGTTCCCCATCCACGATGTGGGCGGCTACTCCTGGCGGGAAGCCACTGGACGCCGGAGACAGCCCCCTATTCCATCGGCCCCGACAGTTCGGTGGCACGTATCTTTGCTGAGCATGGCTGGAGCTGGGGCGGAGATGCCTGGGAATGGGATTCCGACATCTCCTATGGCTATCACGACTATATGCGCTTCTCCTATATGGGCGGCTGAAGTCCATACCCTGTTCATATGCCGGCTGGGCAGGTTCATTGCCTCCTCAACGGCACAATTTGCCCCAGTGGGCACCTCCCATTTTCAAGCCAGGCCTAGACAAAATTTTTATTGTTTTTTCTTCAGAAAGCTTGACACTTGTCCAGAAGTGTGGTAGTATAATCTACGCTGTCTGGACGATTAGCTCAGCTGGTATGAGCATCCGCTTGACGTGCGGGAGGTCACAGGTTCAAGTCCTGTATCGTCCACCAGAAAAAAGCCTTGAAACTCAACGGTTTCAAGGCTTTTTCTTTTGCCTTGAAGGCTTTTACCCTTATTGGGTCTTGCGCCGGACCCGGTCAGGCAGACACGCTTTGGATGAACTTCTCCATGCGATCCGCGCTGGCCTGTTTCATCTGGGCCGTCACATGGCCGTACACATCAAGAGTAAAGGCCGCCGTCGCATGGCCCAGGTTTTCCTGCACGGTCTTGATGTCATCCCCACTCTGAATCGCCATGACGGCGTAGGTATGCCGTAAGTCGTGGAAACGGGTAGACGGTGCGCCGATTTTTACCATGACCCGCTTGAAGCAGTCGTACACGGTGCGGTAGGACAAAAAGCTCCCGGCCTGATTGGACGGAGCCTGATAAGTTCCCCGGTCTACTTTCACAGCCATCTCCCGCATCTTCTGCGCGACCTCTTTTTGCGTTTTCCCTGTGATGGAACGCTGTACCTGCCTGCCGATAATGGGGTCATGTCCCACCGTGACGCGGGTCTCCCGATAGGTATAGGATTTTCCATTCTTTGTGACAGTTCTTTTTCTGATCGAGCCGCTGCCGTTGGCGGCACGGCCTGTTTCATTATTACGTGGTATGATATTGATACCTCCTTATTGTCTGCCACATAAGCGCATAATTACATTGTATCGACTATGTGGCAGACGGTCAATTATTTTTGATCTATCTGCATGCTAAGCGGTATCGAGCAGAAAGAGAAATAATGTAGGTTTGTCAAACATATTGGACGGTGAACTCAGAGGGAGAAAGCCAGGCCAATGGCCTCATGGGAAAGTCATTGGAACGACGGTTATGGACGGTAAGCTGCTTTGCAAAGTCGTCCAAGGAGTAAAAGTTATGACAAGAATAAAAGCGTTTCTGATCCTCCCGGTGGCTACGCTCCACCTTACCATTGTGGCGAGGAGTATAGGGACGAATGAGCTTGTGTCGGATTGCCAGTTTAGCGGCAGTAACTTCAAATAAAGTAGGTAGATCTCGCTTACTATTGGAGAAACGGTTGGTAAATTCAAAACCGTTATCTGTCTGAACA